>JAZSHQ010000024.1:0-7195 GCA_045533335.1 Eubacteriales bacterium
AAACGTGCCGAAGTAGTGGCGTGCGATAAGGATGTAGTCGAACTGGTCAACTACTGCGTCCTTGTTAACGTTTGCGCGGGTCATTTCGTCTGCCGTAAGCATACGGGTTTCGAAATAGTGACGCTTAACGAGGATGTAGTCATACTGGTCGATCGCGCCGTCGTTGTTAACGTCGCCGAGCTTGCCTTCGGAGTCAACGGGCGGGTTAACGGGAGGATCAACAGGAGGATCAACGGGAGGATCGACAGGGGGATCAACGGGGGGATCGACGGGAGTCTTCGAAATGATTTCGATAGTAGGTGCGGCGGAAAGAGCCTTGCCGTTAATATCGATATTAGTGAATACAAGCTCGTCGCCAACGCTTGCCGATCTAAATACTTCTGCATTTGCAAGAGAGCCGAGAACGGGATCGTCGGTGCCGTTTTCCCAAGAGTGGGTTGCTATAAGGATCTGGTTGCTGTTAAGAGAAACCGAAAGATCTTCGGAGCCGTCGCCCTGAGTGATAGAGTCTATAACATAACGGCTTCCGTTCCAAGTCGCAACAATGTTTGTAGTGTAGCGTATGTTATGAGTCTGGCCGGTTATAGTGCCCTGATCGGGAGTGTATATAACGGTATCACCGCTGCGGATAAAGGAGTTGAAGCCGGTTACGTAAGATTTGCCGCTTGCCGCAACAGGATTGTTCATAACCTGAACTTCTTCAAGCCAGATATGGTTGCTGCCGTTGGTTATGGTAAACTTAATGTAGCGTTCGGTGCGAGTGGTTTCGCTGTTTACAGTCATAGTAAACATATTCCAGGTATCGCTCGCATAGGTGCGGCTTCTGATGGTAGTGCTGCCGACAGCGGTATAGTTCTTGCCGTCGTTGGAAACCGAAATATCCACTTGTGTGGGGCAAACTATACCCCAGCCCTCGTGCCTCGAGGTGTAAATACGGTAAGCATTAGAGGATACGCTGCCGCCGAGGTCAACAACAACCTCCATCGGAGCGGTAACGTTAAAGCCCGAGAACTTATCGGTGCCGCCGTCGGTAGTGCCCTTTGCACCGTCGGTAAGACGCTTGCCGTCATCGACATAAATATCGGTACGTCCGCCGTCGGGAACGGTGTAGCTCTTTCCGACAGAAACAACCTTTTCGTTGTTTGCAACGGTGTTATTGATAGCATTTTGAAGCTTGGTGGTCATCGCGGTAAGCGAAGAATCGCTTGCGCTCGAATTGTTGTAAAGCGCAACAGCTTCGGTATAGGTCGAGCGAAGAGTAGCAAGGTTTGCTTCGGTATATTGGTCGTAACGTGCGGTTTTTGCAGCGTTGATAGTCGAATTAAGGTTATCACGCGGGGTTGCCGCAGAGGAGCTGAGCTGAATAACGCGGTCCTCGTTGTTAAGAATATAACCGTCGACAACTGCGCCGGTAGTGGTGGTAACACCCTTTACCTTAAGTCTGCCGTTGCTTGCAACGCCGACAACCTCGAACATCGAAAATCTTTGCGAATAGTAAGATACGGTGGTAGCGGTTTCGGTTGCATAGATGTACTTGGAAACGTTGCAGACATAATAACCCGGTGTGGGGTTTGCACCGCTGTAATCTATCTTTTTAACCGCGCTGTTGGTTTTGTAAGGAAGTACGCCGTAACCGGTTATGTAGTTGTAACCGAGCGAATACTTTTTGAAGTAAACACCGCCGCCGTCTGCTTCAAGACCGTTCTGGTTGCTGGTGTTACCTTCGATGGTGTAAACGTAGTTGCTGTCGGAATATACAACAAGACCGATGTGATCTTCGCCGCCGGAGGGACCGTCCCAGCAGAAGAAGATAAGGTCGCCGGATTGGGGCTTGTAGGTGTTGCCGTTATATGCCTTCGAACGCTGGAAATAACCTAACTGACGAAGCTGGTTTGCCCACCAACCGCATCCAACCTCACGCCAGATGTAGTTTTTATCGCCCATATGGCTACGAGCCCAGTCGCTCATACTTTTCTGGTCGGTACATTGGGACTGATAAAGCGACCAAGCAACGAAGGTTGCGCACCATTCGTAGGTATAGCCCGAGCCAAAGTTACCCATATTGTAGTTATATTCGGTATAGTTACCGCTGCCGCCGCCGATACCGTCAAAGTCGTACGCGGTGGGGCTTTCCTGATAACCAAGCTGAGAAAGAGCAATAGCAATTACGTCTGTTCTGCCGTCGCCGGTAAGCTCAACCTTTTGGAAATTGCGGTAATATTTACTGCCGGTATAGGAAGAGTGGGGGCCGTTTGCGCCCGTTCTGTATGTAGCGGCAGAAGCAGGTATGACCGATTCGGGAATGACAGCAATAACGGTTGCAACAAGCAAAACAAGGCAAAGCATTACCGAAACGGCTCTTTTGATACACGTTTTCATAAAAACCTCCGTTTATTTTTATGACCGCGCACGCGATATTGCGCGATTATAATTTCAATACAAGCCATAATATCATATATCATTACGATTGTCAATAACTTGTATATTTTTTCTTAAAGCGCGCTCGATATTTGTCGGTTTTGCACAATTTGTATGCCCGCTTTTTGTTGGAAAGAAAAAGACCCGCAGGGGTTGCTCCCTGCGGGTCAAACAGCTTTAAATTTTATTGCTTTTTCTTAACGAAAAATACAACTACTGCGCCGATAACGACAACAGCCGCAACGATGATTGCGATGATCGCGCCGGTGCCGAGGCCGCCGTCTTCAGCTTCTGCTTCGGAGGATTCGGTTGCAGCAACAGATTCTTCCTTAGATTCAGCTTCGGAGGAAGCTTCTGCTTCGGAGGACGCGGTGTCTGCTTCGGAGGAAGCTTCTGCTTCGGAGGATTCTTCGGTAGATTCTTCTTCAGATTCGCCGCCTACGTTAGCGTCGCCTTCGTAAATGGTGTATGTAGCGGTGCAAACGTAATCGTCTTCGTACCAGTTGATTTCGGGAGTAGAGGTAGGAATGGTCTGACCTTCAAGGTCAAGGCCGCTGAACTTAACGAGGGTGCCGGTCATCCAGTTTATCGAAACGTCGTTGATGCAGTCGGTGCAGTTCGCGGAAGTGTAGTCGATGTCAGCAGGATTATTGTTGATGGTAGCATAGTCGTTACCGTAGTTAGCCGCCCAAACGAAACCGCCTTCGGGGATTTCAAGAGCGATAGCCGAGCCGTCCGCAAGGCCGTTCGAGGTATCTACGATCTGGTAAACGTCTTCAACGTCGGTAGGAGCAAACGCAAAGTGGATCCACCAGCCTGCGCCGGTGTATGCATCGGTAAAGATAACGCCCGATCCTTCGATGGTGTTGTTATTAAAGTGAGTGATCCAAAGAGGCTTTTCTTCTTCTGCAGCTACGCCTGTGGGAATAAGAAGGCAAAGCATAAGAAGCGCGATAAGAAGTGCTGTAATTCTCTTCATTATTAAATCTCCTTTTAAAAGTTTACCCAATTATACCTCATTCGGGTGAAAAAGTCAAGTATTTGCGTCAAGCATCCGTGCCAAATCGTCGGTTATATCACGCGCGTTTTCGAGCCCGACCGACAAACGAAGCAGCTTGTCGGTTATCCCTATCCTCTCGCGCATTTCCTGCGGAATAGATGCGTGGGTTTGAGTAAGCGGATAGGTAATAAGGCTTCTGAAGCCGCCCAAGCTTTCGGCAAATTTAATTATTTTGCCGCCCTTTATCAAGCGTTTTGCGATTTCGCGGCTTTTCACGCTGAACGAAACCACGCCCCCAAACCCGCTTGCCTGGCTTTTCATCAATTCGTGCCCTTTATGCTCGGGCAGGCCGGGATAGATAACGCTTTCCACCTCTGCGCGTTGCTTTAAAAATTCCGCCGCCGCAAGCGCGTTCTGCTGGTGCTTTTCCATACGCAGAGAAAGCGTTCTTATTCCGCGCAGAACAAGCCAGCTGTCGAACGGCGAAAGCGCGTTGCCCAGCGTCATCGATACAAGCGAAAGCTTTTCGGCAAGCGAAGAATCGTTAACCACCACTGCCCCCGCGACGGTATCGTGGTGCCCCGAAAGGTATTTCGTCGCGGAATGTATCACAATGTCCGCACCGAGCGAAAGCGGGGTTTGAAAATACGGTGTTAAAAAGGTGTTGTCGACGGCGAACAGCGCACCGCGCCTTTTACATAACGCCGCAATCTCGGCAAGCGGAGCAACCTTCATCATCGGATTGGTCGGCGATTCGGCAAAAACCATTTCTCCGCCGTTTTTCAATGCGTTTTCCACGGTTTTCGTGTCGCTCATATCGATAAATTCAAATTTTATTCGGTATTTCGCGTATATGTTCCGCGCCATACGGTAGGTCCCGCCGTATAAATCGTCGGAAATAAGCACCCTGTCGCCGCTTTTTAAAAGTGAAAAAACGCTGTTTATCGCCGCAAGCCCCGAGGAAAACGCAAAAGCGTGCCTTCCGCCCTCCAAAACGGCAAGCTCGCGTTCAAGCATCGCGCGCGTCGGGTTGGAAAGCCGCGTATAGGAATATTCCCCGCCCCCTTCAAAGGTCGAGGTTTGAAATATCGGCGGCGAAACCGAAGCCTCGTAGCTTCCCCCGCCCTCGCCGATTATACATTTTGTTTCCTTATTATACATATTGCATCACCGTATTCAGTTTATGCAATATAAGATTTTCTGTTTAAACCGCATATTGTAACAAAATAAAAACAGACAGGCTCAGCCTATCTGTTTTTATTTGCAAAAGAGCTGTATAACAGTGCGTGAATGATCAGATGACTTCAATCTTCCCAATGATATGACGATTGAACTCCTCCAATTCTTCCGCAGGAATCCAAAACTCCTGATGGTAACCCGCTCCTACGGTCTGAATATCAAACTTGGAAATATACGCATCATCGATTTCGAATGTTGTAACATATCCTGCATAACCCGAATCTGCAGATTTCTTGTTCCATTTTTCTGCAATTTCACGAGCATATTTTTCATTCAATACGGGATAAAAGATTGGCTGTTCAGGTAATCTTGGGGGATAGGAGCGAAAATCCGCCGCAACGATTAAATCAAGCTCTGCTTGTCCAACGGGTCTATATAATCTCATAAACAGACCTCCTTTTAGGCAATTATATCACAAAGCACAGTGCATTTCAATGATATATTGCTATCTGTAATGAAGATTTTGCGAAGCAAAATCAACCTTACTTCTTCACTATTCACTATTACTTCTAACCTTGCCAAAAATCTCCTCGGACGGATTTAGTGAAGAGTGAAAAGTGAAGAGTGAAAAGTGAAAAATCTCCCCGAACTTCGTCCGAGGAGATTTTTGGCAGCGGGATAGGGATTCGTTCTCGCCTGCGGGCTCGGTCAGGGTCGGCTCTGGCGTGCCCCCGGCACGCCATTCACTCCCGACCCGTTCGAATCCCAATTCTACTTAACAAAATAAAAACAGATAGGCTTTGCCCATCTGTTTTTATTTGGCAGCGGGATAGGGATTCGAACCCCAACAAACAGAGTCAGAGTCTGTCGTGCTAACCGTTACACAATCCCGCTATATTCAATTCCGCGCTTTCTCGGCGCGACATTCATTGTATCACCGATTTTGCAGAATGTCAAGACCTTTTTGCGTATTTTTTATTTGTCTTTATCTTATTTTCTCCAATTACTGCCGTTTATTTGCACTTTTTCGCTTTAAATCTTTTAAAAATATGTAAACAATCCCGTTTCCCCTTTACAAAACCGATTAATTGAATTATAATAACGTAGTTATAAAGATAAATTTCGGAAAGGTGTTGCTTATGCGCTCGCAAAAATTACGTGTTGTCGCGGTTGTTGTCATTTCTATCGTTATGGCTTTTCTTCGCACCGTTATCGTCACGCTTAATATGGAAAAAAACGTGATCAGCAACGACACGTATTATCTCCCCGACAAAGCAGAGGTCACCGCCTTTACCGTTATCAGCGTTGTTTTTGTGATCCTCTTCATTTATTCGGGCATCGCGTTCGGCAGAAAAAAGGCAATTCATCTCGAACGCTCGCTCGGTGCTATGCCCGCGGCGTCGCTTATTCTTGCCTTTTCACTTATCGGCGCGGCGTTGTTCTACGTCGGCATTCTTATCCGCGGAAGTTACGAATTTGCTCTTTTTGAATTTATTCTCGCCATACTCACCCTGCTTTCGGCGATAAAATTTCTTATTTCGGGTCTTAATTACAACAAAAAGCTTAAAAACGAAAGCTATCACGCCGCGGCAGCACTTATTCCCATAATCTTCTCCGCCGTGCGTATCCTTTCCGATTTTATAAGCACAAGCGCGGCGCCGCTCGCGTCCTCGGGTGCCTACCACATCATCGGCCTTGTTGCGGTTTTGCTTTATTTCCTTTCCGAGGGAAAATCCTATATCACCGAAACCTCCGCCGCACCCTTTAACAGCTTCGGCTATCTTTCGATATTTTTCCTGCTCGTTTATTCGGTCCCCAACTTTTTCCTGCATTGTTTCGGCACGTTCTTCTTCGATTTCGATTCCGCCTTCTCGGTTGTCGATTTCGGCTTGGTCGTCTATATCGCCGCGCGGCTTTCCTCGGCGCAAATTACCGCAAAAACCGAAAAAGCAGAATAATTAACGTAAAAATTAATGAGCTGTTGCAAACAGAACAATGCAACAGCTCATTTGTCGTTTGGGCGCGCTATTTTGAGTTCAAAATCGGGATTTTCGGCGAACGGCTGTAGAAATCTACTGCCCGAGCCGAAAAGCACGATAGAAAAAATCTTAATAAAATCCTTACAGTAACAATTATATCGTACGAAACGCCCTCGCGGGTAGAAGTCACGAAATAATCTCAACCTCTACCGCGGGAACTTTAAAAAGATTTTTTCGGTTTGGACCAAAATAGAAGCCCCTTTTAAAAGTCCAATTCGGAAAGCAAGCTACCCTCGTAAAATTCCAATTCGCCCTTATCGCAAAGTGCGGCAAGCGTGGGGTTAATGGGCATTTTTGCAACCTTATCAATACCGTGCGCTTCGGCAACGGCATCCACCTTGCTTTCGCCGTAGATATAGTGCTTTTTGTTGCAATCGGGGCATTCGAAGTAGGAATAGTTTTCGACTAAGCCGAGAATAGGAATGTTCATAAGTTCTGCCATTCTTACCGCCTTGCCGACGATCATCGAAACAAGATCCTGCGGGCTGGTAACGATTATCATACCGTCAACGGGAAGCGACTGGAACACGGTAAGCGGAACGTCGCCCGTTCCGGGAGG
>JAZSHQ010000004.1:0-3364 GCA_045533335.1 Eubacteriales bacterium
GTCAACTACTGCGTCCTTGTTAACGTTTGCGCGGGTCATTTCGTCTGCCGTAAGCATACGGGTTTCGAAATAGTGACGCTTAACGAGGATGTAGTCGTACTGGTCGATCGAGCCGTCGTTGTTAACGTCGCCGAGCTTGCCTTCGGAGTCAACGGGCGGGTTAACGGGAGGATCAACGGGAGGGTTAACGGGAGCGTTGCTCTTGCGAACGAAATAGGATTGGCAAACGTATGCATCGTCATACCAATTCGTCGCGGGGGTAGAAGTGTTTACAACAGGAGAAAGCGGATCGATACCGTAGAAGGTAAATTCGTCACCGATCTGCCACTGTGCTGCAAGCTCCAATGCCTCGTCGCAGTTTTCGGAGGTATAGTCAACGTTGCCGGTGCCGAGCTCGATATAGTTGTTACCCTTGTTTATTGCCCATACGAAGCCGCCTGCGGGAACGGTAAGCGCGGTTGCTTTGCCGTCCGAAAGACCGTTGGACATATCAACGATTTTGTAGGTGCCGTTGCTGCTTGTGGGTGCAAATGCTACGTGCAACCACCAAGCCGCGCCTTCATATTGCGAGGTGAAGATAGTACCTGCGCCTTCGACAGAGTTGTTGTTCAGGTGAGTTACCCAGAAGGTTTCTGCGTTGCTGGGAAGATCTGTGGGTGCCGAGGGAGCGCCGATTACCTGAATCGAGGGTGCCGCGCCGAAAGTTTTGCTGCTTACGTTGATGTTAGTCAAAACAAGCTTGCTGCCGATTGTCGCATTTCTAAGGCGCGATGCGTTCGCGTGCGAGCCGAGGATGGGGTCATCCACGCCCTTGCTTTCCCATTCGTGAGTCGCTATAAGGATCTGGTTGCTTTGGAGGGTAATCGAGGGGGTGGTATCAACGCCGCTGCCCGAGGTGATCGAGGTGATCACGTATTCCGAGCCCTGCAAGGTTGCCACAACGTTGGTGGTATAGGATATGTTGTGGTCTTTTGCGGTTATGGTGCCCTGATCGGGAGTGAATATGATAGTATCGCCGGCGCGGATATATCCGTTCATACTCGTAACGTAAACCTTGCCGGTTGCCGCAACGGGGTTGTTCATAGCTTCGATTTCCTGAAGCCAGATATGCGTGTTGGTGTTGGTAATGGTAAATTTAATGTAGCGTTCGGTGCGAGGAGTATTGGAATTTACCGTCATTGTAAACATATTCCACTCTTCGCTCGCATAAGTGCGGTAGGTTATGTCGGTAGAATTAACAGAAGAGAAATTAACGCCGTCGTTAGAAACAGAAATTTCAAGCTTGGCAGGTACTTCTATTCCCCAGTCTACCATTCTTGCCGCATAAATACGGTAGGAATTGGTGGTAACGTTGCCGCCGAGGTCGAGAACTATGTCTATCGGGCCGGAAACGTTAAAGCCCGCGAATTTATCTGTTCCGCCGTTGGTTTCGGTCTTCGCGCCGTCGGTAAGACGCTTGCCGTTGTCTACGTAAGTATCTGTTCTGCCGCTGTCGGGAGCGGTGTAGCTCTTGCCAACCGAAACAACCTTTTCGTTGCTTGCAACGGTGTTGTTGATCGCGTTTTGGAGCTTCGCAGTCATAGCGTCAAGGCTTGCATCGCTTGCAGAGGAGTTGTTTTTCAAAGCAATCGCTTCTGCATATACGCTGCGAAGAGTAGCGAGATTTGCTTCGGTATAGTGGTCGTAACGTACTTTTTCTGCCGCTGCGATAGCGTCGTTAAGAAGGTTAAGAGAATTCTTTTTGGTTGTTGTAAGCTGAATAACTCTGTCGGAGCTGTTAAGTATCCAACCGGTAACGGTTGTGCCCGAGGAGGTGGTATAAGTAGCCTTTAATCTGCCGTTGGAAGCGATTTCGGTTACCTCAAACATAGTGAATCTGGGCATATTTGCGGTAACGGTCGAGCCGGTAGCGGTAGAGTAAACGTACTTGACCGCATTGGAGATGTAAAGACCGGTGGTGGGGTTTGCGCCGCTGTAATCTATCTTCGGAACAGAGCTGTTGGTCTTATAGGGAAGCACGCCGTAGCCGTCGATACCGGTATTGCTCAACGCATACGATTTGAAAAATACGCCGCCGCCTGCAGGTTCGATACCCGCTTGGTCGCTGGTGTTACCTTCGATGGTGTAAACGTAGTTGCTGTCGGAATATACAACCATACCGATGTGCGCTGCACTGCGGAAGAATATAAGGTCACCGGACTGGGGTTTATATCCGCTCGAACGAGCTTTCCATCTGCCCGCGGATTTAAGGTTGCTTACCCAGCTGGGGCAACCGATTTCACGCCAAATATAGTTAGCGTTGCCTGCGTTATAACGGCAAAGGGTATTGGAAGTTCCGCCCGAGCCGTGATCGGTCTGGCGAGCCTGATAAAGGCTCCAAGACATAAAGCATGCACACCATTCGTAATTGTAACCGCCGGTGTACTGGTTACCCATATTATAGTTATATTCGGTAAAGTTTCCGTTACTGCTGGAAATACCGTCCATATCGCTGGTCGAAGCACCTTCGTGGTAGCCGAGCTGAGAAAGCGCGACCGCCAACGTGTCGGTCACACCGTCGCCGGTAAGCTCTATTCTCGTGAAGTGCTCATAATACTTGCTTGCTTTGTAGGAAGCAGATGCGCCGTTCTTTGCGGTTCTGTATGTAACTGCTCCTGCTTCGGGGACCATTTCGGGAATAACAGCTATTAAGGTAGTCGCCAAAAGCACTACGCAAAGCATTACCGAAAGGACTTTCTTAAGGTGTTTTTGCATAATATACCTCCTGATTTTTTGGCTCGCATAAGCGAACATTACGCGATTTTATTCTCATACAGTATTACTGTATATCACAAAAACAATAGTTTGTCAATAATTTGTATCTTCTTTATCGAAACACGATTGTTTTTTGTTAAATGTGCATAAACCAAGTGCGGTTTTTTGTAACAAAAAACAAATGCAACCATTCAGCCGCTCGAAAACGCCCACGCAACAAATTTCTATAACGAAAAAATGACTCACAATAAAAAATCCCAAAACTAAAAGTTTTTGGGAGAGCACGAGAGAGGAACTTAATGGGGTCCCCGAAAAATCAAAGATTTTTTGGGGCAGTGCAAGAAGTTCCTCTCTCGTTGTATTGTTAAATTGTTGTGTATATCCCGTATTGCGCTCGCGCAATTCTCTTCCGCTAAGGCGGAAGTTCTACTTCGCAAAACAGCTTTACCGCTGTTTTGCTTCGCTCAGAATGACATTACTTAATTTCAAACGTGCCGAAGTAGTGGCGTGCGATAAGGATGTAGTCGAACTGGTCAACTACTGCGTCCTTGTTAACGTTTGCGCGGGTCATTTCGTCTGCCGTAAGCATACGGGTTTCGAAATAGTGACG
>JAZSHQ010000026.1:0-56413 GCA_045533335.1 Eubacteriales bacterium
GTTTCGTTCCTTGTCCAAAGCCTCGGAACTCTAAGGTATAAAAATCCACGCACCTGTCGCGGATTTTTATAAGATTTTATATATAAAGCCGCAGTTTTTCTGCGGCTTTGTTTTTTGTTGGTTTTGCACTCGCTTGAACGCCTCTCATATCGCTTCGCTCTCGAGGGAAAGACAAAACGGTCGGATTTGTAATTTATACTTGAAGAATAGCAAAAAAAGTTGTATAATAGGTTGTAAGTTTCCGTTTGGAGGCATTTATGCTTAACGAAAAGATAAAGCAGGATTTTATAGCAATACTCGGCGAGGAGCTTCGCCCTGCTATGGGTTGTACCGAGCCTATTGCGCTTGCGTTTGCTTCGGCAAAGGGGAGAGCCGTTTTGGGTCATGAGCCCGAGCGCATTATTGCGAAATGCAGCGGCAACATCATTAAAAACGTTCGTTGCGTGCGCATACCTAATTCCGACGGTATGACTGGTATCGAAGCCGCTTGCACTTTAGGCGCGCTTGCGGGCGATGCCGAGCGGAATATGGAGGTGCTTGAAGCCGTTACGCAGGAGGGTTTGAAAAAAACGGTGCGGTTTTTGGAAAACGGCTTTTGCGACGTTGAATTTCTTGAATCGACCGTTCCCTTACATTTTATTATTGAGCAGTATTGCGGAAGCGACTGTGTTGCAGTTGAGGTACGTCACAGCCACACGAATATAGTTCGCATTGAAAAAAACGGCGAGATTTTATTTATCGCCGAGGATTTAAAAGAAATTACCGAAATTGCCGACAGAAGCGAGCTTAGCATAGACAATATTTATGCATTTGCCGAGGAATGCGAGCTTGATATTATCCGCCGCTTTACCGACAGCCAGATAGAATGCAATATGGCGATTGCCGAGCGCGGTATGAAGGGCGATTACGGCGTAGGTATCGGGAAGGCAATACTTTCTGCCTACCCAGACAGCACATACACGCGTATGCGCGCTTACGCTTCCGCCGCATCAGAGGCGCGTATGGAGGGCTGTGATATGCCCGTTATAATCACCTCGGGCAGCGGCAATCAGGGCATTACATCAACGGTACCGATTATCGTATATGCAAAAGAAAAGTGCATTGACGAAGAAAAAATGCACCGTGCGCTTGTATTTTCGAGCCTTTTGACGGTTTACCAAAAGAAATTTATCGGCAAGCTTTCGGCGTTTTGCGGTGCTGTTTCGGCGGCTTGTGCGGCAGGTGCGGCGATAACATATATGGTTGGCGGCACGCTGACGCAGATTAAGGATACGGTCGACAACACGCTGGCGGACATACCGGGAATTATTTGCGACGGTGCAAAGGCGTCCTGCGCGGCGAAGATATCGTCTGCGCTCGATGCGGCGTTATTTGCACATTCGCTGGCTATGCAGGGCAAGGCTTACGCTTCGAACACGGGTATTTTGCAAAACGACACGGGCGCGACGATAAGCTGTGTCGGTCATATAGGCAGAGTTGGTATGCAGCCGACCGACCACGAAATTGTAAAGATTATGATACAGTGAATCGCCGATTGCCGAAAACAAATATTTTAATAAGAAAACGAGAGAGGAGCTTAAGGAGTTCCTCTCTCGTTATTTTAATTTATAGCTATTTTTATAAGTTCGTTTTAAGCAATCACATACGTGCCGAAATAATGGCGAGCGATAAGGATATAGTCGAACTGGTCAACCTCGCCGTCGGCATTTACGTCAGCCAATGCCATTTCTTCTTCGGTGAGATAACGGGTTTCGAAGTAGTGACGTTTAACGAGGATATAATCGTACTGATCGATTGCGCCGTCGCTGTTTACGTCGCCCAAGCCGTTGGAATCCGAGAGGTAGTAGCAAGCAAACATCCAAGCATCTGCTTCTGTACCGCCGATCCAACCGTCTTCGCCATACCATTCGTTAGTTCTGCCCATTTCTTGGTAAAAGGTCATTATATCCTCGGTAAGGGGATACACGCCTTCATCCGAACAGAGAAGGTATTCATTAAATGCTTCGTTATAATCGATCTTTTCTATCGCCTTGCCGTTTTCATCATATACCAACGCAACAACACGGCCGTATTGAGCCGCATCTTCGAGCGAAAGCATAGAATCGTTAAGCTTTGCGTAAAGCACGGGGCCATCCGCGCTGTCGAGGTGATAGAAGCCGTCATCGCCGAGAACTGCCGAGTTTTCAACGTCATCGAAGGTATCGACGTACTGCAAAGATGCCTTGTTGCCGCTTAAAGTGAATGCTTCGGGGGTGGTTTTATTGGTGTAGGTAGTGTTGGTAATGGTTTCGATTACAAGCTCTGCCCACTCTACCGTAAGAGCAACTTTTGATTGTTCGCTTATAACGGCAATCCAGATAGACTGGCCTACGCCCGTGCAGTCCCAAGTGAACGTGTTTTCGGTAACGGTTTCTTCGGAGGGTTCCACGGTTACCCACATACCGTTATAGCTTACAATGGCGATAGCACCGTTATCGATCGTAACGGTATATTTACCGATTTCATCAGGAGCGAATGCGAAAACAGTATAATCGTATTCGGTGTTCAATTCGCATTCGTTATCGCCGACAGCAATAAGCGTTTCTTCGTCAACAACATAGTTTTCGCCCTCTGCAAAAGCGGTAAGCGAAAAAGCAAGCATAAGGGTTGCAAGAACGATTGCGAATGCTTTTTTCATTACGTTTCTCATGGTTATCATTTCTCCTTATAGATTTTATGCATAAATTGCATTCCAAGTAATATCTACTGCAGGGATATTATTGCGTTTATCGCGCTGTGCGCCGACAACAATAATTATCTCGTCGCCTGCTTTTACCTCGAGTTCGACGTATTCCGCATCGGTTTCCTCGCTTGTGCGGTTTGCGGAGGTGCTGTTGTTGGTTACAGAAAGCACGCTTGCCACAGAAGAGGTTTTATAAAAACGGAGAACGCCGTCCTTTTCGGCAACATAGCTGTAATGATAGCCGGTTTCTGTACCCGCAGGGATAGAAACCTTTATATCCATCGAAATATCGGTAACCTTTTCGGGGTTTGCCATAGTTCCTTCGGGGTTTTCGAATTGAAGAAGGAAGGTTGCGTCGCTATCGCCTTCATTAAAAATTTCGAACAGGATAGCGTCGCTCGCGAGAGCGTATTCCACTTCGACGGTAACCTTACCCTTTTTTGCAATATAAGGAACGCCGTCGTATTCGACAGAAACGTCTTCGCTTTCGATAGTGAGGATTGTGCCGCCCACGCGGTAGATGCTGTAATATTGCGATTCGCCCGCAGGAATAGTGTAGGTGGTAACGGTTTTATCCTCGGTAGGAATCATAAGATATGGGTCGGACTTTGTGCCCGTGCCGAGAATTTCGGGTTCTATGCTTTCGTCGCTTACCTCGGAGGATTCATCCTCGGGGAGCGATTCATCTTCGGATTCTTCGGAAGTTTCTTCGTCGGTGGAGGATTCGGTTTCCGAGTCCGATTCGTCATCGCTTTCGGTTTCCGAGCTGTCTTCCGAAACAGTTGCAGAGCTTTCTTCATCCGATACGCCTTCGCTCACTTCGGAAGAAGAAGCGATTTGGCTTTGTTGGCTTTCTTCTGCAACAGAAGAATTTTCGGTTTCGCTGTTACAGCCCGCAAGTGCGGTAAGCATAAGCGCGATTAAAATTGCGGAAACAACAACGCTTTTGAAAATGCGCGAGGTCTTTTTATTTATTTCCGACATAATTATTCACCCTTTTTAAGCGTTACGGTATATTCGGTTATGCCGCTTTCGAGATAAACCTCGGCTTCGCCTTCGTAGGTATATCCTTCGGGGCAGGAAAGAACAGAAAGCTTGTAGCCTTCGGTAATTTCAGCATTGAAGCTTGCAACGCCGTCATCGCCGGTTTTTGAGGGAATGCAGGTATCCTTGCAAAGCTGTATCATAACGCCCGAAACGGCATTACCGTCTGCATCGACGACCTTTACCTTGAAGCTTGCGGTTGCGACAGATTCTTCTTTGCTCTCCGCTTCGCTTACTTCTGTACTTACCTGACTGCTTGCGTCTGCCGCGCTGCTTTCGGCAACCGAGGTATCGCTTCCCTCTCCGCAAGCGCAAAGCGCGAACAGCGCAGAGATGAGAAGTATAGCTGCAATAATCTTTTTCATATTATTCCATCCTTTATATTATTTTATTTCGCTCATATTTCTTATCGGCTTTTGAACATAATCGTCCGCCGTGAAATACGCGAAAAGCTTTTCGAACGTTTCTTTTTCGGTAATCGCGCCCATATGCATAAACGCGACCATACCGTATCGGTCGATTATTACCGTGGTGGGATAACCCGAAAGTCCCTTAACAGAAGACTGCCATTCATTGCCGACCGAAGCCATCGGGAACGTGATCGAAAGCGATTCGGCATATTTTTTAACGCTGCTTTGTGTACCGTCGAGAGGATTAAGTGCAAGAATTTCGAGCTTATCGCTGTATTCGGCATACGCCGCTTGCATATACGGAAATTCCATTTTGCAGGGGCCGCAGTTTTCAAACCAGTAATTAAGCACGATTGCCTTCTTTGTTTTTAAAATCTCGCTAGCCTTGTGAGCTTCACCATTTGCATCGGTTATTTCGAAATCGAACGCGATGTCGCCGAGAGAAAGCTTTGCGTCTGCGGGCGCTTTATCGGTAAGCTCGTTTTTTACAACGAATTCGTTATCCTTTGAACGAATGGGATATTCGTTTTCGGCGATATAGCCGTCGGATAGACCGGCGGAAAGAACGGCAACGTAGTTTTCGGACTGATACGCCGCGAAGCGGAAAAATCCGTCCTCATCTGTTGTTCCCGCATTCACAAGCGAGTCTTTTTTGCTGTCCTCATAAACCATCACGGTAATATCTTTGAGCGGCATTCCGCCCTCTGTTACTACCTTTACGATATAATTCTGCGTAATCGGCTCGGTTTCGGTTGCATCTTCGGACTCAAAAGCTTCGTAAAAGAACGAAAATTCATCTCCGCACGAGGCGAGCGACAGAAGCATACACAGGCAAAGCGAACATAGCAAAAGTCTTTTAAGCTTCATACCGTTACTCCACATAGCAGCACATAAGAAGCCACGCAAGCTCGGTATTGATCGTAAGGTCGTTATTACCGTTTGCGTCCTTGAAGATATATCCGTTGCTTTCGGTGTCCCACCAGCCGACGTATTCGCCGCGTTGTGTTACGATATACTTAAGGTCTTCGGTAAGAGGATAAACGCCCTCGACCGCGTCTACGTATTCGATATACTCGAGCAGACAGTCGGAATAGTTTTCCTTTTTTGTGAAGTTACCTTCTTCATCATAGAAATATCTGCTTACGCCCGAACGGTCGAGAATGGTTTTAAAGCAAGCGATATAATCGCAATCCTCTGCAAGACGCATAAGCACCAGCGGGCCTTCTGCGGTGTTTAAGTGATAAAATCCGTCTTGTTCGTTAAATACGAGCTTATAGGTATCGGTCGAAGCGGTAAGATCAAATTCCTTTATAACCGCACCCTCGGGAAGATTATATTCGGTGAGCTCGACGGTTTTTTTGTATATAGTCCAAGGCTCATCCTCGATAGTCTTTTTGGGCTCTCCCGTGCGTTCGATGCAAAGAATGCATTCCTTATTATCTGCGTTTTCGAGGTCGATACCGATAACGTACGTGGAGGTACCCGTATCGCCCGTGCCGATCATAGATGCGCTTACCGAAATTTCGAAGCTGTTATCCGTAAGCTCCGCAATATTTTGTGTTTGCACGAAATGAGGTGCGCCGTAATATCCGACCGTTGCCTTTTCGTTGCCGTAAAGCGATATCTTATAGGTTCCTGCTTCGGTGGGGCTGAAAAGGAAATAATTTTTATTTTCGGCAGAAAGCTCTGTATAGGTACAGCCCGCGGTTACGGCAAAAGCATCGTATTCACCTCCGCTTACATAGAGAACGGCAGGCTCGCCGATAAGCTTTTTGGAAAGAAGCAGCTCGATTTCGCAATTATCGGCGTTAAGCGTGATATTTTCACCGTAATGGTATGCTTCCGCAGAATCGGTAAAACCAAGTTCTACCGTATATTCGCCGGTTGCAAGAAGTTTGCTCGCCACGCCGTTTTCATCGCAGAGCTGCATAGCAACCTGCGTTCCGTTTTGCATGAACTTTACAACGGTACCGCTTGCGCAGGGGTTACCGAGCGCGTCCTTTACGGTGACCTTATAGGTAAGCTCGGCAGGTGAGGATTCTTCCCCACCGCCGCAGCCGCCGAGCATTACAGCTGTGCACATAAGCGCAAGAGCCATAAGCGGGCAAATTATTTTTTTTAGCATTGTTTTTACCTTCTTTCGCCGTATTTTTTACGCGCCGAGGTGGTCGTAGTAGTAGCAAAGCTTGATCCAGGAATTTTCGACACCCTCGAAGGTATATTTATCCATAAGAAGCTGAAGCATAGAAGCCAATTCCTCGTCGACTTCCACACAGCCCTGACGCTCGTCGCTCGATTTGATTATCTTCGGCAGATATGCACGCATAGCTTCGGTATAATCCTCGCCGTTGCCGTGGTAGCGGCCTGCAAAAATATCCTCGAGCTGATACAGTTCTGCGTTTGCGTCGTATTCATCGCCCCAGAGCTTTTTCAGGTATTCGTCGGTCTTTTCGATATCGTTATCGTTTTGCTTGATATATGCGAGAATTTCGCCGTCGGTTTCGCTCTTGCTGAAATCAAAGCCGCCCATTTCGATCATTTCGGTTATCGAACGGTCGAAAACCGTGGTAAGGCCGGTAAAATCGGCATAGATAAGGCTGTTATGCTCGGATTCGTAATATTTGCCGTCCTTGAGCACGGGCTTGATACCGCCCGAGATGATATCGTACATAACGTCGCCGGTTGCATCGCTGTCGTAGGTGAAGTAGCCGGGTGCGCAAAGTCTGAACAGCTTATAGGACGAGCCTAAAAATTCAACGTCGTAATTGATCGCACCGGTTGCGTAAACGTCCCAGAACGCCATATTGATATAATAGGGAGTTCCGGCTTCCATATAATATACTATCGAGCAGTTGATGTCATCGTTAAACATTCTTTCGTCGTGCTCGTAGGTATAGATAACCTCGCGGTTTGCATTGAGTATCCAAGCGTCGATACCGTCTTTATAATCGCTCTTGCTGGTGAAGCGGTAAACGCCGGATTTAGCGGGAATGAATTCCGAAAGAAGTCCGCGCGGAATTATCGCTCTGTCGTAATAGAAGCAGTTTTCGGTCTTATTTTTGCCAAGCACGGTTTCGTAAGCCGAGAAGGTTGCAAGTCCCTTAATGGGGTCTTGAAGCTGTGTGCCGTCGGGACCGAAGGCTTCGTAGTAGATACAAATTTTGAGCCATTCGTTTTCGTCTTCGGCGTTAAAGCCCGCAACCTCTGCAACCTGCTTTAACATTTCGGCAAGCTCTGCGTTTACGGTGCATATACCGTTAAGCGACGAATTGGAGGCATAGGAGAAGTAATCGACCATTCCCTTGCCGCCGTTTTCTTTATCGTAAAGGCTTATTCCGTCTTTATCGGCTTTGCCGTTATAAACGATATCGTAAACGGTTTCTTCCTCGTTGAATTGGCTGTAGTTCATAAGGTTTGCAAGAAGGAGAGGACCGTTAGCCGAGCCTACGTGATAGTAGCCGTCTTTTTCGTTGAATACGATTTCGACATAGCTGTAATCAAAGCCGTTTTCGCTCTTTGCCGCTTCACGCGGGAGATAGGTGTCGACATCTATATCGTCGGCATCGACAACGCGCATATTGCTGATATACACGGTATCGTCGCCTTCAGCGGTGTCGCTATCCTTTAAGAAGCAGAGCGCAAGCTCGTAAACGCCGTCTTCCTCTGCAACGCAGGGATAGCAGGTATTCCATCCTTCGTTCGCATCTGCACCCGAAATTTGGAAGATGTCATCGTCGTTTACGATAACGTAAAGGATATCGGAATATCTTTCGGAGGACGCGAGGTAATCGAAGCCGAGTGCCTGACCCGCTTTAAGGGTAACGTCGGCATAAATTATCGCGTAGGAGGAATCGATGCCGATATTCGAAGCCTTTATGCAATCCTTATCGAGCTTTTTATCGGTGATAAAGGGCCAGATAAATTCCGCGTTTTCGTCCTCGGTTTCGGGACGGTAGGTTACTTCGATATCGCCGTTATTTATAGCCGCGCCGATTTCATCGGACGAGGGCATTTCATAAGTGGGAGCTATCTGTGTTACGAGATTGCCTATACCGTTCACGCAGAGCGTTTGCTTGTAATTATCTGCGGTGAAATGATCAAATGCCGAAATAAAGGGACGCTTGCTGGTTATTGCACCCGCTTCGATAAGGCAAACGGTGCCGTAGCGGTCGATAAACACCGAGGTGGGATAACCCGTTACCGCAAAGGTGTTCGACCACGAGGAGGGGCAAGCCGCCATCGGGAAGGTAAGACCGTATTGGCTTTGGAAGCCCTTTACCGCATTGTTATCCTCGAGCGGATTGAGTGCGATAATTTCGATTTCATCCTTATAATCCTGATATATCTCGTTCATAAGGGGAAATTCTTCCAAGCACCAGGTACAGGTGGTGTACCAGAAGTTAAGCATTACCATTTTCTTGGTCTTTAAAACCTCGGAAAGTGTAATTTCGCTTCCGTCGGGCTTCATCACCGTAAAATCATACATAACGCTTCCGAGTGCGATATTTGCGCTCGAGAGCTCGCCGTCGGTAATAAGCTCGGATTCGAGAACGATAGTTGCGTTTGTGCCTACAAAGCCGTAGCTTGCGTTTACCTTATAGCCCTTCGGTGCACCCGAAACGACTATCGCGTAATTATCGTTCTGAGGGAGGCTGAAGGTTACCTTGCCCTCGGCATTGGTTTTTGCAAAATCCTTCATATCGGTAAGCTCGGAATTGCTGTAAATATATACGTCAAGCTCCGACATTACCATTCCGCCCGCTGTCTGCACGCTTACCGAATATGTAGTGGTTTCGCCGTAGGATTGCTCCTCGGAGCTTTCGTTTTCTGTCGTATTTCCGTTGCAGGAGGCAAGACAGGAAACGAGCATAACGGCAACCAAAATACACGAAAGCGTATTCAGAAACAGCCTTTTGAAGGACGTTTTTCTGTTTTTCATAACTGAGTCTCCTTTAAATAATTCTTAAGGATCGCTTTTTTAGCGGAAGCGCGAACGCTTTTACCGCTATATTAACCAAAATATCAAACTGATAATAAGAAATGCGGCAACAAGGAATCCGACCGCAACGAGGGTTGGTTTAAGCATCATTTTCGTTGCGCCCCAATAGGTTTGCCAAATATCCTTTATGCTCGAGCTTGTGCCTTGCTTATACCACCTGCTCCCGCCTTGAACGTTCGACATATCGGCTATTGTTCGACCGTCGTCGATATAGGTTATTTTTTCCTTTTTTGCTTTTTTCTTGCTCATCGGTTTTCTACCTTATTATATAAATATCAGCCAAGCAAATGGCAGGCGGCACAATGGCCGTTGCCGTAATCCTTGTATTCGGGGGTCTGTTCTTTACAAATATCGGTTGCGTGGGGGCAACGTGTATGGAAACGGCACCCTTTGGGAGGATTTGCGGGCGAGGGAATGTCGCCCTTGAGTATAATACGATTCATTTTCACGTCGGGGTCGGGATGAGGTATTGCCGAGAAAAGCGCCTTTGTATAGGGGTGGAGAGGATTTGCGAAGATATCCTCCTTGCTGCCGAATTCGACCATAGAGCCGAGATACATTACGCCTATCTTATCGGAAATAAACTTAACAACCGAAAGGTCGTGAGAAATGAACACATAGGTAAGGTTAAGCTCGTTTTGGAGCTGCTTTAACAGATTGATTATCTGTGCCTGAATCGAAACGTCGAGCGCGGAAACCGGCTCGTCACAAATAACAAGCTTCGGTTTTACCGAAAGCGCGCGTGCGATACAGATACGCTGTCTTTGTCCGCCCGAAAATTCGTGGGGATAGCGTTCGTAATAGTAATCGCGCAGGCCGCATTTTGCCATAAGGTCGAGCACGTAATCCTTTACCTCGTCCTTCGGTACGATTCCGTGTACCTCAACAGGCTCGGAAAGTATTCCGCCGACAGTGCTTCGCGGAGGGAGCGAGGAATAGGGGTCTTGGAATATTATCTGCATCTTTTTGCGTATTTCGCGCATTTGCTTGGAATTATAATCGGTAATATCTTTACCCTCGAAAATAATTCTGCCGCTTGTAGGCTGATGCAATTTAAGTATCGCTCTGCCCAAGGTGGTTTTGCCGCAACCCGATTCGCCGACAATACCGAGCGTTTCGCCCGCTTTTAACGTAAACGAAACGTTGTCGACGGCGATCAATTCCTGCGTTACCTTGCCGGTTACGGTTTTCTTTAACGGAAAGCATTTGCGCAAATTACGCACTTCAAGTATTGCTTCGGGATCGAAGTTTTGGTTTTTGGTTTCTTCTGACATTATTCTTCCTCCCCTCCGTAAAGATGGCAGGCAACGAAGTGGTTGGGGGTTACCTCGATCATTTTAGGGTAATCGCCCGAGCACTTTTTGGTGCATTGAGAGCATCTTTCCTTGAAATAGCAATAATTGGGCATATTTACGGGGTTGGGCACGTTGCCGGGGATATTAAACAGCGTTTCGCTGTTAGAATCGAGCGTCGGCTTTGATTTTTGAAGTCCTACGGTATAGGGGTGCAGAGGATTATGGAATATTTCGTCCACGGGACCTCTTTCGATAACGCGCCCTGCATACATAACCACAACGTAATCTGCCATTTCGGCAATAACGCCCAAGTCGTGGGTTATAAGCATTATCGAGCCGTCGATTTTTGTTTTAAGGTCGCGCAGAAGGTCGAGTATCTGTGCCTGAATAGTAACGTCGAGCGCGGTGGTGGGCTCATCCGCAATTACCAAGCGGGGGTTGCTCGCGAGTGCCATAGATATCATAACACGCTGACGCATACCGCCCGAAAGCTCATGCGGGAAGGAATTATAAACGCGTTCGGGCATCGCAATACCGACAAGTTCGAGCATTTCGATCGATTTTGCCTTTGCCGATTCCTTCGTAGCGTTCGGATCGTGGATAAAGCTGACCTCATCGAGCTGTTGGCCTATTGTAAACACGGGGTTAAGGCTTGTCATCGGCTCTTGGAAGATCATCGATATTTGGTTACCGCGTATTTTATGTATATCGCGGATAGGCATTTTGGCGATATCGTAAACCTTGGTTTCGCCCGCTTCATCTTTTGCATTAAAGCGGATGCTGCCCGAAAATATCTGACCTGCGGGGCCCTGAATAAGGCGCATAACCGACATACTCGTAACAGATTTACCGCAACCCGATTCTCCAACCACGCCGACGGTGGTGTTTTTCGGGATATTGAAGGAAACGCCGTTAACCGCCTTTACCACACCCTGCTCGGTGAAAAAATACGTATGCAGGTTATCGATTTCGAGAATATTGTTGGGGTCGGACATATGTCCGAGGTATTCTGCTTCGTCCGCCTTGCGGTTTTTGTAGGCTTCCAAGGTTTTGATTATGCGTTTGTTTTCCTTGGCAATAGCACGCACCTCTTTACCCGAAAGATGATTGCTGTTTTTACTCATAACCTAACGCCTCGCTTTCGGGTCAAGAGCATCACGCAGACCGTCGCCGATGAAGTTAAATCCGAGCACGGCAATAACTATGCATATACCCGCGGGGACCCAAACGTTCAAGTGATTCTGCAAAATGTCCTGATTTGTAGAAATAATGTTTATCATCGTACCCCAAGCGGCATAGGGCGCTTTTACACCCAGATTCAGGTAGGAGAGTGTTGCTTCGTAAAGTATCATACTACCCAAGCTCAAGCTCATTTGCACGATAAGCTGAGGCATTACGTTGGGAACGAGATGCTTGAATATTTTTCGCGGTGCGGAATAGCCCATAGCCTCTGCCGCAACCATATATTCCTGCTCGCGCAGGGAGAGTATCTGACCTCTTACAAGTCTTGCCGTGCCGGGCCAAGAAATGAAGGTAAGATAGATCATAAGGAGATAGATGCGGTATTTCGCGTCTATTTCCGAGGCATCCAATATCGTACTTATAATAAGCAATATCGGAATACCGGGCAGGCATATAAGCACATCGCAAAGACGCATTATGATATTATCTATCGCGCCGCCGAAGAAGCCCGCGATACCGCCCATAAGCACGCCGAGTATCGTAATAAGAAATACCGCGATAAAGCTTACGATGAGCGATATTCTGCCGCCGTACATAAGTCTTACGAAAATATCGTAGCCTTCGTTATCGGTGCCGAGGATATGTTCCGCGGAAGGGGGTGCAAGGAAATTATCCTTCAACGATTTTTCGGTGGTTTGGCGAACTACGTATTCCCTGCCGTTTACCGTATAGGTCGTTTGAGATACCGAATATTCGGTTTTGCCGCTTTCATCGAGCTCGATTTCGCCCCATTGGGTATATACCAAAGGACCGACAAAGCTGAACAGGAAAAGGCTTATAACCATAACCAAACCGACAATAGAAAGCTTGGAACGGAAAAATCTGCGGACGACCATACGGGTCGGCGACATTAATCTAACGGTTTTATCAAGAGGCACTTCGGTGTCTTGTGTTTCGAGAAGTTCTTCTTTTTTGGTTTGTTCTTCCACTTTTAAATGCCTCCTCACTCTAATTTTACTCTGGGGTCGACAATGCCGTACATAAGGTCGGCAAGCAATACGCCGATAACGCTTAACAGCGCAAGGAACATATTATAGCCCATTATGAACGGGATGTCACCGCGATTCATCGCGTCGAGTGCGATATTACCGATACCGGGGAGGTCGAAGACCTGCTCGGTAATAATCGCGCCCGAGAACAGCGAGGGCAGAAGCCCTGCAAGCGAAGTAACCATAGGAATAAGGGTATTGCGGAAAGCGTGCTTGTTAATAACCACGCTTTCCTTTAAGCCTTTTGCGCGTGCTGTGCGGATATAATCGGAGTTCATAACCTCCAGCATATTCGTTCTTGTCATTCTCATTCTCGCGCCGATAGAAAGAATAACTATCGTCAATATCGGAATAAAGCAATGCTTTGCATAGTCGAGCAAAAGCGCCATTCCCGTATTTGAAGCCGTTGCGTTGACCAAGCCCGACGCGGGAAACCACCCGAGCTTTAGAGCAAGCACGTCTTTAAGCATTTGCCCGAAGAAGAACGACGGAAGCGATATACCTATCATAACGAGAACGGTTACAAGGTAATCGCGGAAGCTGTATTGGTGTGTCGCCGCCGTGATACCGAGCGGTATTGCTATTAAAAATTCGAACACGGTTGCGATAAGTGCGATTGCAAAGGATATTCCCATATGCTCGAAGATAACGTCGGCAACGGGGCGGGCATAGACGAAGCTCGTACCCAGATCGAAGGTAGCAAGCGCGCCGAGCCAGCTGAAATAGCCTTTTAAAATGCCGAAAAAGCTGTTGTCGCCCAATCCGTACATTTCATACATAGCGTTTACCGTTTCTTCGCTAACGGTTGCGCCGCCTTGGTTGATCGCGTTGATTTTATCCTGAATAAAATCGACCGGCATAAGGCGGATAAGGAAATAAATTATCATCGAAACGCCTAACAGTATAAGAACGGACATAAGCAGTCGTTTTATAATATATTTAAGCATTTGCTACTCCGTTTTATTTTGCAAATTCAACTTCCCAAATACGGTCGAGCGGCGAGGAGTAGGGGTTGAGCTCGGATTCTGCGGGAAGGCTTTCGGAAGAAATAACCTTGGAGTTATATGCGTAAAGCACACTTCTCTGATATACGGGAAGCTCGATTGCGAGATCGAGAATCTGCGACATAGCATCCTTATAAAGGTTTGCACGGACAGACTGATCGTTGGTTTCGCGCGCTCTATCGATAAGGTCGCTTAATTCGTCGAGAATCTGAATTTCTTCGGCGGTGCCGCTTGTCTTTAAGTAGTTATAGCCCCAAGCAAGTGTGCTGGTAGCGGTGGAATCCTTGTGATATACCTGATAAAGGTCGGGGTCGAGTGCGGAGGACCAAGCTGCCGCCCATACCTCGAGCGAGCCTGTATTGATTTTGGTAAGTGCCTGAGTATCGCAAACAACCTCTACGTCCCAGCCCATACCGTTAAGGAGCGCCGCCGCATCGCGGAATACCTTATAGGTCGGGTGGTCCTGAAGGCTCGAGCCTGCGATAGTGAATTTAACCTTAAGTGCAGAGTCGCCTGCGCTTACGCCCGCCTGCTGCATATACTTTTCGATATTTTTCTTTGCGATATCCTCGCTGAAGGTGCCGAGAGGAGGATAGTCGTGGCCGTTATCGGTCGCGTCTGTTCCCTTCGGGTACGCCCAGCTTACCTTGGACATCGGCCAGAAGATTTGTTCTGCAGTACCTGCGCGGTAGTAGTCGATAGCGAGCGAGGTGTTCATCGCGCACATAATTGCCTTACGGAGATTGATATCGTTTACCTTTGCGGCGTTGATACCGATATAACCGTAACCGAGCTGATCCTCGGTAAGGGTTACCATACCCTTGGAAGCGAGGTTGCCGAGCTTTTCGAAGTTATCGGGGGTAAGTGCGGGAGAGATGTAATGAACGTTGCCCTCTTCCAAAGCGGCAATAGCGTTTGCAGAGCTTACTACCTGATAGCGAATCTTTTCGATTTTTGCATTTTCGATGCCTTCGCCGACGGTATTGAAGTTATTGTTTGCCTTGAAATATACAACGTTATTGGTATAGAAGTCGCCTTCGGAGGGGGTGTCGCTGTTTTGGGTGTTGGTTGCCTTATATGCGCCTGCGCCCATAGGAAGCTTGATATTTCTGGTGGACTGAATGATATCGGTCATAAAGTCGAAGCTTGCAAATTCAACGCCGAACTTATTGTTCGCGATATCTACGCCTACCTTACTTCCCTCTCCGTAATAGTGCTGAGGAGCAACGGTGATAGCGAAGTTCCAAATAGCCTTGGGGTCAACGCCGTTAATGGTGATCTGGAGAACGTCGTATTCATCTGCGTTTACAACGGTACCGTCTGCATTATGGGCAGATGCAACCTTATAGGAATTGCCGTTTACGGTAACGGTGCTGCCCGCTTTATCGGTATGACCGAGCGAAACGATACCCGAAATGTTCTTTACCGCAAGACTGCCGTCATCCGCAACGTTTTCGTGAAGGATAACTTCCTTTGCCTTTGCGGTGAATTCGGTGTTAAGAGTAGCCGCGGTAGCCCAATACTGAAGGATAACGTTCAGTTCTCGAGCAATCTTATCATTATAAATATAATCAATAGCCGCTTCCTTTGTGGTTATAGAGGAAGGATATGCGGGGGTGAGGCTTTCGATCTGGGTATGATCCTTCTTGCCGTCTGCGCCTTCGGCATACTTAACTTCAACGTAGCCTTCGGTGTACATAAAGCAGAAGATTTCGTTTTTGAATTCCTCGTGGGATTTATAGGGCTCGTCGATATAGGATTCCTGTGCGCCGACATAGTCGGTCTCGAGTTCTTCCTTGAAAAGCTTGAGCGCGTATTCATAGTCTTCCAAAAGATTCTTATTGGAAACCTCATCAGGATTATTGGAAATAGCAGTCTTATAGCCGTTGCTTACCGAATAGGAAGCGATTGCGCTCTTCATAGCTTCATAGCCCACTTCTTTGGTAGACGAAGCTCTGATTTCAGAGTTGAAGAGGTTGATAAGCTCATTGATACGTGCGTTTGCACGCGAGGAAGCCTGAGAAGCGATAAGGTTATCGCTGTCATCGGAGGCAGAGCCGACAGTTTGGGTTCTGTATTCGGCAAGACCTACGATATCGGTAGAATAAAGGGTGTTCGAGCCGGTGTAAACGGGGTCGAGATATACGTAGTAGTTAAAGAGGATATCCTCCATAGTAAGGGGCTGACCGTCGGAAAACTTAATGCCGTTTTTAACAACGAAGGTATAAACGGTCTTATCGCCGTTTTCTACAACGTCATAATCTTTTACAACAACAGCTTCGTTTTCGCCGTATGCGACCTTAACTTCGCCGTTTTCGTATTTCGAGCCGAGCATACCGATCTGTGTCATCGACACGATGGTGCCGTCGGGTGCGGAGGTATAGAAGAAGGGGTTGAACAAGCCGTCGAGCTGTTCTGTCATAATAACGAATGCATCTGCGTTCGCGCCGCTGCCGGAGCATCCCGCAAACACGCCTATGCACATAAACGCACACAGGATGAGCGAAAGAATTCTTGTTTTCATTTTTTGCACCTTTATTTAATTTATTTTTTATTCTTTAAATTCGACGGTAACTTCGTTGCCTTCGACGGTGATAATAAGCTTTTCGGGCTCATCACCTACTGCAACGCAGTTTATTTCGGCGGTTTCTACGGCTTCGCTGTTGCCCATACCGCAAACCAAGCCTATTGAATAATCGTCTGCGCCGAAATAGCAGGAGGAATCGATATTCAGGGTACTGCCGATGATTTTTATGCCGGAAAGCTGTGCGTTACCCGAAATAGTTCCCGCGAATGCGCCGTAGCTTGTACCGACCACGCGAGTACCCGCTTTTACGGTAAAGGAAAGGTTTTCGAGCGTAATATCGGAAATGCTTGCCTTTTCGGTAACGTTGCCGAAAAGACCCGCGTTTACCTTTGAATTGTTGGTTTGAATTATATCGATATTTTTGAAGGTGTGGCCGTTGCCCTTGATGCTGCCTTCGAAATTGCCGTACATAAACGCGGTGGGCCATATCTTGCCTTCGAAATCAAGGTCTGCAAATATTTCGTAATTGCCGTTAAGAGTCGCATTGTCGAGGAACTGATCGGCATTATAGATACGGAACCATTCGCCTTCGGTCCAATCGATATAGACCTTCATCGTTTTGTTTTTTGCCGTTCCCGTGGCGTAATCTATTTCCCCGCTGTGGGTGAGCGTTGCGGTTTCGACCGCTTGTGTTTTTGCCGAATCGAGATACGCCTTATTGAAGGTATAGCCCGATTTTGCGGGAAATTCATACATTTCCACCCTGCCCGTTTCGGTATTCCATTCGGGCAGTTTAATTTCGCTTACCGCGGTGGGATCATAGGAATAGGTTTCGAGATATTCGCCGCCGACCGAGTAAAATTCGATTTCGAACAGCGGGACCCACGCCGCATAAAGCGTGAGCACGGGGGTTTCGGCGGTATATTGCTTTGTTTTATCGACCTCAAGCAAGCCGTTTTCGAAATCCCATTTGTTTGAATAGGTGTAGGTGGTATTTCCCTCGCTGTCGGTGCTTTCGATTCTTTCGGAATACCAGCCGGCTAAAAAGTAGCCGTTATTGACAGCCGAGAATGCATCGTTCCCTCTTGCCGAGTTATCGGGCGAGAGAAGCGCAATTTCCGCGTTCCCCTTCGAATTAACGGGAAGCTCGGAAATGTTGTAGGAATCTACTATCGACGAAGTGTTCGTGGTGAAGATTCCTCCGTTTGCATCGTATCTGATGCTCACGGTGTAGTTTTCGGCATTGTTTTTTTCGTAGGGTGTAGGCTCTGCCTTACAGCCCGCAAGAAGCAGGGCTGTAAGCAGAAACAGTACGGCGAACAATGCCTTCTTTTTATTCATTTTCATTATATTGAAACATTGTCCTCCTTAATTCTCTTCTTTTCGGTTACGGTAGATTATAAATCCGACAAGCGCACCCACGCAGATGACCGTAATCGCTATAAGTCCGCCCGAGCCGCCGTTTTCGGTGTTGGTATCGGAATCGTCCTCGACGGGTGCGAGAGCGGCGATACGCTGTTCTGCCGAAACAAGGAGCGAGTAGTTTGTAACGAGTGCCATTTGTTCTACCGTCGCTATCTTATCGTATGCAGCGCGTGCCGCTTCTACGGTAGCCTTATCTTCATAAGTTACGCGTTCGGGGATAAGCTTTATTGCATTTATCGCCGCGACGGTAATCTTATCGGGTGCGGCAGGTCCTTCGATACGGTAATCGAAATACTGGTCGCAGATATAGGAATCGTAGCCGACACCGTTTACGGGGTGGACCATTATAAGCTTTTCTTCAACGTAGCCGAGGTAATCAACGAAGTTTGCGCCGTAGAACACGTTGGAATACATAGAGCCTGTTGCGTTCCACATAAAGTAAGGCACAAGACCCATACCGTTTATCGCAACCTCGTTGCCATTGTAATCGGTATAGCTACCGTAATCGCCCGAGCCGGGGATATGCTCGAGAGATTCGTAATATGCGGGGTCGAATTCTTCTTCGAATATAGGAGCGTTATAGCTGCCGAAGATGACTATTTCGAGTTCATCGCAGGCGAAGAACGCCTTGTGGCCTATCGCGGTGGCGGTGTAGGGCATCTTTACCCTTTCGACCTTACTGCCCGCAAAGGCAAGTGCCGAGATACGCACGGTATCGTCCGCAACGGTTGCATCGCCGTGGTCTGTTCCCGCATAGGTGATAAGCTCGTAGCCGTTTACGTTTTTGTAATAGAGCGAGCCTTCAATTACCTTGACCTTATCGGTAATATCGTAGGTATAGGTGATTGCATCGAGCTCGTGGCCGTTGACCTCTTCGACCGTATTGCGGAAGAAGGGCTCGATTTCGCACATTGCAAAGGGGTTATCGCCAAGTCGTTCGAGCTTTTCGCCGAGGGTGACCTTGAAGGGGGTAATTTCTTCCTTCATAAAGGCATTTTTGCCTATCGATACCGCGCCCGAAAGGTCTGCTTCGGTAATTGCTGTGTATGCAAACGCATAATCGCCGATATTTTCGACAGCAGAAAGGTTTTCGACGCTTGCAAGGGGATCGCAGTATGCAAACGCGCCTTCGCCGATCTTGCTTGCTTCGGAATTGAGCTTAACGCCCGCAAGAAGTCTGTTGGAAACGAACGCATATTTACCGATGTCGGTGGCACCCGAAATATCGATATTTTCGAGTCCGCATTCCATAAACGCGTAATCGCTTATTTTTTCAACCTTTTCGAGATTGATGTTCTTTATAGCCGCGCAGCCCGCGAAAGCGTATTCGGGAATTTCGGTTATCGCTTCGCTCAGAGTTACGTCTGCAAGATTACGGCAATAGGAGAAGGAATATTCACCGATTTTTTCCGCCGAGGAAACGTCGATGCTTTCGACAAGCGGTGCGTGGTAGGTATATACGTAATATCCTTCGGGGCTGACTGCCGCAACAGTCATATTTTCATCGAGGCAGGCATAATACACGTCGCCCGAGATAGCGTAGTCGCCAACCGATACCGCCTTGGAAAGGTCGATATTCTTGAGCGAGGATGCGTTGTAGAACGCCTGCTTGCCGAGTACCGCGCCGCTTCCGAGGCTGACGGTTTCCAAGCTTGCGGCATTCAGGAACGCCGATTCGCCGATATTTACGTTTTCGCCTATTGTAAGCGAGGTAAGCGGCGAGGAGAATTCATAGCGGAAGAGTTTTTGGTCGTTTTCGGTATATTGCAATACCTTAAACGCGTTATCCTTATTCATACTGAAGGCATACTTGCCGACAGTCACGTTATTTCCGATAACCACAGTTGCAAGCTCCATACATTCGCTGTACGTGCCCTCTTCGATAACCGTGTTATCGGGGATGTTTACTTCGGTGAGCTTGGTATGCGAGAAGGCGTATTTGCCTATCTTTGTTTCTGCAGTAACTTTAGGCATTACGGTTATCGAGGTTTCGAAGAAGCCGTATTCACCTATTTTTTCCAAATTGCCGAGCGTTACCGAAGCGAGGCTTTCGTTGGATGCCAAGCCGTAATCGCCGACAACGGTTACGTTATTCATTACCACCGAAGTTATCTTTCGGTTGTGCGAGAACGCGCCCTTGCCGATAACGGTTGCGGAAGTATCGGTAAATTCGCCGCTTACGGTAGGAGCAACAGCGATAAGCGTTTTGCCGTCTGCCGAAACAACGGTATTTGCATTTTGCACCTTATAAGCGGTATTGCCAGATGCTACCGAGAATTCACTTATTTTGGTATCGCGGAACGCGAACGCGCCGATATCCTTTACGTCGGGACCGACGGTTACCTTTGTGAGCGATTCGCATTCATAGAACATACCTTCGGGAAGAACGGCAGAGTTCACATAGAATTCGGTGAGCGATTCACAATCGGTAAAGGCATACGCGCCGTATTTTACCTTATCGGATTTAATGGTGGGGTTATTGAGCTTTTTACAGCCCGCAAACGCATACTGTCCGACAGAAAGGAGCGATTCGGGCAGGGTGATGTTTTCGAGGTTTTGGTTACCTGCGAACGCATAGTCCGAAATAACGCAGATAGATTTCAAATCGATCGAGCCGCTTAAATTACAGTTTTCGAAAGCGTTTTGGCTGATTATCTGGAGATTGTTTTCGCCGCTGAAGGTAATCTTTTTAAGCGATACGCAATTATAGAACGCGCCGTATTCGATAGAACGCATTGTCGAGGGGAGAACAACTTCCTCGAGCGCGGTAAGGTTTGCGAACGCATAGCTGTTGATCTTTTCAACGCCTTCGGGGATAACCACCTTAGTTACGGTGTTATCGCCGATAAACCACGCCTTTGAGGTTTCGGCATCGTCGAATTCCAATTCCTCGGGTGTTTTCATTATGTATTCGAAGTTCGAGAATGCGAACTGTCCGATTTCGCGGAGATTCAGTCTTTCGGGTATTACTACCGAGCCGCCGTTGCCGTAGTAGTGGGTAAGGCTTGCGCCCGTGGTGATATAGGGGTCCTTTACCTCTACCGAAACGGTTTCGGAGTAATAGGTGCTTTGATTATCGAGCAGCACCTTAACGGTTACCGAAGCGAAGCCTTCGCCCACGCCGGTTACAAGACCGCTTGCATCGATTTTAACTATATTTTCGTTACTCGATTCAAATACCACCGAGGTTTCCTTCGGATAGTAAGCGTCAAGCGAATAGTTAAGACGAACAGCCTCGGAAGGATAGAGTGAAAGATTGAAATTGCCTTCGAAGAAGTTAATATTTCCCGTATCGCCTATATCCTTTTCCTCGTTATCGATAATGTAATATGCCTTTATGGTTTCATAGCCGTCGAGCGTAAATACGTCGACAACGGGTTTATCGAATCTTTGATAACCTTCGTCGTTTTCGTCGAGAACGGTTACCGTAAACGTAACGCTTTCGTTGGTGTTGGGGTCTTGTGCCTTGATTATCGCGTTACCCGAAGAAACAGCAACGATTTTGTTGTTGACGATTCTTGCAACACTGGGCTTAGAGGAAGCATATTCGAGAAGCTCCGACCATTCGGTATAAGGCAATACCGTGGGAGAGAGGGTGTAAACCTCGTTGGGAGAGAGGGTAAGACCATCCTCGAGGCTTTCGAAATAAAACTCGGTGAAATCGTCGGGGAGTCCTATTTCGTAGGTTGCATAGTTGAGTGCGTAGTCATATACCGTAAGAACAAAGCTGTTTTTGTTGGTAGCGTTATTCTTGATATCGTAGAGATAATCGGTAAGCTCGTAGGTTACGCGGGTGGTGCTGTTGCGTTCGGAATAAACGGGGGTCATATACTGCTCGAACGCCTTTAATTCGGGGGTGGGGTTGCCGTTTTCGTCCTCGCCCTGTGTTACGTAGCCTATCTGCGACGACATCGAGTAGTGGTTATCGTAGATGAGCACGTCGGCGTAAAGACGGTTTTTGTTAAGAGTCTTATCGTATTTGTAGTAGTATTCGATTCCCGTTACGGTGGGTGCTTCGAAGTCGATAGTCATCGGGAATTCGAACACGTTGTTTTCGTTGGTTGCAAGTCCGCCGTCGCCGTAATCGACGTAACCGACAAGCTTTACGATATATTCGCTGTTGTTTGCAAGGTTATAGTCGGCGGTGTCGAATTCGATTTTAATATTCGCAGGATATATCGACGGGCCGCCGTCGCTGTAAGACTTACGCACGTCGGTTTCGGTGCGGGTGAATATTACCTCGCCGGTCGTTGCGTTTGTGATGGATATATCTATCTTTGCGGCGTTACGGAGCATACCTGCCCAAACGAAGCGGAGCGAGTGCACCGAGCCTTCCTGATTGGAAAGCGCGATATAGTTTTCGTTGGCCGAAATCACCATATCCTTCGAATCCTGAAGGAAGTAATAAGAGCCGAGATAGCTTACGTAGTCATCGCTTACGCCGCCGACGGGACGGGTTGCATAAGCGTCTGCCTTGGTCTTATCCTCTTCGTCGATACCGGTATCGAGCTCGTCGGCATTGGTATCGTAATAGGTAAGATCGAAGAGAGGAGCAACCGTCCAGTCGCCGTAATATGCGAGATAGGGCACGCTCAAATCGATATCGGTGCCGCTATCTGCGGTGAGAGTGATAAAGCCTTCGACGTACATACCGTTTTTAAAGGATTCGTCGAGATATTTCTTATCCTCCTCGCCGAGCGTTACGGTAACCGTCACTTCAAGGCTTTCGCCTGCATAGACAGTCACTTCCTTACCCTTGATATGGCCGCCTTGGTCATCTTTGCTGGTAAGGGTGATGGTTGCACCGTTCAGGATATAGGCTTCCTCGGTAACGGTGGTTTTGCCTGCGGCGGTCTTGGTATCGCTTACGCCTTCGGTCATCACGTATGCGCCGAGGTCGTAGGAAACGGTAGCGTCGCCAAAGTTATTGACAGTGAAAGTCATTTCGTAAACGCCGCTCTTTTCGGGATCGTCGCCGAGCTCGAGCTTGGCTTTATCCATAACGTTGCCGTTTTTATCGCGGGTAGTGATATATGCGGGGGTATTTATCGAATTAAGGAGATTCGCAAGGCCTGCACCCTGCTTTCTTACCGAATAGGGCAAGCCGTTGGTGTTGAGCGCGATATCCGCGGTGGACATCATAAGCGAGAACACCATAGCGTTGACTTTAACGTTATCGTTTGCGATTTCGGGGAAGTTTTCGACAACGTACTGTCTTAACAGCACGACAACGCCCGAAAGGTTGGGGCAAGCCATCGAGGTACCCGAAAGTCTGTCGTAACCGCCGCCGGTTACAGAGGAAAGAATGCTTCCGCCGTGTGCGGTGATTTCGGGCTTTAAGCGAAGGTCGGGAGTGGGACCCCAAGAGGAGAAGTCGGAAATGAAGGGACCCGAAGTCTGGCTTCTGCCGATTTTGAGAACGCCGTTGCCTTTGGCAAGCATCTCGCCGTCATCCTGCGAGATAGAGCAGACCGCAAGGGTTGCATCGCCGACATTCATTTTGATATCACCTGAAACGTTGTTATAAATGATGATACCCGCCGCGCCTTGCTGTTGTGCAATCATCGCCTTTTCCTCGAAGGTGTTCGAGCCGCGGCGCACAAGCGCGATTTTGCCCTTTACGTCCATACCGGTATAGTCTGCGCTTCTGCCGACGCCGGGAATGACGACGTATTCGATATCTATCGTATCCTTATCGCCCAAAAGCGTATCGAAGAATTTATTTTCATCGCCCGATGCATCGGAGGATTCGATGAAATATACAATAGTATTGCCGTAAAGAATATAGGGAGTTTCGACGCCGCTTATCGAAGCAACCGACATAACTCCTTCGTATGTAGAGGGAGAGCCGACGGTACCCGTATCGGGATTGGTGGTAAGGCCCAGGTTACCGTTTGCTTCCGAGCCGTATGCCGAGGAATAGCTGTTGGAAGCGGCAACCACCATACTTATACCCGCCGCGCGGATTCTGTCGTAGATACCGTTGAGCTTTTCTTCGTCGCTTTCGCGCGAGAAGCCGCAGGCAGTACCGATAGACATATTAATAACGTCGACGCCGAGAACAACGCAATCTTCAAGCGCGGAAAGAATCCACGCGGATCTTGCGGTATCCATAACGTCCGAGAAAATCTTCATCGAAACGAGCTGTGCATTGGGTGCAACGCCGCGGATAGTATCGTCGTTACCGACAATAACGCCCGAAACGTGGGTGCCGTGCTCGTTATGGGTGGAATAAACGTCGGAATCGTTATCGGCATAGTCGAAGCCGAAGGGGACCTTATTGTTGATATAAACATCATCGACGGTAAGTCCGCTTACCTGCTTGCTTGCCACGGTATCGTTAATAACGGCGGCAACCTCATCATAAGTAAGTCCGAGCTTATTCGAGGTGAAGTTATTGGGAGAAAACGCAGTATGGTTTGAATCAAGACCGGTATCGAGAACAGCCACAACGACACCCGAGCCGTCGAAGCCCGAGTCGGAGCTGTCGAAAATACCGGTATCGAAAACGTTTACTTCGTTTTCGACGAGCTTGGTTTCGCAGCGTTCATATTCCTCGCCGAGGATAACGCCCATACCCTTTTCGAGCGATTTGCAGGTGTTTTCGAAATCCTTGCCCTTTATAACAAGCTCGAAGCCGCTGAGAACGGTAGAATATTCCTCACCCTCGGTGTAGGCGATATTCTTTTCTTCGAGCGTTTTTAGCAAAGCCTGCTTCTTTGCGGCGATGCTGTTTTTTATATCTGCCGCAGAATCGCTTTTTAACGCATAGTCGGTAAAGCTCATCGTTTTATCGGATTTTTCGTAAGAGTCGAGAATAGTTATATTATCGACGGTTACGATAACCGAAATTTCCTGTTCGGGTCCGACGCTTTCGGGAAGCTCAAACATTACCGAATTGTCGAGATATTGAGAATATCCGAACTGTTTGTCAAGCCTTTCGATATAAGACCCGTTGTTTTCGTCTGCCAAAACGTCAGCGCCGATACGCATTGCGGGGACAATAACAGAGCCTGCCAAAAGCAGAGGCACCATCACCGCGGAAACTGCTGTCCTGAACGTCTTGAAAAGCCTTGTTTTCTTCATAGTTTCGCGAGTTCTCCTTTATTTGTGATAATTATTTACATATATAATATATAAAACCAATCTATTTTACTCTATTTCGAGTAAAATTGCAACATATTTATGTAATTATTTCAAATAATTTAATTTTTGTTAATATTCATTTACTTTCGCGCATCGGTGTGTTATAATTAATTATATATTTTTTCACGAGGAAAAGCTATGATCGATAAAAACGCGTTGATAATACGCCGTGTGATAGGAATTTTAACGGCAATTTCGGTTATTATTGCGGGAATTTGTCTTGTTGCAGGCTGTGTTTCGATATATTTCGGCGAGGGAGAATATTCGCGCACGGCAGTTTCGGAAGCCTTTGCGCCGATAGCCGTTGCTGTCTGCCTTTGCCCTATTCTTGCGGTAATCGGACTTTTTGCAGAGCTTTTATTGCCTGCTTGGCACAAAAAGGACGAAAAGACCGACACGTCTTTGGCAACGCTTAAGCGTTTATCTGCAATCAAAAACGCCGACGAAGCGGTTTTGAAGGAACGCAAGGCAAGAAAAGTGCGAAAAGCGGTGCTTGCGGCGGTTTTGCTTGCCGCGGCGGCGGTATTTTTGGTTTATTCATTGAACGCAAACAACTTTGACCGCGCCGATATAAACACCTCGGTCATAAAGGCGATGTACCTGCTTATTCCCTGCCTTTTCGTAAGCTTTGCGCTTGCGCTTGTTACCGAAATATTGAACGAAAAAAGCATAAAACGCGAAATCGCGCTTTTGAAGCAGGCCGAAGCCAAGCCCGAAACCGAAAAAAGCGAGCAAAAGCAAAGCGCAAACATTATACCCGCGTTAAGATTCAGTATTTTGATTGTCGCGTTGGTTTGCCTTGTTTACGGCTACGTCTTCGGCGGAACAGCCGACGTTATGACAAAAGCGATTAATATATGCACCGAATGCATAGGATTGGGGTGATAGGCGATGACGAATTTTTTTGTTAAATTAAAGGCGCTTATTCCCGGCAAGCGAAAGCTGATGCAGTTGTATTTCGCTTTGCTTTTCAACGCAAACCTAAAGGGATTTATATCGGGGAACATATACAAAGGAGCTACAAAGCAGGCCTGCGTACCCGGTCTTAACTGCTATTCCTGTCCCGGTGCTGTCGGAGCTTGTCCGTTAGGGTCGCTTCAGGGCTCATTTTCTGCGGACAAGAGCACGCTTTTCTACGTTGGCGGCATACTTTTGCTTTACAGCATTATGTTCGGCAGAATGATATGCGGTTGGCTTTGCCCTTTTGGCTTTATTCAGGAACTTTTATATAAAATAAAAACGCCCAAGCTTAAAAAAAGCAAGGCGACAAGACTTTTATCGTTTTTCAAATATGTCGTTTTGGTGTTTTTCGTATTCATTGTCCCGATAATGTACGCGTTCCGCGATACTCCCCTGCCCGCGTTCTGCAAATACATCTGTCCCGCAGGCACGATAGAGGGCGGTGTGAGCCTGCTAGCAAACAAGGTGAACGAAAGCTATTTTTCGATGCTGGGTCCGTTATTCACCTGGAAATTCGCGCTTATGGTAAGCATTCTCGTTGCCTGTGTGTTTATTTTCAGAATGTTTTGCCGTTTTATTTGTCCGCTCGGTGCGCTTTACGGGCTGTTTAACAAAATTTCCTTCTTCGGCGTTAAGGTCGAAGCACCAAAGTGCGTTGACTGCAACCGCTGTATTACACATTGCAAAATGGACATTAAGCAGGTCGGAGATGCCGAATGCATTTCCTGCGGCGAATGTATCGACGTTTGCCCGACAAAGGCGATTGTTTGGAAGGGCTCGCAGATTTTTATACGAAAGAACGAGATAGAAGAGCAGCCAACACCCAAAAAGAGCAAGGCAAGGACGATAACCCGCGCTGTTTCCTCTCTTTTGCTTATCGGCGTTCTTGCAGGCGCGTTTGTTTTCTATTGGAACGACGGCAAAGAAAAGGAAAACGTCGGCTCGACTTCGCAGGACGAAAGCGTTGCTATCGAATACGGAAACGAGGTAGGCGATCTTTGCTACGGTGCAGAGCTTAATATTATCACTGCAAGCGGCATCAGCGACGACAAGATCGACCCGACCGAAACCGGCAGGATAACGGTTATTAACTTCTGGGGCACGTGGTGCACGCCTTGTGTGAACGAGCTCCCCTATTTCGACAGAATCGCAAGCGAATACGGCGAAACTGTTACGGTTATTGCGGTACATACGAATATGATTTCCGAAACCGCGCCCGAATACATCGGCAATTATTATCCCGACAGCAAGATAATATTTGCCTGCGACGGAGAAAACGAAAGCTATTATTCGGCACTCGGCGGAAGAGATACCTACCCCTACACGGTGGTTATCGACGGCGAGGGCAGAATCACAAACGTATTCTTCTCTGCTTTGGAATACGCCGATTTAAAGGAAGCGGTCGAGGCCGCAAAAGACTGATCAAACACAAAAATCCTTGGAAACGCAACCGTTTCCAAGGATTTTTTATATTAATTTTTCAAGCTGTGCTTCGGTAGCGTGGGGCAACACGGATTTAAGATGCGAAAGGATCCGTTTTTTCGATTCAAGCGTCTTACGCTTATATGCTGAGGAGGTGAAAGCATAGCCGAACACCGCTTCGGGGGTGGTGTATTCGGCAACGCCCCAGCCGTAGGGGTTGCCCTTTTTATCGAGCATATAAACAAAATCGGCAACGCAAATATACCCCTGCATTTGCAGGCGTGTTATTACCGTTTCGAAGCCTTTTTTGCCGCCCTTGACGTAGCCACAAAGTGTTTTTAATTCTTTCGAGAGAATGGGCGAATTTTCGCTTATTGCTTCGAACAGTTCCTTGTCTTTAAAATAGACAAGCCCATCATCGCAACGCGAATCGAAATCGTAGCCGTCGCGGCGGAGATTAAGAAAGTCGGGTATCCATTCGCGGCTGACAAATCCCGCCTTTCCGCCGAAGAATTTCCCGTAAATACATTCATCGGTGCGGATTGCGGGGCCCTTCCATTCCCAAGGGCCTTCAATATCCGAAAACCACAGCCTTGGATTGCACATTTCCTCAACAGAAAAGCCCTTTATTGCGTTTTTGAAAAAGGGCAGAAAGCCGAATTCCTTTATCGTTTTATTCAGTTCATCGAGCGAATTTATCGTATATTCCACGGCGATTTTTCCTTGACTAAAATACTGTCGTATTATATAATACACCCAACAGAAACTTTTGTAAAGCGGAACGGTGAAAAAATATGGCAGAACAGATTTGGAGCATTCAAAACGGCGGCTTGGTTTGGCGCGTCGGCGAAGGTCAAGTGCATTCCGACGATATTGAAATGAGCGGCCCATTTGCTGACCTTTGGGCAAAATACGGCGTGAACGAAAAGGGGTTACTTTCGCTTGATTACAAGCTGTATTTCCCTACTTTGCGCACCATTCCGAACAACACCCACGCGACCTATTGTTTCGCCGTTTCGGATTCCGAGCGGCCGAGAATTATTTGCGACGGAAAAGCGGTTAACGAATACCCGAAGGAGTTTATTTTCGACGGTGTTCTTACGATAAAATGCGATACCGATTTCGGTTTTTCGACAGAACGCAGTATATTCCCCGCAAGCGAAAGCAAGGATTGCATAGAGATGATAACTATATTTGCCGAACGCGATATTGAGCTTGAATTATCGCACAAAAGCGGGCATATTCATTCCTACGGCAGAGGCACGAAGGGCGTTTACGTTTCGCGTATATGCAACGATTGCTGTGACGGCTTATGGCTTGAAGAAAACAGCAGTATAACCTTCGGAATTTACTATTCCTCCCTACTTGCGAACGAAGTTCCGCATATTCCCGACGGAAGGCGCGAGCTTGAAAAACGCAGAGAGCGCATTAACGAGCTTTGCGACGGCTCGCTTATTCTGCACAGCGGCAACGCCGAGCTCGACACGATGACACGGCTCGCAAAGCTCCGCGCAGGGGAAAGCATTTTTGAAACGCTTGGCGGAAAATACCATTCCCCCGGCGGGCACGCCTATTACGCCGCGATATGGTGCAACGACGAAATAGAATACGCAGGTCCGCATTTCGCGATGACAGCGGACAAGACGGCTATCGAAGCATCGATAAACGCTTACAAGGCGTATATTCCGTTTATGTCGGATTCTTTTACACGTCTTCCCTCCTCGATAATCGCCGAAGGGCTTGATATATGGGAGGGCGCGGGCGACAGAGGCGATGCCGCGATGTATCTTTACGGAGCTTCGCTGTTTTGCCTTTATCTCGGCGACGAAAAAACCGCACGCGAGCTTTGGGGCGCGATAAAATGGTGCGCCGAATACTGCGAAAAAATGAAAACGCCCGAGGGAGTCATACGTTCCGATTCGGATGAATTAGAAGGCAGATTCCCCACCGACAGATATGCAAATCTTTCGACCTCGAGCCTTTGCTACGGCGGTTTGATAAACGCGGCCAAGCTTGCGCGCTCGCTTGGCGAGGAGGACACCGCAAGGCTTTACGAGGAACGCGCAAAGGCGCTGGAAAAGGCTATTGAAAATTACTTCGGCGCAGTTCTTCACGGGTTTGAAACATACAGATATTCCAAAGGCTTTGATACCCTGCGCGCGTGGATATGTCTGCCGCTTTGTATGGGCATTCGCACCCGTGCAAAGTCAACGCTCGACGCGATGCTTTCGCCCTATTTATGGACAGAGGAGGGTATGCTTACCTGCGAGCGTTCGAGCGAAAACACAAGCGACACGATATGGGACAGAAGCACGCTTTACGGTATGAAATGCGCCTTTCTTGCGGGCGAAAGCGACAGAATGATAAAGCCGCTTCTTGATTATTGTCACAAGCGTTTGGTGTGCGACCGCGTTCCTTATGCCGTAGAAGCATATCCCGAGGGAGAAAAGCGACATCTTTCGGGCGAAAGTGCGCTGTTTGTGCGCGTTATTACCGAAGGGTTGTTCGGAATTATGCCGGAATCGTTAGACAGCTTTTCGTTTGTTGCGGCATTACCGAGCGGGTTTGAAAAGCTAACACTCGAAAAGATACTTATATGCAATTCCTGCTTTGATATAGAAATCGGTTGCAAAGAATATACGGTTTACGAAAACAAGGTATGCATCGCCCGCGGAAAAACCGACGGAAGCCGCATAACCGTAAAATCGAGCAAATAACAAAAAGGGGCGCAAATTTTGCGCCCCAACGTATTTAGTTTAACACAACACGTTTTGAATGTCAACGAGAAATTGACGTTTTTGATATATTTCTGCTATTTGAATAAATTTTTGTAGTGCATTTTGTAAAATTTGTGTATTGAAAAAGCTATTGATCTATGATATTATAAAGACACAGAAAGGGTGAGTCCAATGTACAGGTAAAAACGAGCATAAAGGTCTTGAATCTGTTTTCTTTAAACTTTGATTTAGATAAAATGAGTTTCGCAAATATTGTACGTCACAAAACGAAGTAGACACAACGACTGTTGAAGCAGAGGTAGAATATAGAGAAGAGTTTTCAGAGGAGTAAGCCTTATGTCCGTAAGATCCGGAATTTATAACGGATCGCCACCTAACAACCTTTAATACCTGTTCCGCAAAAGCCGAGGAGCGTCCCGCCTACGGGATAAAAGGTCTTACAAACGGCAAAGTAACGGTGCAAGAATTCAAAGGTAAAAAACAAACGAAATGAGAGGTTAAAATGATGCTGGATATCAAGATAGAAAATAAATAACCCTTGGTTGTGATTATAGATTACTCAACCAAGGGTTATTTTTTTGTTCCCGCGGTGGTGGGTGAGAATGTTTTATAACCTCTACCCGCGTGGGCGATGCGTGTGATTTACTCGTTGCCGAAAGGCGTACCCAAACCTTGCTGCCGCGTGGACGATGCGTATGATTTATTCGTTGCCGAAAGGCGTACCTAAACCTCGCTACCCGCGTGAACGTTTTGCAAGGCACAATCATTTTTGTATGAAGCTGTGTGTTTTTACAACACGCGGTTGTTTTTTTATTTCAGCGATTCCAGCACCGCAAGAAAGCGTTCGATTTCGCGGCGCGTATTATATTTCGAAAGCGAAAGTCTTACACCGCCTATATCGTAGGTGCCCAAGGTTTTGTGCCCGTTCGGGGCACAATGAAAGCCCGCACGCAAAGCAAAGCCGCGAGCATTGAGTTCATCGCAAAGCGTTTCGCAATCGACACCATTTTTATTAAAAAGCAGCACCGGAACATAGTCCTCTGCGCCTTTTTTGTCGGGCGCGCCGTAAGTTATTATGTCGACTATTCCTTTCATAGAATCGATAAGTTCATAGAACAGCTCGTATTCCCTACTCTCGACTCGGTATTCATCAAGCGCGGCGGATAGTCCTGCTATACCGCAGACGTTAAGCGTTCCCGCCTCGAGTCTTTCGGGGTATTCATCGGGCATTTCGTAGGTTTTTGAATTTGTGCCCGTACCGCCTTCGATAAGCGGCTCGATTATAACATCGCTGTAAGGATTGACAATAAGCGCACCAACGCCCATCGGACCGCAAAGTCCTTTATGAGCAGGAATACAAATTATGTCAACCCCGAGTTCTACTATATCTATCGGTATATGCCCCGCCGTTTGCGAGGCGTCGAGAATAAAAACGGCATCGTCGGGAGCGACGCTTTTTAGACAGTTTATCGGCAATATTTTTCCGCAGATATTCGATGCGTGGGTAACGACGATATTGGTCGCCGAGCGTGCGACGCTTGCGAAATTTTCGCAGGTGACCGAATCGTTTTTTACGTCGACCAAGAATTGGCGCATTACCGTTTCGCCGTTGCGCCTTAGGGTATTTATCGGGCGCATTACCGAGTTATGCTCCATCGACGAAACAAGCGTCACGCCGCCTGCGCGGTTTGTACCTTTTATTGCTATATTCAGAGCCTCGGTAGCAGAGGAAGTGAATATTACGCATTCGGGGCGAGTATTGAAGATATTTGCCAGCTTTTTTCGGCAATTATAGACGGTTTCCGCAGAATTCAGCGAGAATGTATGACCGCTTCTGCCCGAATTGCCGCAGTTTTTCATCGCCGCCGTCATCGCGTTAATAACTGCTTTTGGTTTCGGCATTGTTGTAGCCGCATTATCGAAATATATCATTTTTCTTCGGTGCTCCCGACAATCGGAACGCCTGCATTTATCAGCAACGATTGCGCTTTTTCGGTCAGCGCGGGGTCGAAGCTTATGCCGTAGCCGCATCCGCGCACGCTACGCACCGCTTTTGAGCGTGTAATATTGGCAAAAACGCCGTTGTTTTTTAATATTTCCTGTGCTTTTAGCGCGTAGGTTATCGACGAAAGCACGATTATTTTTTTCATTATTTTCACTCCCCTATTACAGAATATGCGTAATTCGTAAAAGGGTTTAAGAAAAAAAGAAGTGCGTTCAAGCACTTCTTTTTGGCTTTTATTCGGTTATATCGTTCAGCACGCCTATAAATATCGGAAGATTTGTTTCGTTATCGACTATCATATAAACGAACGGTCTGTTGAAGGTTAAATTCCATTCATATAATATCGCACTTTCGATCTCCATTTCAACCGAGGTCACCGCGCCCGCCTTTGTTCCGAGCTCGTCGACCTGAATGAAGGTTTTATGAAGCACGTTTCCGATATAGGTATTGCCGTCTGTCGATTCAGCCATATTCGAAAAATCGGCGTTTATCTTATCGAAAGCTGTCGGCATACCGAGATTTTTAAGGGTACCGTTCAACGAAGCGGAATATTCCGATTTGAATTTCGGTATTGTTGCGATACCGTAAGCGCGTTTTGCGCCCGTAATAAGTTCCTTAAGACCTTCGGAATCGAGCGATTGAACAAAGTCTTGCATATTCACGTCTGCATTCGGCAGGACCGCGACGAAGGAATAGCGAGAGCCTTTATAGTTCTTTACAAAACCCTTTGCGGTTTCGGTTTCGATATATTTGCTTTCTTCCGAGCTCATCATTTCAACATCGCGGTTTTCGCCCGATGCTTTGATGAATTTGCCGTTTGATATATCATTTTTGCTGTAAGGTGTTGCCCATTCGTCCTCGAAACAAAGCGCGTTGATAAGATACATAACGGTGTTCGGATTGATTTTATCGATAATTTTATTTATCATTCCTTCGGTTTTTTCGTCCACCCAGCCGTTTATCTCATCGGCAGTTGATTGATCGAAGGCTTTTCTGAATATTTGCGCGTTATACTTATCCTCGTTGATTTTTACGAAAGATTCCTTTACCGTTAGGCTTTCGGCATCGCGTATCCATATCGAGTTGGCGATTTTAAGTTTTTCGTCTTCGGAAGAACGGTTTTCAAGGTATTCTTCAAAATAACCGTTTAAATCGGTTAAAAGAGCATCGCCGCAGAGAAGGGATTGCATTTCCGAAAGTGTCTTTCCATTTGCGCCGTTGGCGGTCATAGCAAGCGCAAGCTGAACAGAAAGAGGCGAAACGAGAACGTTTTCATTTTCGCTTTGCTTTACCGATTCTTTAAACAGCTCTGCCGCAAAATTCATTTGCGCGTTCACGATATCCTCGGGCGAGGAAGTATATACGTCCACGTTAACCATTTCTTCGGATTCGACCGTAAATTCGTTGCTTATTTCGAGTATGATATGCCATTCAGCCATATCGCAGGTCTGCACTTCAGGAGAATGGCGGGCGATTCTTACGTCTAAATTGTTTTCGTTGTAGGTGAGCCGTGTTACCGCGTGACTTATCGAGCCGCTTCCTTCGCGAAGGCGAACGAAAACGAGGTGATTTTCGTTGAAAAATTCATCGGTGTATTTATCGCAGGCGTCGAGAAAGCCGATAGTTGTATCGGAATAGACCTTATCGACACGCTCGAGATAAAAATCATCCTTGAATTCCTCGTAGTATTCATCGAGCTGTTTACCCGTTTTGATTATAACTGTGCTTGGAAAGTCAACGCTTGCCGTGATTCCGTTTGTGCGGATATACTGCACGTTAATATCCAAATCGTACGGGCCGACCTCGGTATTCCCTATAAAGCTCTCATCGGATTCAAGGCTTATAGGTTTGCTCGATTCGGAGGATAGTTCGTCGGAAACGGACGAGCTTTCGTCTATCGCGCCGCCGCAAGCCACCAAAAACAGCATCATACACAGCGAGAGAATTAATAACCGTTTCATAATTTCACACTCCTTTTTTGGTATTCCGCTTATTATACGTTTGAAAATGCAAAAACACTCACGTTTTTTAAAAAAGGGCGCAAAAAACTGCGCCCTTGAGGATTAGCTGTTTAGGAAAGCAAGGCTTGCCTTATACATTTCATAAATATCGTATTTACTTGCAAGCTCGGTTACCGAGTGCATAGAGAGTATGGGCACACCGCAATCGATAACCTCGATACCGTAGTGCGCGATTTCGGAAGCAACGGTACCCGCGCCACCCTGATCAACTCTGCCGTATTCACCAACCTGCCAAGCAACGCCCGCTTCGTCGAATATACGCGCAAGTTTTGCGAGCGTTTCGGCGGAAGCATCGGAGCAGCCGCCCTTCCCGCGCGAGCCGGTGTATTTGCTTATTGCAACACCGCGGTTAAGATAAACCGAGTTAGATGATTCGTAAGCTTCGGCATAGCAGGGGTCGTATGCGCCGCCGACGTCTGCCGAAAGGCATATACTTGCTCTCTTGCAGGCAAGATAGTCTGCGCCCGTGGAAGCGCAAAGCGAACGAATAAAATCGGGGTATGCTTCGCTGCCCAAGCCGGTTACACCGTAAGAGCCTATCTCTTCCTTATCGGCAAGCATAATAACCGAGGTATGCTCGGGTGTTTCGCCATCGATAAGAGCGCGGAGCGAAGGATATGCACAGATACGGTCGTCGTGACCGTAAGCCGCGATGAGCGAACGGTCGAAGCCAACCTCGCGCGACATCATCGCAGGAACAGCGGTAAGCTCTGCGGTAACAAGGTCGCGTTCGGTAATACCGTATTTTTCGTTAAGGATAGAAAGTACACGTAGCTTTACGCCGCCGTCTTCATCGATAGGAAGCGAGCCGTTGATGATATTGAGCCCTTCGCCCGAAATGAATTCGGATGCAGATTTGCTCATCTGGTCCTTGCCTATATGGGGCATAAGGTCGGAAATATAAAACACAGGGTCGCTCGGGTCCGCACCGATATTAATATCAACGCGAGTTCCGTCGGCGCGGTAAACTACGCCGTGAAGCTCAAGAGGAATTGCCGTCCATTGATATTTTTTAATGCCGCCGTAGTAGTGGGTTTTGAAATAAGCGATACCGCTGTTTTCGTAAAGCGGTTGCGGCTTTAGATCAAGACGGGGGTTGTCGATATGCGAAGCGATAATTCTGCAGCCCTCGTCGAGCGGCTTTTTGCCGATGACGGCGAGCATAACGCTCTTTTCGCGGTTTACATAACATATCTTGTCGCCTGCCTTTAACGGCTCGCCGTGGGTATAGGGCTTAAAGCCTGCGGCGAGCGCTTCGCCTTCGGCGTAATTAACGGCGTCGCGTTCGGTCTTTGCGGTGTCTATAAAGTGACGGTAATCCTTGATGAATGCTTCTACCTTAAGGAGTTCCGCGTTATCCTTAGGGACAGAGCAGGGCTTTTTGTATTCGAGTTTTTCGGCTTCTTTTCTTTCCATTTTACTGTTCCTTATCCTTGTAATATAGTTTGTTATAATGTTCGAGATTATCGATTACCTTGTTTACATAATTTCGTGTTTCTTCGATAGGTATGTTTTTTAAATTAATGCCGTCGTCGGAATATCTGCTGTCATTCAGCCAATTCCCCACCCTGCCGTGGCCCGCGTTATATGCGGCAAGCGCGGTATCCCAGCTTCCGAAGCGATCGTAAAGGTGGCGCAGGTAATAGGTGCCGTATTTTATATTTGTTTCGGGGTCGGTAATTTCACCTGTGGGGGCTTCTTCATCGAGCAGGCGGGAAAGCCAATCGAGTGTATCGGGCATTAATTGCATCAGCCCTTTTGCGCCCGCGTGGGATTCGGCGTTGGGGTCGAAATTGCTTTCGACGTGTATTACCGAATAAACCAGTGCTTCGGGAACGTTATATTCAGCCGAATATTTTGATACGAATTCCGAATATTCTCGGGGATAAAATTTTTCCTGCAGTTTGCCGACCGCAAGCACTGAGACAAGGGCGAGGAGTAACAATATTATAACACACACCGCAAGCGCTGTACGTTTTTTCAATCACTTATCCTCCTTCAACGAAACCAAAAGCCCTTGTGACGCTTCTGCAAACGCTTCGGGCGTCGTTTCGTTATAAACGATATAGTCGCTGTGTTCGATAATAAAATCGTTTGTGAGCTGATTTGAAAGGCGCGAGGCGGCTTGTTGCTCGGTTATTCCGTCGCGCTTGATTATTCGGCTTATACACAGCTCGTCGGGGGCGATTATGCCGATAACCGATTCGCACTGATTATCGAGCCCGCTTTCAAAAAGCGTGGGAGCATCGAGAATAACGAAAGCATCTTCGCCGTATTCACCAAGCATTTCAAAAATACGGTTGGTTATATGCTTATGTGTGATTTTATTCAAAAGCTCAAGCTTTTCGCGGTCGGAGAAAACAATGGGGGCAAGCTTTTTTCGGTTAAGCGAATCGTTTTCGATAACCGTTTTGCCGAAATTCGCCTCAAGCTCATCGAGGCAGGGGGTACGCTTTGACACGAGCTCGTTATAAACGAGGTCGCAATCGATTACTATAAATCCGAGTTCGAGCGCGAGCTTACAAAAGCTGCTTTTGCCGCTTCCGCTTCTGCCGCAAAGTCCTATTAATCGCATTTACCGAGCACCTCCTCGATTTTTTCCTTCGGGAACGAGCCGAGGCGCAGTATTTTAGGTCTTTCGCCGACGAGCGAAACTATTGTCGATTCCAAGCCAAGCTCGCAAGCGCCGCCGTCGATGATTACATCGACAATATCCTTTACAGCCGCAAGCTCTGCCGCTTCTACCGCGCTTTTTAAGCCCGAAAGGTTTGCGCTTGTAGCGGCTATCGGTCTGCCGAAGGCTTTTGAAATTTCCAAGAATATTTTGTTTGACGGAAAGCGCAAGCCGACGGTTTCGCCGTTTGACACAGCTATTGAAGGCACAGACGGCTTCTTTTTTACAACCAGTGTCAGCGGTCCGGGGGAATAGCGTTTTATCAGTTCGCGGGCATTGTCATCTAAAAACGCAACTTCTTCTGCCATTTCTATTCCCGAAATATGCATAAGCAGAGGTTTATCTAAAGGACGCCGTTTCTTTTCGTAAAGCGTCCTTATCGCTTGTTCGTTAGATGCGTCGGCGCCGATTCCGTAAACCGTTTCGGTCGGAAAAACAGCAAGTCCGCCGTTTTTAAGCACCTCTGCGGTCTTTTTTATTATCGAAGTATCGATATTTTGTTCGGCTACGGTATAGAACAACGCGCTCATTGTATCACCTCTTTTTTGAATTATATCACAGAAAGGTATGTTTTTCCACAGTTTGGCGAAAAAAACTATTGAATAAGCGATAAATGTTTGGTATAATAACCTTAATTATATGATGTTGGAGCAAAAAATGCCTATAAAAATCCCTATGTCTTTGCCCGCGGCAGAGGCTTTGATAAAAGAAAATATTTTCGTTATGGACGAAGCGCGCGCTGTGACGCAGGATATACGTCCGCTTAAGATTGCGATTATGAATCTTATGCCGACAAAGATCGTTACCGAAACGCAGTTTTTGCGTCTGCTTTCCAACACACCCTTACAGCTTGATATCACGCTGTTGAACACGGCTTCACATATTTCGAAAAACACTTCGGAGGAGCATCTTGCCACCTTTTACAAAACCTTTGAAGAGATCAAGCACGAAAAGTTCGACGGCCTTATCATAACCGGTGCACCCGTTGAATTGCTTGATTTTAAGGACGTTGATTATTGGGATGAGCTCTGCGAGCTTGTTGCTTGGGCAAAGAAAAACGTATATTCCACGATGTACGTTTGCTGGGGCGCTTATGCGGGTATGTATATCAACCACGGTATAGAAAAAATCGCGCTCGACAACAAGGTTTCGGGCGTATTCAGGCACAACACGCTTGTACCCGAATATCCGTTGGTGCGCGGCTTTAACAAGGAATTCTCTGCCCCTCATTCACGCTATTCGGGCGTTAAACGCGAGGATATTGAGAAGGTGGACGATCTGCTTATTCTTGCCGAATCAGACGAGGCGGGTGTTTATCTTGTCGCAAATAAGAACGGACGCGAATTTTTCGTTACCGGTCACTGCGAATACGATTTTGACACCTTGCGCAACGAATACGAGCGCGACGTTGCAAAGGGCATTAACCCCGACGTGCCGAAGCATTACTTCCCCGACGACGACCCCACCAAGACCCCTGTTTCGACTTGGCGAGCGCACGCGCATTTGCTTTACGCAAACTGGCTGAACTATTACGTTTACCAGAACACGCCTTACGATCTAAATGAAATGCTTTAATATTTTAATTGCTTTTAAATTAAATTTAAAGTATAAAAAACATTAAGATTCAATTAAAAAAGGTTTTCCGAAAATCACTTTGGAAAACTTCAGTCTAAAGATAAGTCTACAAACTGAACCAGAGTGAGAGAAATGAGGCTATTTTTGAAGAAAAACGAGCGTCGCTGTACAAAGGTACAGCAGTCGAAGTTTTTCTTCAAAGCCCTTGAAAATACAATAAAATTTCATATTCCTTATTAAAAAGAAATCGAGCTTCAACCATTTAAAGAAGCTCGATTTTTTGTTTTGTTTTTTCTTTCAAGGGCGTAAAGAGCCCATTTGTCCTCGCTCTGGGTTATTTATCTTGCGTGGTCGGTGCCTAAAAGCGAAGCACCGATTATTCCGCCGTCGCCCAAAAGCGAGGAGGTAACGACCTTACAGCCCTTAAAGAGATGCGGACGTATAAGCGCAAGCAGGCTTTCGCCCTGCCTTGACACCCCGCCCGAGATAGCGATAATTTCGGGCTGGAAGATGTGTATAAGGCTGTTCAAGCCGTCGGCAAGAATGCGTCCGTATTCGTCGAGCAGGGCGATTGCGATAGGACAGCCAAGCTCCTTTGCATCGAACACGGTTTTGCCGTTGATTCCGTTTTCTTTGCAAAGCTTTGCAAGAATACTGTTCGGATAAGCCGCCGATGCCGCGATGGTGGTATTGATAAGCGCGCTTGCCGAGGCGTACTGCTCGAAGCAGCCGTGCAAGCCGCATTCGCATTGTAAGCCGTTGCGGTCGATAACGAAATGCCCGAGCTCGCCCGCGCGGTTATTGTGGCCTCGAACGACACGGTCGCCGATAAGTATTGCGCCGCCGATACCCGTACCGATTGTTATTATAACCGAATCGTTATAACCCTTACACGCACCCGCGGTTTTTTCGCCGATAAGCGCGCAGGTACCGTCGTTATCGATAAAGGCAGGCAGCGACAGCGCGGCTTGCACCTTTTCTACGACAGGCTCTTTACGAAACGGAAGATTTCCCGCGGAAATAACCACGCCGTTCACCGAATCGACCGTGCCGGCAGAGCCGATGCCGATAGCTTCAACATTGTATTTTTCGACAAGCGGACGACAATGGTCGATTATGCCTTGAACTATACTGTCCGAAGTACAGTCTTCTCCCGTGGGGAAGCGGGTTTTATCCTTTAAGTTGTAATTTTCGTCGACAGCGGCAAGCTTTACGGACGTGCCGCCGATGTCTACACCTATTCTGTATTTCATATTCTTTTACCTTTTACAAATACGGCTTTGATATTAAGCTCTTTATCGCAAACTATTATGTCTGCCTGCTTACCAACCTCTAACGAGCCTGTTTTATTTTCTATACCGAGCGCACGCGCGGGGTTGAGCGATGCCATAACCGAAATTTCCTGAAGCGGAACACCCATTTTTAGCAAATTTTTGGCGCCCGCAAGCATAGAAACACAGCTTCCCGCTATTCTTCCCTCGATATTACGGCAGACGCCGTCTTTAACTATGCGCTTTCTGCCGTCTACTTCATATTCACCGTCGCCCAAGCCCGACATAAAGCCGGTATCGCTTATAAGGGTGATATTTTTATACCCTTTTAAGCCATAAACAATTTTTATCGTTACTTCATCAAGATGAACGAGATCGCAAATCATTTCGCAATTTACGCGGTTATCGGTGAGCAAAGCGCCGAGCACACCCGTTTCGCGGTGCGACAGAGGGCGCATAGCATTGAAGATATGCGTTGCGCGAGTCGCGCCGGCATTAATAGCGGCAAGTGCTTGGTTATAGGTTGCGTCGGTATGGCCTATCGAAGCGTTAACGCCGTTTTCGGTTGCGGCTTTTACAGCAAGGCAAGCGTTTTCGCGCTCGGGAGCGATTGTCATTATTTTAAGCATTCCCTTTGCCTCTTCGGCAAAAAGCTTTACCGTTTCGGGGTCGCACTTTATATCGGGCGGATTCATTACACCGCTTTTTTGAAGCGAAACAAAGGGACCTTCGAGATTTATCCCCTCGATATTTGCACCAAGCACATCCCTTTCGGCTTCGCGCAGGATATTTTTTTCCGCGGCTACAACCCTTTCCGGCGGGAGCGCGCGCACCGTAGCGGCGAAGGCTGTCGTGCCCTCACTTGCGAGCCATTGACGCGCTTTCGCGAAATCCTCATCGGGAGAAGCGAATTCAACGCCCACACAGCCGTGGATGTGTGTATCGATAAAACCCGATATGACGTACATCCCGTCCGCATCATAAACCTCGGTCTGCTCGCCGCATTCGCCGAGAGAAGAAATGATTCCTTTGTTTATTAATAGGTCGGTCTGTTCGAAACGGTTGCTTTTGCCGTTTAAAACAAGTCCGTTTTTTATAAGCATTTAATTACTTCCCTTCGATATCGCGGATCATACGCTGAAGGTTTTCTGCGCCTATGGTAACACCGTCCATAACCGTTTCCAAACCCTCGAATTCAAGGCTTACGTATCCGTCATAGCCGGAAGCGCGGATAGCGTTGAGTATCTGATAGGTAGGAACGTTACCGTGACCGAAAATGGTTGCTCTGCGATAGTTACCGCCGCGCGAGAGATTATAGCCTCTGCCGGGGTTATAGGACATACCCGAGCGTGTAAAGCAATCCTTTGCGTGAACGTGAACAATAAGCTCGAGCAGTCGCGAAACCGAGGTAAAGCAATCCTCGTCAACTCCGCCGAAATTGCCTATATCGCAGAGGAAGCCGTAGTTTTTATTGTTGACGGCATTGAAAAGCTCGAGCATTCTGTTGCTGTCCTGCATAAGCCTGCCGTGGTTTTCCGAGCAGGTCATTACACCCTTGCTCTTTGCGTAATCGGCAACCTTCGAAATAACGGGCGCGACGGCTTCGATAACGTGCTGATAAGTTTTCACGCCGTCATACTCGGGATAAAAGCTCCAAGTAATATCGTGACGAAGAAGCGGGATTCCGCATTCCGAAGCGATATCGATATGCTTGCAAACGCGCTCGATTTCGCGTTCGGGGTCGGGAACGAAAAAGTTCGCGCCGGTTGTATAGATAGGCACTTCGAGTCCTACCTCTTTTGCGTGTGCAGTAAGCGCAAGCGCGTGCTCGCGAGGGGTGCTTCCGTCGGGGGTATTGTCGTCGAGGACGAACTCGATACCCTCACAGCCGAGTTCCTTTGTTTTATCTATCGCATCGAAACGGGTGAAATTGCCTTCAACATACAGGCGGTGGTAGCTATACGTGCTGATACAACTTTTCATTTTTATTCTCCTAAAACGATTTCTCTGCCCTCTGCGGCGGAATCATAGATAGCCTGAAGCATTCTTTGCATATCGACAGCTTGTTCAATGGTATATTTTGTGTTGTAGTTACCGTTAAGAACGCAATCGGCGAAATGCTCGAGTTCGAGCTTGAATTTATCATTTGCAGAGTTTACGGTCACCTTATCGTCGGAAAGGAATTCGTTACGTTCGCCGTAGATAACGAGCGGCTCGATGGTTGCGCCCGCCTTCGTTCCGCAGATAAGCGTTTCGCTTTTATCGGGCGCGTTAATTGCCCAGCTTGCTTCGAAAACCATTGTTGCGCCGTTTTCGAAGTGTATTACGCCTGCGCCCGAATCTTCGGTATCAAATCGGTTATCGGGGCAAGGTGTTCCCTGCCAGCGGCTAATGCCTTTTGTTTGATAGTCGCCGATTTTATTGAAGACGTTTGCAGAAACGCGGGTAGGCTTGGGGGTGCCCATAAGATACCAAGCGGCATCTATACGGTGAACGCCGATATCGATTATCGGACCGCCGCCCGAGGTCTTTTTATCGGTAAACCAGCCCGAAGGTGTACCGCGGCGGCGAACATAGCTTGTTTTTGCATAGTAAACGTCGCCAAGCTCGCCGTTATCGTACATATCGCGGAGATACATATTTGCATAACCGAAGCGCGAAGGGACGGCGAGGAAGAAGATTATATTATTCTCTTTAACTGCTTTTTCCATAAGGAGAGCATCCGAAAGATTCATAGCAAGCGGTTTTTCGCAAATAACGTGCTTGCCTGCGTTTGCCGCCGCGATAAGCACGGGCGCGTGCGCGTTATTCCACGTGCAGATATCAACCGCATCGATATCCGCATTAGCCAGCATTTCCTCGACAGAGGAATAAACCTCGGGAATACCGAAATCCTTTGCTGCCGCCTGTGCACGTTCAAGATCGATATCGCAGATAGCCACGGGGGTGCAATTCGAGCACTGCTTATATGCGGGAAGGTGTGCGCTTCTTGCAATATTGCCCGCGCCGACAACGCCTATTTTGAGCTTTTCCATATAAGTTCTCCTAAATATTGTATATTTTTATTTCTAATACACATATACCACAAACTGTTCAAAAAGTCAATCGATATATCGGCATTTGTTAACATTTTAACCAAATACTTGACATATAATTACTATTATGGTAGACTTGTTATGTAGTAACACATTAGGAGGCGTATTATGGATTACGGCATTAACAGACGTCCGCTTTTTGAAACGGTAAAGAAGCACGCAACCTCGGGTACTTTTCTCGCGGTTATTGTGTGCACGTTTATTTATCTCGGCGCGGCATGCCTTTTTATGGGAACTTTAATTTCCGTCGTTTTCTCTTTAGTCGATATCATATACGAGCTTGAAGGTGATACGGTAATTTCTTCGGTTATGTATGTACTTTTCGGCTTTTTGGGAGTTATGTTTATCGGCTCATTGATAATAAGCATTATTCAGTTAACAAAGCTTTTAGGTATCCGTAAATTTTTCATGGGCAAAAGTAAAGACCAGAGCGGATTCGAAGGCGTTATTAAAACAACAAAGGCGATGTATATATACAGCGGAATTACGGGTATTATACCGATTGTCGTTATGATATTTTTTATGCTCGTGCTTATGATATCCGAAATGGGAATTAGGGGCATTATTCCGATAATTCTGTTTGTACTTCCTATTTACTTAGCCGAGGTCGCAGGCGTAATCATATTTTACTACTTTTCATTTAGAGAAATAAAGAAAACCATTACATACGCGAAGAATGCAGCTAACGATATTCCCGAAGGCAAGGTAAGTGTATTCGTTATCGTTATTACGATAATTTCGCTCGCTTCCGCCGCATTTCTTGTAATGTATTCGGTGATTTTGTTTATCGTCGGCGCAATATTTTCTCTTGTTGAGCCTACATTTTTAATGGAGTTTCCGGCTGAATTTGCCGTATTTGCTAATTTCGACACTTTGTTTTTGCTAATGCCGCTCTTATCGATTCCTATGCTTATTTCGCAGATTTGCTACGTTAAGCTTCTTTTCGGATTCAAAAAAGATATGGAAAAGGCAAAGATTGAGCATGCGCAGATACAGCGGCAAAGAGCGGCTTTGGAAGCCGAGAACGCTGTTGCGGCAGAAGAAAGCTTTAGCGAATAATTCTTTATCATTTTCAAGGAGGTTATTTATGAACAACAACGTATTGGACAGACGTCCGCTTTCCGAAACGGTTAGAAAGCACGGCTCTTCGAAAATGTTTTTAGCGGCGATAATTTTGTCGTTCGTCGGCTTGGGGCTTACCCTACTTGCTATGTTTTATGAGCTTCCTAACGCAATGGACATTATGCTTGCGGAATTGGAAATGGACACAAGCAGTTTTGCGGAAACTCAGGCTATTTTACGCGCAATATTTGGTATGGCTACTATATTCAGCATTGTATCTGCCGTATTTTCTGCGCTTTTAAACGTAGGCTTACTGCGCGGTTACAGATATTTTTCGGGTAAAACCGTTGATGCGGGCGGTTTTGATTTTTATTTAAAGATATATAAAATAGTTTATATCGTGTACGCATCTATTCTTGCAATTCCCGTTCTTATACTGTTCACGGCACTCCTGTTGGGACCGACAAACGTAAGTGAACTGTTTCTGAGTTTGTTTTTCCTTATGCCTATATTTGCCGCTCTGATCATCGGCCCCGTCTTGCTCTGCGTTTTCCAATATAAAGCGATAAAGAAAACAATGGACCACGCGATGTGCGCCGCTGTCGATATCTACAACGGCGGAGTAAGTGTTTTTCTTATAGTAATTACCATTATAAGCATTGTTTCCTCTTCAAGCTCAATTTTACAGGTTCCTTTAGGATTTTCGACAAATCTTACCATCAACGGTGAAGCATATATCTCAAGTATATTTTCGGTTCTCGCATCTATCCCTCAGCTTATAAGCACTATCTTCTTCCTTGTTCTTATGTTCAGATTCAAGTCAGATATGAAAAATGCAAAGGCAGAATGGGATTGGATTGAAGGACAAAAGGCGGCGATTGCACGTGCCAAAGCGCAGGCGGAAGCGGCGGCTAAAGCAGCGGCAGAAGCGGCACGCGAGCAAGCAGAGGCAGACGTCGACACCGAGGCGGCAAACGAAGCCGAAGCAGTCGTTAACGAAGCAAGCCAAACCGTTGAAGAAGCAGAAGAAGTTTTGTCCCACGAAAACGACGGTGCTTCCGACACGAACGACGACAACGGACCTTCGGACGGCGACGTGTTTGTGAATTAGGTGATTTTAAATGAAAGAAGTTATTACAATCAACAGCCGAGAGGATATTATTCGAAAACGTGTCTGTTCGGGCCCGTTTATGACCGCTATCGTTCTTGGTTTTATCGGTTGTATTCTGAGTCTTGTTACAGACGCAAGCTCGTATTCATCGTTATATTTTCATAATTCCGAGCCGATAAGAGGGCTCGAGCTTGTTAAGCATATTCTTGTATGCGTCGGAAGAATTTCAAGTGACGTTTTTATATGCTGTGCATTAGGGAAAATGCATTCCGTGCGTTCTTATTACAAAAAAGGTAGCGGCAATAAAAACGGTTTGAACACCGCAGTTAACCTATTGGGATTCGCATTAATTGCGCGTTTGCTGTATCTTGCAGGAGCTTTTATCGACCTTCCGAACACTATCGGCGGATATCTGATTTGGGCATTGATAGTCATAGAGGTTGCTGTTTTATTCGCCGCTGTATGGATGAATGCACACAGAGTCGCTAACTATATCGAATACGGCGACAGAAAAGGCAGCGATACCTTCCTTATCGTCGTTTCGTTCGGGAAAATACTTATAACGGTAGTTACGCTTGGAATTGCTGTATACTTTATAATCGTATTCTGTCTAGAAGCTTTTTTCACACTTTTATTCTGGTTGCTTACCGGCCCGCAGGAGCTTGAATCGTCTAACCTCGTATATTATTCTGCTCACGCAATAATGACGATTCCTTCTATGATATCCTGTGTATTCTGGATAGTGAATCTATACTGTTTCAAGAGCGACAAAAACAAGCTCGGCGAGGTGAATTATGAGCAATAAAAAGAACGTTTACAGTCAAGCGGTTTCCAAATTGGGCTCCTCAACGCTGTTTTTGGCGGCTGTTTTGCTCGACCTGCTGTCTGTTTTGATTTCGGTTGTCTACTATCTGCTTGGCATTATCGAAATAATAAACGATTTACAGCGCGGCGGAATAGAAAATCTCTTTATTGCACTAAGTGCTTGCGAGGTGTTTTCGCTTATACTCGACGCGCTTATCGGAATCGCGTTGTTGCGCGCATACCTTTCTTTTAAGCGCAAAGCACCGAACACAAAAGTGCTTGAACGGGTAGTATATTACACGCTTATATCTTTGGTTGTATTGGTGATTTCGTTTGCTCTTACGTTCGAATCTTTGACGTATGTGCTTACTCCGATTGTAGTTGTAATATGTTTGTTTGTTTTCCTTGCAACCCGCAAGACAATAAAACTCGCGATAGCGTTTTTAGAGCAGGATATTGCAGGCATACTCAAATACAAGGCAAGCTTATTACTTTTAATCTTCGTTATTTACACAGCTGTATTCAACCTTGTAAATGCTTTAAGCGCGATTGGTGTTGCTACTCTGCTCTCGCTTCCCGCACTTGCGGCGCTAATAATCTATGCTATACTTCTCTTTAAATTCAGAATTATCGCAAACACAGGCACGAAGAAAGCCAACAGAAATTCGGAGCGCAGTCCAAAGCAAATCGACCTTTAAAAACACAAAACAAAAAGGACAGTTCACACTGTCCTTTTTATTATTAAGCCAAATTATTCAGCTGCCGCTTCTTCCTTGACTTCAGCCTTAACTGCCTTCTTGGTCGACTTCTTTGCGGGCTTCTTTTCTTCGACCTTTTCTTCCTTCTTCTCTTCCTTTACGGTGTAGAGGGTTTCTGCACCGACGAGTTCGATGATTGCCATTTCGGCACCGTCGCCACGTCTGGGACCGATCTTAAGAACGCGGGTGTAGCCGCCGTTTCTTTCGTCGTAGAGAGGAGCGATCTTGGTGAAGAGCTTATATACAACTGCTTCCTTCTTAAGGAATGCGATTGCCTGTCTTTTAGCAACAAGGGTATTCTTCTTGCCGAGAGTGATCATTTTATCAGCGAGAGCGCTGACTTCGGCAGCACGAGTAACGGTCGTTTCGATTCTTCCCTTTTCGAGAAGGAAGGTGACCATACCCCTGAGCATAGACATTCTATGAGCAGTAGGTCTGCCTAATTTTCTTGTTCCGGGCATTTCGTTTGCCTCCTTATTTTAGTGGGCTATCTTAGTCATCCGATTTGCGGAGCGACAGACCAAGGGACTGAAGCTTCTGGATAACTTCTTCAAGCGATTTTTTGCCGAGGTTTCTGACCTTGATCATATCTTCCTCGGTTCTGTTGGTAAGGTCTTCTACGGTATCGATACCCGCTCTCTTCAAGCAGTTAAAGCTTCTTACAGACATATCGAGTTCTTCGATAGTCATTTCGAGTACCTTTTCCTTAATCTTTTCTTCGCGTTCGACCATAATTTCGGTGTTCATAGCCTCGTCGGAGAGTTCGATAAAGAGGTTAAGGTGTTCGTTGAGAATCTTCGCTGCGAGAGATACTGCTTCTTTAGCATCGATGGTACCGTTGGTGGTAACGTCGAGCTCGAGCTTATCGAAGTCGGTGATATTGCCGACACGGGTGTTGGAAACCGTGAAATTAGCTTTGAGAACCGGGGTGAAGATAGAATCGGTATAGATAGTGCCGATTACAGGGTTTTCAACCGCGGCCTTGTTCTTCTCCGAGGAAACATATCCTCTGCCGTGTTCGAAAGTAATCTCCATGAAGAAGGGCGCGCCCGTTTCTACGGTCGCAATGTGGTGATCGGGATTAAGTATCTCGATATCCGAGTCTACCTGAATGTCACCGGCGGTTACTTCGCCGCCGCGAACATCGATTACACAGGTTTTGGGTTGAGAGCAATAAAGCTTTGCCACGATACCCTTGACATTAAGGATGATTTCGGGAACATCCTCGGTAACACCGGGGACGGTGGAAATCTCGTGAAGCACGCCGTCGATCTTTACGCTCGATGCTGCCACACCGGGAAGCGAGCTTAAAAGCACGCGACGGAGCGAGTTGCCAAGTGTGATACCGTAACCTCTTTCGAGAGGTTCTACAACGAATATACCGTGTTTTCCGTCCTCGCTGAGCTCGGCGGTAACGATATTCGGCCTTTCGATTTCGATCATTCTGTTTTCCTCCTCTTAATGTTGGGACTCCTGTTAGACAGAAGTGATTATTTCGAATAAAGCTCGACGATAAGGTGTTCTTCGAACGGGAAATCAACGTCTTCTCTCTTGGGGAGTTCGACGATGGTTGCGACGATGTTTTCCTTATCGACATTCATCCAGGAAGGTACTGTCCTTGCGGTGATATTCTCGATAAGCACCTTGAACTTTTCAAGCTTGCGGCTGGATTCCTTAAGTGCGATAACGTCGCCCTTACGAACCTCGTAAGAAGGAATGTTTACCTTCTTGCCGTTTACAGTGAAGTGTGCGTGAAGTACGAGCTGGCGTGCTTCCTTACGGCTTTCTGCCATACCCATACGGTAAACTACGTTGTCGAGTCTGCGCTCGATCATAGTGAGAAGGTTCTCACCGGTCTGACCTTCTTTTTTGTCAGCCTTAATGAAGTAGTTCTCAAACTGCTTTTCCAGAATGCCATAGTACCTTTTAGCTTTCTGCTTTTCGCGAAGCTGAAGGCTATATTCCTTGACTCTTCTTCTGCCACTGCCTGCGCCGTGCTGGCCGGGAGCCTGCTCTCTGCGTGCGAGTGCGCACTTATCAGTCATACATCTTTCGCCTTTGAGGTAAAGCTTGCAGCCTTCTCTGCGGCAAAGGCGGCAGGAAGGTCCAGTATATCTTGCCATAATTTCCTCCGTTTAATGTTATACGCGTCTTCTCTTGGGCGGTCTGCAACCGTTGTGAGGGATCGGCGTAACGTCTTTAATGAGTGTGATGTCAAGGCCTGCTACCTGAAGCGATCTGATAGCGGCTTCTCTGCCCTGACCGGGACCCTTAACGAAAACTTCAACAGTCTTCATACCGTGTTCCATAGCGGCCTTTGCAGCGGTTTCTGCAGCCATCTGAGCGGCGAAAGGAGTGGACTTTCTCGAACCTCTGTAACCAAGTTCACCAGCGGATGCCCAAGAAATTGCATTACCCTTGGTATCGGTGATGGTAACGATGGTGTTGTTGAAGCTCGACTGGATATGTGCCTGGCCTCTTTCGACATTCTTTCTTTCGCGACGTCTCTTAACAGCCGTCTTTTTCTGTACTTTTGCCATTTTTCATATCCTCCTTTACTTCTTCTTATTAGCGATGGTCTTAACGGGGCCCTTTCTTGTTCTCGCGTTGGTCTTTGTTCTCTGACCACGAACAGGAAGGCCTTTTCTGTGTCTTGTACCGCGATAGCAATCGATTTCAACCATTCTCTTGATGTTAAGAGCAACTTCTCTTCTGAGGTCGCCTTCTACAAGGTAATCGTTTTCGATTACGTCACGGAGCTTTGCTACATCTTCCTCGGTAAGGTCCTTTACACGGGTATCGGGGTTGATACCGGTTTTTTCGAGGATCTCGTTGGAGCGAGCTCTGCCGATACCGTAGATATAGGTAAGGCCGATCTCTACTCTTTTAGCGTTGGGAAGATCTACACCGGAAATACGAGCCATATTTTACTCTCCTATCCTTGTTTCTGCTTGTGCTTGGGATTTTCGCAAATGACCATTACTTTGCCTTTGCGCTTAATAATCTTGCACTTTTCGCACATTTTCTTTACAGAAGGTTTTACTTTCATTTTTTACCTCCATTCAAATTACTTTGCTCTGAAAGTTATTCTTCCTTGCGAAAGGTCATAGATCGATACTTCGACCGTTACCTTATCGCCCGGAACGACTTTTATATAGTTCATACGCATTTTTCCTGAAATATGCGCGGTTACTATATGTCCGTTTGTTAATTTTACTTTGAACACGGTATTGGGCAATACTTCTGTTACGATGCCCTCGCATTCGATTACATCTGCTTTAGCCAGAATAATTCCTCCTTTGTCAGATTGCGCCGTTTGCTTCTTTATACTCATTTATAGCTTCGCGTATGAAGCGGTTTGTGAGTTTTTCTGTCGAAAGCCTTTCGCAATCTATCGGTTTAAGGTGTTTGAGTTTCTTTTTCTTGGGATTTTCCACTTTACGGACTTTGCCGTCTGCGATAAGCACGTAGCCTTCATCTTCGGGGATTCCGACGACAGTACATATCAAGTCTTTATCGCGACCTGCCAAAGAAATGAATAATTGTCCTAATAAGTCATCCATTTAAAACCTCTTTAAGCCGGATCCGTCAGGATAAGCACGCCGTTTTCGGTAACCGCAACCGTGTTTTCGTAGTGTGCGGAAAGGCTTCCGTCCACCGTTACCACGGTCCATTTGTCACGCAAAACTTTTACGCGCCAATCGCCCTGATTTACCATAGGCTCGATAGCTATTGTCATTCCCGCACGTATGCGCTGACCGTGGCCGGCGTTACCGTAGTTGGGAACTTCGGGGTCTTCGTGAAGATTTTTACCGATACCGTGACCGATATATTCTCTTACCACCGAAAATCCGTTTGCTTCGACATAGCTTTGTATCGCATAACCGATATCGCCTATTCTTTTGCCCTCGCCGATTGCGGCGATGCCTTCGAAAAAGCTTTGCTTGGTTACGTCGATGAGCCTTTGTGCCTCTTCGGAAATTTGTCCTACGGCGAAGGTAGCCGCGCAGTCGCCGTGGTAGCCTTTATAATAAGCTCCGACGTCTATTTTAACTATATCGCCGTTTTTTAGGACCTTATCCGAGGAGGGGATTCCGTGAATGATTTCCTCATTAACACTTATACAAGCCGACGCCGGAAAACCGCCGTACCCCAAAAAGGAGGGTTTTGCTCCGTGTGACAGGATACATTTCTTGATCTCGCGGTCGATCTGAGCGGTGGTAACGCCTTCGCGGACGTGTTCACCGCCGATCTCGCGCGCGATTGCTGCGATCCTGCCGGCATCGCGCATGCGGATGATCTCCTCACCCGATTTCAAAGTAATCATATTCCGAGAGCCTTCTTTACAAGTGCCGTAACCTCAGCGGGAGATTTTTGTCCGTCGACAGTTACGAGAAGGTTCTTGTTTTTGTAGTAACCGATAAGCGGTTCTGTTTCGGCGTGATATACGCCGAGTCTGTGTTCAACTACCTCGGGCTTATCGTCCTTACGTACGGTAAGGGGAGCGCCGCACTTATCGCAGTTTTCGCCTTCTTCGGAAGGATTATACTTCACGTGGAAGGTCGCGCCGCATGCGGAGCAGAGTCTTCTGCCGCTCATACGTTCTACGATAGCTTCATCGGGAACTTCGATGTCTAAAACGACGTCGATCTTAGTACCCATAGCGTCAAGCGCTTCAGCCTGAGGGATCGTGCGGGGGAAGCCATCAAGAATGAAGCCTCCCTTGCAGTCATCCTGCGCTATTCTGTCCTTAATGATGCCGATAACAACTTCATCGGAAACCAACGAACCTGCTTCGATAGCCGATTTAGCGGCGAGCCCCATAGGAGTGCCGGCCTTCATCGCTTCGCGGAGCATCGCACCGGTAGAAAGCGTGGGGATATTCATTTCGCTCGATATGATTTCAGCCTGTGTGCCCTTGCCCGCACCGGGAGGGCCAAACAATATGATATTCATAATGCGAACTCCTTAGTCAAGGAAACCCTTATAATGGCGCATAGTGATCTCACTTTCGAGCTGACGGGTAGTTTCGAGAGCAACGCTGACTACGATGATCATCGAAGTACCGCCGAATACGAGAGCGGTGAGAGCGGGTTGACCTGTCCAAGAAAGGAGAACAGGGAAAATCGCCATAAAGGAGAGGAATACAGAGCCCATAAGAGTAATTCTGTTTACTACCTTCTTGATATAGTCAGCAGTAGGCTTACCGGGTCTGTAACCGAGGATCGTACCGCCGTTCTTCTTGAGGTTGTTTGCAACTTCTACGGTGTTGAAGGAAATCGAGAGGTAGAAGTATGCGAAAGCAACGATAAGAACGAACATTGCGATAACGTAGAAGGGATAATCCGACGAAGCGGAAAACCACTTGTTAACACCGTCTTCCCAAGAGGGGAATATCATCGCGAGAGTTGCAGGCATCATAACGATCGCATTCGCGAAGATTATGGGCATTACGCCGCTCATAAGCACCTTAATAGGAAGCGAGGTGTTCATACCGCCGTACATCTTTCTGCCGACCTGACGCTTAGCGTACTGAACGTTAAGACGACGTTCGGAGTTCGAGAAGAATACGGTAAGAGTGATGATAAGAAGCATTACGAGTATTGCGAGCAACACCCAAATAATCTGCTTTTTATCGGCATCGATAAGAGTAAACATCTGGCCGACAAGAACGCCGCCGCGAGAAACGATGTTTGCAAAAAGTATCATCGAGATACCGTTGCCAATACCCTTTTCGTCGATTCTTTCACCGGTCCACATAACGAGCGAGGAACCTGCAGTGAGTGCTACAACGATAACAACTGCAGGGAACCAGCCGTCTGCGATAAGGCCGGGATAGCTGTTTTTAACGGTGATGTAGTAGCCGTAACCGGTTACAACCGCAAGCGCTACGGTTACCCAACGGGTAATTCTTTGAATTTTCGCCTGACCTTCGGGACCGTTCTTGGACATACGTTCAAGAGCAGGGATCGCGATGGTGAGGAGTTGCATAACGATCGAAGAAGTAATGTAAGGGCTAACACCGAGTGCAAAAAGAGTACCCTGCGAGAAAGCATAACCGGAAAGCATATTGAAGTAACCGACGAGCGTGTCACTTGCTTCTTCCATTGCTTCTGCGAGTTCAGTACCCTTCACATAAGGTACAGGAATGGCAGAGCCAAGTCTGTAGAGAACGAGTACGAAGATCGTGAAGAGTATCTTCTTCTTGAGATCGTCTATTTTCCACGCGTTACCGAAAACCCGAAACATTATACCACCTCAGCCTTTCCGCCTGCTGCTTCTATCTTCTCTTTTGCCTGAGCCGAGAAAACAGCTGCTTTAACGGTAAGAGCCTTGGTTATTTCTCCGTTGGCGAGTACTTTGAGCCCGTCGAATCTGTTTTTGATAACTTTATCATTGATAAGAGTATCGATGTCGATCACTGCGCCTGCTTCGTACTTATCAAGAACTTCAACGTTGATGATAGCGTACTGCTTAGCGAAATGATTGGTGAAACCCCTCTTCGGGAGTTTTCTATACAGAGGAAGCTGACCTCCCTCGAAGCCCGGCCTGACACCGCCGCCGGAACGTGCGTTCTGACCCTTGTGTCCTTTGCCTGCTGTCTTACCGTTACCGCTACCTGCACCTCTACCCTTTCTGAAGTTGGGTTTGGTGGAGCCGGCTGCCGGAGAAAGCTCATGAAGCTTCATAACTTTTTCCTCCTAATCTGTAAAATAGTTATTCAGCATCTTCGACACTGATGAGGTGAGAGATGAGTGTGATCTTGCCTTCGATGGCTTCATTCTTTTCAACGACCTTGTTGTCGCCGATCTTTTTAAGACCGAGCGAGTTAGCAGTAAGAATGTGATTCTTCTTGCGGCCGATGAGACTCTTTGTAAGAGTGATTTTGACCTTTGCCATTTCTACACCCTCCTTAATTGTTGACTGCTTCGACGCTTATGCCGCGCATCTTAGCGACTTCTTCGGCAGTACGGAGCTGCTTAAGAGCTTCGAAGGTTGCCTTTACAACGTTCGCCTTGTTGCCCGAGCGGAGCGACTTTGCACGAATGTCGCGGACACCTGCAGATTCAAGAACTGCACGTACGGTGCCGCCTGCGATGATACCGGTACCGACTGCAGCGGGCTTAAGAAGCACTCTGCCTGCGCCGAATTCGCCGATAACTTCGTGAGGGATCGAAGTACCCTTAAGGGAAACTTCAACGACATTCTTCTTTGCAGCTTCGATCGCCTTGCTGATCGCATCGGGTACTTCGGCAGCTTTGCCGATACCGTAACCGATGTGACCTGCACCGTCACCGACTACTACGAGTGCGGAGAAACGTGCGATACGGCCGCCTTTTACGGTTTTGGAAACTCTCTTGGTATCGATGAGGGTTTCTTTAAGTTCAAGCTTGCTGAAATCTGTCTTCATATTGCCCTCCTAAAACTTGAGTCCGGCTTCGCGGGCTGCTTCTGCGAGCGCTTTGATACGTCCGTGGTAGAGGTAGCCGCCTCTGTCGAATACGACTTCGGTGATACCCTTTTCAAGAGCTCTTTCAGCTGCGAGCTTGCCGACCTTTGCTGCTGCTTCTACGTTGCCGCCTTCGTTCTTTTCGAAGCCTGCTTCGTAGCTGGAAACAGCAACGAGGGTGTTACCGACAGTATCGTCGATCAGCTGGACCTGAATATTATTGTTGGAACGATATACGCAAAGGCGAGGTCTTGCGGGAGTACCGGAGATCTTGGCTCTGACTCTCTTATGTCTGTGGAGTCTCTTTGCGTTCTTATTTTCGCGACTAACCATTGTGTTTTACTCTCCTTTCCCCTATTTACCTGCTTTGCCGGCCTTACGTCTGATTCTTTCATCAGAGTATTTGATACCCTTGCCGAGGTACGGTTCGGGAGGTCTCTTACCTCTGATTTCGGAAGCGAGCTGGCCAACCTGCTGCTTATTTGCGCCGTTTACGATAACGGTGTTTGCATTGGGAACTTCAAAAGTGATTCCATCGGGTTCTTCGAACACAACGTTGTGGGAGTAGCCAAGGCCGAGAACGAGCTTCTTGCCTTCTTTTGCTGCTCTGTAACCAACACCGTTGATTTCGAGAGTCTTCTTATAGCCTTCGGTAACACCGATAACCATATTGTTGATGAGAGTTCTCGAAAGACCGTGGAGAGATTTGTGTTCCTTGCTTTCGGAAGGACGCTTTACGTTAATAACTGCGCCGTCGTTTTCGATGATCATTGCGGGGTTGATCTGTTCGGAAAGGGTACCCTTGGGGCCGGTAACGGTTACGAGGTTAGTATCGCTAACTTCAACCTTAACGCCTGCAGGAACGGTAATTGTCATTCTGCCTATTCTGGACATTTTTTTACCTCCTTACCATACGAACGCGAGAACTTCCCCGCCGATGTTCTGCTTACGAGCAGCCTTATCGGTCATAAGACCCTTGGAGGTCGAAACGATCGCGATACCGAGACCGTTCTTTACCTTGGGGAGATCCGCGCTTGCCGCATAGATACGGAGACCGGGCTTGGATACTCTGCGAAGACCCTGAATAATTCTCTGCTTATTTTCGCCGTACTTGAGGGTTACCTTAATGATACCCTGCTTGCCGTCGTCGATGATATCGTAAGCTTTGATAAAGCCTTCATCGAGAAGGATCTGAGCGATAGCCTTTTTCAAATTGGAGGCAGGAACTTCTACGGATTCGTGCTTAGCCGAGTTCGCATTACGAATTCGGGTGAGCATATCCGCTACTACGTCTGTAATCTGCATTTCTGTTTTTCCTCCTCTTACCAGCTGGCTTTCTTCACGCCGGGAATTTCGCCCTTATAAGCGAGTTCACGGAAGCAGATACGGCAGATACCGTATTTGCGGAGATAAGCGTGAGGTCTGCCGCATATTTTGCATCTGTTATATTCGCGGGTGGAAAATTTCTGCTTTTTCTGCTGCTTGAGCACCATTGCTTTTCTTGCCATTGTTATCTTCCTCCCTTATTCCTTTGCGAACGGTGCGCCGAGGAGAGTAAGAAGTTCTTTTGCTTCCTCGTCGGTATTCGCGGTGGTTACAAATATAATATCCATGCCTCTGATTTTGTCGATCTTGTCATATTCGATTTCGGGGAATATGAGCTGTTCCTTAAGCCCCATAGAGTAGTTACCTCTGCCGTCGAAGGCGTTGGGGTTGATACCCTTGAAGTCTCTTACGCGGGGAAGCGCAAGGTTAAAGAACTTATCAACAAATTCGTACATATTCTCACTTCTGAGAGTTACCTTCGCACCGATCTTCATACCTGCACGGAGTTTGAAGTTGGATACCGACTTCTTCGCGTAGGTAGGAACTGCCTTCTGGCCGGTGATAAGGGTAAGATCGCCGATGATGTTATCGATCACCTTTGCGTTATCCTTAGCTTCGCTTTCGCAGCAGTTAATGATAACCTTTTCAAGGCGAGGAATCTGCATCGGGCTCTTATAGTTGAACTTTTTCATCAACGCGGGAGCAACATCGCTATTATAGAATTCTTTAAGTCTAGACATTGTTTAACCTCCCTGCATTAAAGTGCTTCGCCGCATTTTACACAGATACGGCTTCTTTCGCCATCTGCGTTGCGAACGTGCTTAACTCTGCGGCCTGCCTGACATTTCGGGCAGTAAAGCATAACCTTGGATGCATAGATAGCGCCTTCGGTCTTTACGATGCCGCCGGGTTCGCCCTGTCTTCTGGGCTTAACGTGCTTTGTAACGATGTGTACGCCTTCTACGATAACCTTGCCTTCAGCAGGAGATACTGCGATAACCTTGCCTACTGCCTTTTCGTCACCGTTTGCGTACTTACCGGAGATTACTACTACGGTATCGACGGTTTTAACATGCATTTTACTCATTGTTCACTGCCTCCTTTAAACCACTTCGGGCGCGAGGGAGAGGATCTTCATATATCCTTTTTCACGCAGTTCTTTTGCAACCGGACCAAAGATACGGGTACCTACGGGGTCCTTGTCCTCTTTAACGAGAACAGCTGCATTGTCATCGAAACGAACGTAGGAACCGTCGCTTCTTCTGGTGGGCTGTACTGGTCTGACAACTACTGCCTTAACAACGTCGCCCTTCTTTGCTACACCGCCGGGTGCAGCCT
>JAZSHQ010000008.1:0-3677 GCA_045533335.1 Eubacteriales bacterium
TGGCTCCCAGAACGACATGGCTACGATCCGACTTGTATTTCGTTACCGCGTCGGACGCGTTCGAAACTATCTCGCGCAAAAAAATATCTTTGTCGGAATAAAGCCATTTTTTTATAATAGGGAACAGGTGCTCGGTATCGACCGAAAGTGCGCCCTTTGCCATAAATATCATCCTTCCTTTGTTTTATCGAAATAAGAGAATCGGCTTTTGCCGATTCTCCGTAAATTACAGTTAGCCGTGTTTAAGCTTCGCTGTTTTCAAAAGCGCAGTTGATCTCGTCTTCGGTGATTTCGTCGTCGAACTCGTCAAATTCATCGAATTCGTCGAATTCTTCAAAATAATCGTCATCTGCCGCATTGATTGCTTTGCGTGTCTTGTATTCGGTATAAAGAAGTGCTGCACCTGCAATACCGCCGATCGCACCGAAAACACCGAACGCCTTTGCAAGGCTCTTCTTCTTTTCAAGATTCAAAAGGCAAAGCACAAAAAAGGTTGCCGATTGAACAAGAAGCGAGATTCCCAAAATAGGTCTGAGTTTTTTCATAATAATACCTCCGTATATCGTTATTTGTTGCAGTTGAGTTTCAAATATTCGTTAATGAATCCGTCAAGGTCGCCGTCCATAACCGCTTGAATGTTGCCGGTTTCGTAATTCGTTCTGTTGTCCTTAACAAGGGTATAGGGCATAAATACGTAGGATCTTATTTGGCTGCCCCACTCGATATTCATTTTCGTTCCCGTAATGTCCTCGATGCGTTCTAGGTGTTCGCGTTCCTTAATTTCCAAAAGCTTACTCTTAAGCATTTTCATCGCGGTTTCACGGTTTTGCACCTGACTGCGTTCTGTCTGACAGCCGACAACTATGCCGGTGGGGATATGTGTAATTCGTATAGCCGAGTCGGTCTTGTTAACGTGCTGACCGCCCGCGCCGCTTGCACGGTGTGCGTCGATCTTAAGGTCGGCTTCGTTTATTTCGATGGTGATTTCATCGTTGAATTCGGGAAGCACTTCGACAGATGCAAATGAGGTATGTCTGCGCCCGCTCGAATCGAAGGGGGAAACACGAACCAATCTGTGAACACCCGATTCGCTTTTTAAATAGCCGTATGCATTTTCGCCCTCGACCATAAACGAAACACTTTTAATACCCGCTTCGTCGCCGTCGAGATAATCTAAGACCTTAAGCTTAAAACCCTTCTTTGCGGCATACTGCGAATACATTCGAAACAGCATCTGCGCCCAATCCTGCGCCTCTGTTCCGCCTGCACCGGGGTGTATCGAAACGATAGCGTTGCTACCGTCGTATTCACCCGATAAGAGTATTTCTATTTTCTGGCGTTCGTATTCCTTTTTAACAGCTTCTAAATCGTTTAAAACGTCCTCTACTACGCTGTCGTCGTCTTCTTCGATAGAAATATCTATAAGCGTTTCGATATCGTCAAAGCTTCTTTTTAAAGCAATATAACGCTCAAGGGTGCCTTTTTTGAATTTTAATTGCTTCAAAACCGCTTGGGATTCCTGCGGCTTGTCCCAAAAACCGGGCTCGGCAGTTTTGTTTTCAAGCTCTTCAACTTCAACCTTAAGCTTTTCAAAGCCTATCGAATCTCCGAGATCTTTTATACCTTCGGCAAGCTCTCCCAACGAAAGCTTTGCCTGCTCCAACTGTAAAATCACAAGGGTACTCCTTAATTGTTCTATACAACCTCATTATATTCAAAAATTCCCATTCTGTCAAGGAATTATACACCAACAAATTTGATTTTTCTTGTTTTTTGTATTATAATCTTATTAATAATTGAAACCGAATTAAATATAAAACGATATATATGTATGTAGGCGCCAATCAACACTCAAAAAGGAGGGAGCAAAATGCAAGACGAAAAAATTGTTGAACTGTATTGGCAAAGAAATGAATCCGCGCTCAAGGAAACGCAGGATAAATACAGCCGCTACCTTTTTAAAATAGCATACAATATTCTTGCAAATGAGCAGGATAGCGAAGAAAGTGTAAACGATACCTATCTCGCCGCGTGGAATTCTATTCCGCCCCAAAATCCGTCTTCATTGTCTGCGTATCTGGCAAAGCTAACGCGACGCATCTCGATAGATATTTTCCGCAAGCGTAGCCGCGATAAGCGTGTACCGTCGGAATATATCGTTTCGATGGAGGAGCTCGAAAACTCGCTGTCCATAGGCGATTCGACCCAGCAAGAGGTGGAGGTGCGTCATCTTGCGAAGCTGATAAACGATTTTTTGAAAAAACTTCCTGAAACCTCGCGTAATCTGTTTATCGGAAGATATTATTTTTCCGATTCACTAAAAGAAGTAAGCCGTTATTGCGGTGTGAGCGAAAGCAAAGCCAAATCCGTTCTTTTCCGCACGCGGCAAAAGCTTAAAACATATCTCGAAAAGGAGGGCTATAAGCTATGAAAACCGAAAAATTACAAGACGCATTGAATTTGATCGATGACGAACACATAGAAAAGGTCGATAAATTAAGAAGAGGCAAACCAAAGAAAAACACATTTCTGTTAAAAGCCGTTGCAATCGCCGCCTGCTTTTGTATTACCTTCACCGCCGTTTTCTTTGCATTTAACGGCAACAATACCGTAAAAGCCGAGGATCTTATGGAGGGCATAACTCCAAATCGCGTTTACAAGGTCGAGCTTGCCGAAAATAACGCAAAGGTAAGCGATTTCGCCGTAAGATTACTTCAGGCAAGCGCAAGGGAAGGCGAAAATACACTTATATCTCCGCTTTCGGTGCTTTGTGCTCTTTCTATGACCGTTAACGGCGCGGAAGGCGAAACGAAGTCACAAATGGAAGCCGTATTGGGTATGACTGCCGAAGAGCTTAATCGATATATATATACCTATATCAATTCCTTGCCGCAGGGCGAAAAATATAAGCTCAACCTTGCGAATTCAATATGGTTTAAAGATTCACCGGCGTTTACCGTTAACAAGGATTTTCTTCAAACCAACGCCGATTATTATGGTGCAAGTATTTACAAAGCTCCGTTTGACAAATCGACACTAAATGATATTAATAATTGGGTAGATGAAAAAACCGAGGGCATGATACCGAATATACTCGATGAAATTCCCGAGGATGCCGTGATGTATCTCGTAAACGCGCTTGCGTTCGAAGCCGAATGGCAGGATATATACAGCAAAACGCAGGTAAGAGACGGCGAATTTACTCTTGAAAACGGTAGTATTGAAAACGTTGAATATATGTATAACGAGGAAGGTAGATATATCGAAACAGAAAAAGCAACCGGATTTATAAAAAATTACAGCGGCAGAAAATATGCATTTGCAGCTCTGCTTCCTAACGAAGGCACAACGGTAGCGCAGCTTGTTGCTTCGCTTAAGGGTGAAGAACTAAACGATATACTTTCAAATCCGAAATATCACACCGTTAAAACCAAAATTCCGAAATTCGAGACCGAATACAGCACCCAGCTTCGCGATGTTTTACAATCGATGGGAATGGAAAACGCATTTAACGGAATACATGCCGATTTTTCAAAGCTCGGAACAAGCTCGGATGGGAATATATTTATAAGCCGTGTTCTTCATAAAACCTTTATTTCTGTCGGCGAAAAAGGTACAAAGGCAGGTGCGGTAACCGTTGTTGAAATGGATAAGTCGGAGGCCAAGCGGTCTTAGGA
>JAZSHQ010000015.1:0-47061 GCA_045533335.1 Eubacteriales bacterium
CGCACAAAAATCAATTTCATTGCAACCATCTGTTTGAGAGTGATTCATATCTCACTGAGACAAACGACTAACCAGCATCGCATTTGTCTGTACAAATACTCTTTTGGGCTAAGCCCAACCCCTTTTATTATACCATACAAGTAAATTTAATTCAAGTTATATTCCGACTTCGTCGGAGTGGTATTATTACCTAAGGTAATAGTGTTATTGAAACCTCGCGGTTTCAGTGGTATTTTATTCGCCTATAACTGCCGAAGGCAATACCACTTGTCGTTAGACAAATACCACTGCTAAGCAATATAACTCGCCGTAAGTATTTTCGGCGAATAAAACTGCGAGACTTCCTTATGAGAAGTCTCGCAAACGGTGCCTTTTAAACTTTTATTCTATAACGTACGTACCGAAATAGTGGCGGGCGATTAGGATATAGTCGAATTGGTCGACATTAGCGTCTTTGTTCACATCGGCGCGTGCCGCTTCTTCTTCATTAAGCAGTCGGGTTTCGAAATAGTGGCGTTTTACAAGTATGTAATCGTATTGGTCGATAACACCGTCATTATTAACGTCGCCGAGCAGTTGAGGAGTTTGAGGCGGCTGTTCGCCGTAATATTCGCCGTTGCGCGCCGCGTCGATATCGTTTTGAGTAAGAGTTCCCTTGGCATATTTATAGGTCAGGTCGTATATTATGCGCTTATTAAATTCGGTTGAGTTGCAGGCCTGATAAAACACGGCAGGGCTTTTATCCTGATAATACATCTTTATAGAATCCATAGCGCCGTAATTCATACCGTCTTCAAGATAGATTAGGTAGCGTTTGAAATGCTCTTTACTGTGAAACGCCAAGGGGTCGATTTCCATTTCCATACCCATACCGTATTGCTTTGAATAGCTTATACTATCCTTCACACGGTCGTAGTCGGGATTATCCATCCAGAAAAGGTTTGGCTGCATACACACCGCATCGAAGCCGAGCGATTCCCAGCTTGTAGTGCCGTTTGCCACATACCACGGAATCCAGATAAACTTTAATCCGAGTGAATGAAGATAATCGGCGGTATAGTTAAGAAGCTCGATATCTTGCGAGGTATATTCATAGTTGAAAAGGTATTCCTCAAACCAATAAAAGCCAACCATATCGAGGTTTTCGTAGCCGCCTTGTGTATAAAGCGAAAGCTGTTCATCGATCATCCACTTTACCGCCTTTTTGCGGTGCTCGTTGTTCGAAAAATCAAGGCTTTCACCGTTGATTTCGCCAAATTCGGTTTGGGTATGTATCGGATACAGCACGGTAAAGAAAACGCCCGCTTTTTTGTCCGAGGTATCGCCGAGCTCCTGCTTTACTTTACCGAAGGCGGAATCAAGTGCATCGACGTTATAGCCTTCTTTAAAGGTATCTTCGATATACGCAGTCCAATCGACAAGGTTAGAGGGGTCGGCAAACGAGCCTACCATAGAGCCGCCCGAAGGTCCGAAGGACACGCAAGGCAGAAAAAGGAAGCTATCGAAGAAATAATCGGTAAGCTCACCGTTTTTATCGTAATATCCTACATAGGGCAAAAGGCTTTCGGCGTCGTGCGCGCCGCGATTGTTATAGGAATTATAATAATCGAAGGTATAGGTAAGGCAGATATTTTCGTAGCCGTTAAGCGTTTCGGCGGTGGGCATTCCATTTTCCGCAGTTGCCGTAAACGGAATACAGGTAAGCGCAAAGGCAAGAACGAGAAGCAGGGTCAGTATTCTTTTCATAGCATATATCCTTTCTGTTTTTTACACTTTAACAGCGGCGTTTTATAGATATATTTTAAATTGTTTTGGATATGTAAAAGAGCCGAAAAAAATCGGCTCTTTCGGAGCGAGCGCAAGCTTGCTCTTTATCGGTTTACGTTATAAGCTTTTCGGCATAGCCGGAGAGCATACCCAAGCCGGCGGAGCAGAGTATTAAATAGATCGGATTGACCTTTTTGAAGGCAAAATATACGACGAGCGCGAAGATTATAACCGAGCTGAAAAAGCCGAAATTAAAGGCAGAAAACGTTATGCCTGACGGGAAAAAGACGCCGAAGCCGAGCGATATGACCGCCGATGCGATAAGGCCGACAACCACGGGGCGCAAGCCGGTAAGACAGCCCTTTACGATAAAGCTGTTTTTATATTTTGCATAGAATTTTGCAACAAGAAGAATGATGACAAACGAGGGCAGAACAACGCCGAGCGTTGCGATTATTGCTCCGAAAATGCCCGCGGTTTCAACCCCGATATAGGTCGCCATATTTATTGCGACGGGGCCCGGGGTGGATTCGGCAACTGCGATAAAGTTAAGCAGAGCCTCTTCCGACATCCAGCCGTGGTTAAGCACCTCTTGTTGCATTAACGGAAGCATAGCATAGCCGCCGCCGAAGGTAAACGCGCCGATTTTGAGGAAGGTTAGAAAAAGCTCGAGATATATCACTTCTTTTCCCTCCCTCTTGCGAATATTGCCGCAGAAAGTCCGATAAGCGCGCCGCCGAGGATTATGAACAGAAAGTTAACACCCGTAAAGAGTGCTATTGCAAAGGCGGAAACGGCAAGGATAGCCGAAAACAGATTCTTTGGGCATTGTTTTGCCATACCCCAAAGCGCCTTTACTATAAGCGCGATAACACCTGCGCGTATTCCGTTGAAGGCGAACACAACCGGCTCGTACTTAAGCGCAACTTCCAAAACGAAGGAAAGGCAGGTAATTATTAAAAACGAGGGCATTACCGTGCCGAGGGTTGCGGCGAACGCGCCCCAGAAGCCTGCGGCGCGCGTTCCGACAAAGGTTGCTGTGTTTATTGCTATGGGACCGGGGGTGGATTCGGCAATAGCGACAATATCGAGCATTGTCGATTCATCGATCCATTTGCGCTTTTCGGCAACCTCGCGCTGGATAAGCGGAAGCATAGCATAGCCGCCGCCTATTGTAAATGCGCCGATTTTGAAGAATGTGCCGAAAAGCGAAAGACACATTTTGAATTTTGTCATAAATTTATTCTACCTCAACCGTAACGGTGCATTCCTCCGACCAGCCGAGATAATGGCTTATTCGATAAGTAAAGCTGTCTGTTCCCTTGAAATCCTTATTGGGGTAATATACGAATTCGCCGTCCTCGGTGATTGTAACAGTTCCGTGCGACGGAGAGGAATATAGCTGATATTGCGTGGGGAGCGAGTTGCTCTTCGCAACGCTTCCGCTAAACATTTTATTCTTTTCTGCTTCGAAGGCAATATCATCGTAACCTTCGGGAGCGGGATTGAGCGTACCCTTGATGAACTGATACGTATAATCGTATATTAACCTTGTTTTTATATCTGCGGATTTAGAGGCGCGGCCTAAAATATTTGTGGATTGATAATACATATGGATAGCTTCATCCATATATCCCAAATCGACACCGCGAGCCAGATAGTTCATATATTTTCGGAAAAATCTGTCTTCATACAGAGCGGCATCGTCTATTTCCAATTCGATGCACATACCGTAGTTTTTCGCCGCGATCGACGCATATTTAAGACGAACTTCATCGACTGCAATGTTAAAGGCGTAGTTGGGCTGATAGCAGGCCACGTCGAAGCCGAATTCTTCCCATCTCATATATCCGCCCGCATTGTAATAGGGTATCCAGAAAAGCTGGTAGCCTATTTCATCGAACATTTTATTTACAGCCTTTGCGGTTTCTATATCGGTCCCCGAAATCTCCTCGTGAAACCAATAAAATCCGCAAAGCTCGAGGTTTTTATAACCTTTTGAGTTAAATTTTTCGATAATTCGTTCGGCATAGGTCTGTGCAACGTAGACTCTGCCATCGAGGGTGGTAAGGCTTTCGTTATCGCCGTTAAGGTCGATATCGCCGAAATAGTAAAGCGAATCGTCCATGTGTGGAATTGCAACATAGACCTTGAGCTTTAATTCATCAAGTCCGAGTGTGTTTTTGGTGGTTTCGGCGGTTTTGTTCAGTGCATCGAAATTGATTCCGTTTCTGAACAGCGCATCGAACAGACCGTTCCAATCGGACGCGTAATTTGTGCCGTAGGGTCTGCCGCCGCTGGGGAGCGGTGCTGTGGTAGGCAGGAAGAGATAACCGTCGAAGAGGGTATCTTTTATATTGCCGTTGGCATCGACGTATCCCACATAGGGTTTAAAGTAGCTTTCATCGGTGGTGATGCCGTTGTGGTAGATAAGGCAGATATCGTTTACACCGCCGAGAAGTTCTTCCGAGGGTGCGGCATAGCCGATATCAGAATAATCGCCCGTTTGGATCTTATATTCGGGAAGCGAATCGAGCGCAGATGCCGAGGAAACATTCTTTTTGCCGTTTACGGTAATTTCGTCGAGGAAAACGTGAACGCCGATATCCATATAAATCATCGCATAGCGCGCACGGTAATCCTTATCAAGATCGCCCGTGACGGTGACGATCATATCGCCGCGCGATTCGGGTGTGACGGTAGCGGCAAGATACCAATCCTTACCGTTTTCCGAGAGCGCAAGCTTTAAAACGGTGGGAAGCGCTATTGCCCATTCGTTAAACTCGAGGAATCTTACCGAGAAAGAAGAAACAGAGGAGATGTTGCCGAGATCGTAATAAATGCTTCGTCCGTTACCGCGCACAAAGTGCACCCATTTACCGTTATAGCAATAATCGTCGTTGGTATATTTGCCGTCGGTAAGCAGTTTGGTGGTTTCTGCAGTGTTGGAGGTTTCCGGATCGCCGTCAGAGTATTCAAGATAACTGTCGCTGACTATTTGCTGGGGCTTGCCTAAAATGAGATTCTGAGTTTTATTATAATCGTTGCCTTCTTGCCAATAAGAGGGGATATCTGTGGTTTCGAAATCGAAATCGCCATACATTGTTTCGTAGTCGTTTTCGATCTGCGCGTTTACGTAAACGCACATTTCTTCAAACCAAGCAAAGCCGTTGCTTTCCGATACGGAAAAGCGAACATAGCGCGCATTCACGCACTTGCTCAGCGTAAGTCTGTATTCATAATTTTCCTGATCTGCTTCTATGCCGTAGCTTCTGCCCACGGTCACGAAACTTTTGCCGTCTTTGCTGACAGCAACATCGATACAATACGGCAGAAAGACGTTAGATGCCTCGCGCTTGAATGCATAGAGTGAGAAGCCGCAAACATCGTCGCGGAGTTCGCCGAGATCGAGGGTAAGCACAGAGCCCTTTGAATTGTTTAGACCCACCCAGACATCTGTTTCGAAGGGAGAGCCTACCGTATTTCCGTTGGTAAGGCAACCTTCGTTTTCGCCTGTACGTGTATCGTATTCAAGCGATTCGACGGTATAATCACAGCCTTTGGAAACAACAGACATACCAAGCGCGCTGTTGAACTGCTTGTTTGAAGCGACAGAGGAGATATTGTTGCTTTGCGCCTTATCGGTAAGCGCGGTGGTATTATAAATGTTTTCGTATTTACCGACTGTATCTTCGATATATTTAGGAATGCTTGAATAAACAAAAACTTCGTCGATAAAGACCCAAGACGATTTTTTTGCAATCTCAAATTTGATATAACGGAAAGTAACATCATTTTCGATTTCGAGGGAAGCACGCTGTACCGTACCTTCTTTGAATTCGGGGATGGTCATTGTGCCTATGCTTTGCCAGTTATATTGGTTATCCGACCCATATACGTATATGCGCGACGGTGCATTTATGCCCGCATCGGTCACGCTGAGATAGGAAACCTCGAAGCGGTTGAGCTGTTCGCATTCGTCCGCAAGGTCAACGACAACCTCGAAATCGCTTTTAAGACCGCAGTAAACGCCCGACGAATAGCTTGCAGAAACCTCATATATTCCGTCGGTTAATTCGTTGTTACGGTTATCGTCGTATTCGCTATCGGGGGGCGGAGTTACGGTATAGCTCTTTCCTGCGCTTACAACGTTGGGAACGGGGATAAGCTCGGGAGTACCCGATTCCTGATTCGACTGTTTTATGGTATAGGTGCCGAAATAGTGACGGCTGATAAGAATATAGTCGAACTGATCTACAACGTAATCGCAGTTCACGTCGGCGCGTATGGTTTGCAGGGGTGAAAAGCTAATGGTGCCGAAGTAATAGCGTTTGACAAGAATATAGTCGAATTGGTCGATAACTCCGTCGTCGTTAACATCGCCGAGAAGCTCTTCGGAATCCTCGGAATCTTCGGCAAACACGCAGACGTTCGGAAGTAACATCACCAACAAAAGAAGAAGCGCAATCGATTTTTTCAGCATAAAATACCTCCAAGGGCTTTATCCGAGTTCGGGTTTATCTTTGAATTCTATTTCGGGTATTTCGTATCCGTGAAGCTCGAAAACGATTATTTCGTTTTCGCCCTCTTTAAGCAACGGCGCGGGTATATAAAGCGTTTTTTGAGGGCCCGCATCGTTCCAATATCTGCCTACGTTAAATCCGTTTACCTTAACGAAGCCCTTATGGAAGCCGTTTAATTCGAGGAAGCTGTCGCAGGGGGCGCCTTCTATATTAAGCGTTCCGCGCAAGAAGGAAGGCGAGGAAATTTGTTTAGCCACGGGGCTGTATTGAAGCTTGGAAATATCGTCCATAGTAAGCGGATACATAGTCCAGCCGAACATATATTGCTGTCCCAAGCGAGCAGAACGGACAAGACCCTTTTCGTTATCTGCCATTTCGGTGCCGTAGTTGACTCTGCCGAGGTTTTCGATAAGTATATCGATTTTCACCTTTTCGCCGCGGGCGCAATTTATCATAATTTCATCGTTTTGGCGGTCGCGTTCCTTAACACCCTTGAATTCACCGTTAACGAAAACGAGCGCGCGGTCGCGAATAGGGTCGATAATAAGCGGTGCTTGTATCGGGTAATCGATTTCGGTGCTGTAAAGAGTAAAGCCGAAATCCGCGCCGAGCTCTTCCATTGTTTTGGGGTGAGAGCTTTTTACGGGCGATGAAAGGTTGGCAAGATTTGCAAACAAGGGCGCGGTTTCTTTTAGCTCGAGCTTGCCGTATGCTTTTTTAGGTGTATCCTTAACCGTTATTTCGGGAAGGTTTTTGAAATATTTTTCGGCTACGGCGCGTACCTCGAAGAAGCGTTTTGTTAAATCGCCCGATTCGGTCAATGCGGCGTCGTAATCGTAGCTTGTTGTTTGCGGTCCGTATTTTTCATACACATTTGCACCGTTATTGAACGCGAAATTAGTGCCGCCGCAGAACATATAAAAGTTCACGTTACCGCCTGCGCCGAGCATTCCGTCAAGCTGTTGGGCCACGTCGTCGGGAACACGGCGATTATGAGGTCCGTACCACGTATCAAACCAGCCTTCCCAGAATTCCGAGCACATAACCGGTTCGCTGTTATTGGAATAGGAACGGATAAAATCGAAGCTTTCTTTCCAATGAGATCCAAAGTTACCGGTTTTAATCAAGCCGTCTACCGTACCGCCGCCAAAGAAGAAATCCGAAGGTCCGTCGGAGGTGAACAGCAGGCAATCGATACCGTTTTTACGGTAATAATCGGCAAGGAAGCGGATATATTCGTGGTCGTTACCGAACGAGCCGTATTCGTTTTCGACCTGCATCATTATTATGTTACCGCCGTTTGTGATAAGGCGGGGGCGCACTATTTCGAATACCTTATCGAGATATCGGGTTTCGTATTTCAAAAATTCCTCGTCCATACAGCGGATATGCATATTTCTGTGGGTAAGAAGCCACGAGGGCAGCCCGCCGTAATCCCATTCCGCACAGATATAGGGACCGGGACGAATGATGCAAAGCAAGCCAAGCTCGTTTGCGGTATCGATAAAGCGGGCAAGGTCGAGAATGCCGGTAAAATCGAAAACACCCTCTTTGCGCTCGTGCAGATTCCAGCATATATAGGTTTCGACGGTATTAAAGCCGCATTGTTTGAGCTTTAAAAGCCTGTCGTGCCAATATTCGGGTACGGTACGAAAATAATGGATCGAGCCCGAAAGAATTTGAGTTTCTTCACCGTTGAGATAAAATTTATCCTTGATATAGCTGAATTCTCCCATTTTTATACCTCCGTTGATACGATTATATTTGAATTTTCTTTTATTAAACAGCTGGCTATATAGCGTTCCTCAGCAGGTATCCAGATATCGAAAAAGGCTTTAGCTCCGCTTTCGCCGTTGCGTTTTATTATTCTTTGCTTTTGCAATTCTTCGGAAATATCGAAAAACAGCTTTATGTCGGCGTAATCGCCGAGAAACGGGTGGGTGCTGTATGCACCTTCGACCACAATACATTTAGTAGTTTCGACGGTTATTGTATGGGTAACTGCGCCCATTTTGCAATCGAAAACGCCGTATTTAAAGGCTTTTCCGCTTTTTATATTCGCGACGACCTCGTTTTTAAAGCGTTCTGTATCGAAATTGCCCGAATATTCCGAGATTTCAAGCACCCCTTTTTCGTTTCGCGGACGGAAAAAATCGTCGGTATGTATTACAGTTGCGCCAAGCAGATTCGCAAAGGTGGTTTTGCCCGAAGCAGATTTGCCGTCGATAGCGATTACAAGCGGGTTTTTGGCGTTGTGCGCGTTGATTTTTTCTTTTAAAAGAGTTAATGCCGAATCAAAATTAATTTCCATTTTTCGATTTCACGATATTTTTGATATTTTCAAGCACCGAATAGGGTATTTCCATACTGCCCTGACCGATGCCGATTTCGATATGCGGCTTCATTTTTGCGTGGTAATCGGTACCGCCGCAGATTTCCAAGCCAAGCTCGCACGCAAGTGATTGGAAATAGCTTTGCATTTCGGGCGTGTATTCGTTGTAATAGCCTTCGATTCCGCAAAGACCCACCTTTTTTAGCATTATGAGAAACTCTCTTAATGAAGCATCATCGAGCCTGATTAAATGAGGGTGTGCAACGAAAGCGAGCCCGCCGAGTGCGTTTATAAGCCGAACAGCTTCCTCCGCAGTCAATGCCTGCGTACCGTCGTAGGCGGGTCTGCCGTTGGCGAGGTATTTATCAAAGCCCTCTTTTACACTTGCAACATATCCCTTTTCCATTAGAATACGGGCAAAGTGCGCTCTGCCGATAAGTCCAGACGGAGCTATTTTCAAAGCCTCCTCCATCGTTACTTCAAAGCCGAGGTTTTGAAGGTTTTTGCAGGTATTTAACGTTCTTTGCCAACGCACCTTATTGATTTTTTCGAGCGCTTCTTCAAGCAGCTTGCTTTTATGGTCGATATAAAAGCCGAGTATATGCGTTTCTGTCGCGGATTGCACCGAAAATTCGATTGCGGGCACGATTTCGACGCCGTACGTCTTCCCTGCTTCGAGCGCTTCGTCGATACCCGCAACGGTATCGTGGTCCGAAAGGGCGATAGCCGATATTCCGCGCGAGGCAGCGTGGGCAACGAGTTCGGTCGGGGTCATAGAGCCGTCCGAGCAGTTTGAATGGGTATGAAGGTCTATTACTTTCATTATTCTTCGTCTTTTCTTACGTGGATTCCCTTTAAACGCATAAAATGGTTTGAAAGGCGTATTTCTTTATCGCTCGGGGGGACTGTATCGAAAAAGTGGTTATATCCGTAGGTGTCTTTATAAACAGCCTTTTGCTCTGTTCCGTCGGTCCAGCGGATTATTACCTTATCGCCCGAATCGAGAATGCATTCATCTACAAGGTAGCTCATAAGCCGTACACCTCGGTGAATTTATTTTCGAGATAAGCAACGTACACGTCGGGGTCGAATTCGCCGCAGACCATATTGAAAAGGTCGGTCGGGTCGTAAAGACAGCCGAATTTCCAAATCTTTTCGCGAAGCCAATCGTTAATCGCCGTAAGCTTGCCGCTGTTGATTGCCGCTTCGACGTCGACATCCTTTTTCATTTCGTTGAGCAGCTGTGCGCCGTAGGCAGAGCCGAGCGCGTATGACGGGAAATAGCCGATATTTGCGTTTGACCAGTGAGAGTCCTGAAGCACACCGTGTTTATCGTCGGGTACGTCGATACCGAGATATTCTTTATAAAGTCTGTTCCATTCCTTAGGGAGATCCTTTGCGCGGATTTCGCCCGACATCATTTTCTTTTCGAGCTCGTAGCGCACCATTACGTGAAGCGCGTAGGTAAGTTCGTCGGCTTCGGTACGGATAAGCGAGGGCTCGGAACGGTTTATCATACGGTAAAATTCGCATTCATCGACATTGCCGAGCTGTTCGGGGAATTCTTTTTTGAGGAACGGAAGTATAAGCGAACAGAAGGACTTGCTTCTGCCTATGATATTTTCGTAAAAGCGAGATTGACTTTCGTGTATCGCCATAGAAACGCCGCCTTCGAGTGTTGTGCGGAAAAGCTCGGGCATAGAATTTAATTCGTAAAGAGCGTGGCCGCATTCATGAACGACGCTGTAAAGCGAGCTTGAAAGGTTATCCTCGTAATAATGTGTGGTAATACGAACATCCTTCGAGGTGAAATTAATAGTAAAGGGGTGCTCGGTTTCGCCGACAGCGAAATGTGCACGGTCGATATCCATAATATCGACAAGGTACTCGGTGAATTTCATCTGTTGCGCCTTGGGATAGTTAAGATGAAGGACCGAATCGTCAATTTGCTTTGCTTTGCCTACGCGCGCGATAAGCGGAACGAGCTTTTCGCGCAGAGCCGAAAAGAATTTATCGCATTTTTCCTTGGTGAGTCCGCGTTCGTATTTATCAAGGCAGACCTCGTAGGGGTCTTTATCGGGATCGGTATAGGATGCAAACTTTTTAAGAGTATCGAATGTCTTTTGCAAATAGGGCTCAAAGGATGCAAAATCGTTATTTTCCTTTGCTTTATGCCATACGGCAGATGATTCGGTAAGGTGTACCTGAAAATCGATCATTTCCTGCATAGGTATCTTGCGGGTATTATCGTATTCGCGGTAAAGCTCGATTGTCTTTTTACGGTCGATTTCCGAAAGCGAATCGAGGTTTGCATTAAGTGTTTCGAGTGCTTCGATAAACGAAGGTGCGGTGATAAGCTCATACGACATACGCGAAATTTCGCCGAGGGTAAGCGCGCGTATTTCGACGCTTCCTTCGGGTGCAACGGTATCGCCGTCGTAATAAAGTATGCCCGCGGCGTGATTAAGCGCGGAATTTGTATTTTCGAATGCTTCTATCTGCTTTAATGCTTCGTTGATTGTCATAATAGGTTCCTTATACGTTAATTTTTTGCCATACTCCGCTTACAAAGCGGTACATAGAGAACGCGAGGCGCATATATTGGTCTATAAGCAGGCTTATCCAAGCGCCGAAAAGGCCAAGCCCAAGGGGATAGCAGAAAACGTACGCAGTAAGCGGGCGTATAACGCCGATACAGATTGCAGAGGTAAGCGCGACAAATTTCGTATCGCCCGCACCGCGCAGTGCGCCGTTATAGATAACCTGCGATATTTGTCCGGGTGCGCAGGCGGCGATGTAATAGGTTAAAATTTTACCGTTTTTAATAACGTAGTCGTAATATTGGTCGGTCGGGTCGGCGAAAAGCTTTACCATCCAGCCACCCGCGAAGATCATAAGCAATATGAGCAGGAAGGAAAGTATAACGCCTATCCTCTGCCCTGCTTTTGCATAAAGCGATGCAAGATCGGGACGCAGCTTGCCGAGATTCTGACCGATAAGTGCGCTTGCCGCTACGCTTAAGCCGTCGCCGCAGGCGAACGAAACGGTTATTATGTTCATCGCGATGATATGCGTACCGTATTCGGCGGTACCGAGGTCGGCGACAAGCTTTGCATAGATGAAAAAGCCGAGGCGCATAAAGAGCTGTTCGGTGCCTGCACCGAGCGACACTCTGCCGAGCGTTTTGAGGAGGTGCGATTTCCAGCGCACCATACCCTTGAAGTTGAATTTCAGATATCTGCCCTTTCGGAGTATCGAGAACAAGCTCATCGAGAAAGATGCAATATTACCGATAAGCGTTGCGATAGCCGCACCCTTTACGCCAAGTTCGGGGATGATCTGAACGCCGTTGATAAGCACGCCATTGATAAGAAGAGCGTTGAAACAGATATTCGTTACGTTTGCGACGATATTAGTCGTCATTGATATTTTGGTATTACCGCTTGCGCGCTGTGCGGCATTGATTATCATACCGAACGAAGTGAACATCAAGCCGATCATCGTTATGCGGAAATAGACAAGCGCGTATTCAAGCGTTTCGCTGTTTGCGCCCGCAAAGGTAAGCAGGGGCTCAGCAACTACGACCGCCGCGCCGCAAAGTACCACGGCAAGCAGAGCAACAACGCCCAAGGATTGGTTAAGCGTTTCGTTTGCACCGTCTTGGTCGCCTTGACCCTTACGGCGGGAAACGATAGTGGTTACCGCGATACTCAACGCAAAGAACACTGCATAGAATATCATTCTCGGCTGGGTAGTTAAGCCTACCGCCGCGACGGCATCGATACCCTGCCCCGAAACCATAATGGTATCGAAGATATTTACAAGGCTCATTAGCAGAGATTCGATCATCGCGGGCCAAGCGATTTTAAGGAAATATTTGTAAAGTTGTTTTGTTTCGGGAAGTTCGCCGCAAATGTTGAGCTTACGCGACATTCCGGCAACCGAATAGAGATTTGAGATTTTCATTATGAATGATACAGTTTCTTTGTTTGATATGTAGGCTCGCAGGTGAGGTTGATGCCGAGCTTTTTAAGTAATTTTTCATCGACCTGCGAGAGAAGTACAGAGGAATGCATTTCACAGCCCGAAAGCTTTTTAAGCTGATCGAGCGCAAGGCGCGCGTTCGGGTCGGTTACCGCGCAGACCGAAAGCGCGATAAGTATTTCGTCGGTATGCAAGCGTGGGTTATTGTTGCCGAGGTGCTGTGTTTTAAGGTCCTGAATAGGCTCGATAACCTCGGGCGAGATGAGAAGTGTATTATCGTCGATACCCGCAAGCGCCTTTAACGCATTGAGCAGCATCGCGCTTGAAGCACCCAAAAGGTCGCTCGTTCTGCCCTTTATTATTCTGCCGTCGTGAAGCTCTATCGCCGCGGCGGGGCCGTTTGTTTCCTCTGCGCGTTTATTTGCGGCAGAAGCAACGGCGCGGTCGTCCTGCGAGATACCGCATTGGCTCATAAGAATTTCGATTTTTTGTACCGCGCCCTCTTCGCCGAAGCCCTTGCGCTGTTGGCAGAGCGCTTCGTAGTAACGCCTTATTATTTCCTGCTTTGCGGCATTACGGCAGGCTTCGTCATCGCAAATCGCGTTGCCCGCCATATTTACACCCATGTCGGTCGGGGATTTATAGGGCGATTCGCCGTAGATGCGCTGGAATATAGCGCGCAGTACGGGGAAAATTTCAACGTCGCGGTTATAGTTAACCGTTTGTATTCCGTAAGCTTCGAGGTGGAAGGGGTCGATGCAGTTAAGGTCGTCAAGATCGGCGGTTGCCGCTTCGTAAGCTATATTCACGGGGTGGTTAAGCGGAAGATTCCATATCGGGAAGGTTTCAAACTTCGCATATCCCGCCTTTACGCCGCGGCTATGCTCGTGATAAAGTTGGGAAAGGCAGGTAGCCATTTTGCCGCTGCCCGGTCCGGGAGCTGTCATAACCACAAGACGGCGGGTGGTTTGTATGAATTCGTTTCTGCCGTAGCCCTGATCGCTTACTATAAGCTTTACATTGGAGGGGTAACCTTCGATAGGATAATGCTTATAGGTGGTGACGCCGAGTTTTTCCAATCGTTTTTGGAAAGCGACGACGGCAGGCTGGGAATTATACTGTGTGAGCACCACGCTTCCCACGTAAAGACCGCAGGCGCGGAAGGCATCGATAAGACGGAGAACGTCCTGATCGTAGGTGATGCCGAGGTCGCCGCGGACCTTGTTTTTTTCGATATCGTTACTGCTTATGACGATAACAATTTCGGCTTCGTCCTTTAAGGCAGAGAGCATATCGATCTTTATGCCGGGCTTAAAGCCGGGAAGCACGCGGGAGGCGTGATAGTCGTCGAAAAGCTTGCCGCCGAATTCAAGGTAAAGCTTGCCGCCGAATTTATCGATCCTTTCTCTGATATGACGTGTTTGAAGCTCAACGTATTTTTCGCAATCGAAACCGAGTTTTTTCATTTTTCTACCTCTTGCAGGTTAATATTTAGATATTCGGACAGCTCTTTAAGCGAATCGATTACCCTTCTGCCTGTTTGCAGAAGCGATTGCTTGCTTTGATGTCCGTAAGAGAGCAATACACATTCACCTCCGACGAGCGATGCCGTTTCGCAATCGTGAACAAGATCGCCCACAAACAGACATTCGTTCGGAGGGATTGAATTTGCCAGAATAAAATCACGCGTTCGTTCCGCCTTACTGCCCGCGTAGATATCGGGCGAGCCGAGCACGGCGGAAAGGTATTTATCTATGCCGTATTCTTCGAGATAAGGGGTTATACGTTCGGTTTTGCTGGAAGAAAAGATATATTGCTTTACCCCTGCTTTATTTAATGCGGAAAGAAGCTCTTTTGCGTTTTTTGCAAGCGGATATTCGGGCATAAAGCTTTTACAAAGCGAATTAAATTCGACAGAGATTTGCTCCATAGATTCCTTCGACATATCCATAACGCGTTCATAGAACTTTATTATCGGAACGTCAACATATTCGCGGTACTGCTCGAAGGTTATATTTTCGAGCCCTCTCTTTGAAAGCATAGCGTTTACGGCATTGAATGCAACCCTTGCATCGTCGAGCAAAGTGCCGTTCCAATCCCAGAAAATATATTTATACAACATAATAATACCTCAAGTATTTATACTAACACATCAAGCCCATATTTTCAACAGTTTTTTCTTATTAATTATAAATAAAAAGCAAAAAAGCAAAGAAAAAACGCCCTCTTGATGCACACTCCGTAAGGAAGTGTGCATCAGTTATATTCGCCTGACGGCGAGTTATATTGCTTCGCAGTTTTATTTGGCTTTTGCCAAGTTATATTGTCCTTCGGACAGTTTATGGGCGAATATAATATAACGAAAGCCGAAAGGCTTTCATATAACTTGACCACAGGTCAAATATCACTGCAAACTTTTAGTTTGCAATATCACCTTACCTGCCGAGAATGATATTCTTTATTTTCGGCAAGTATTTACCTTTCTCAAAGTATGTAACCCATTATGACGCTTTCACCAACCGAAAGTGTCATTTTTCTTTATATAGAAAAACGGAGACTACTTCTTTGCGAAGTGTCTCCGTTGCGAGAGCGTTTTTATTGTTATTTTTGCTTAAGCGCACGTTCGAGCCAGATTGTGCCGATTTCGAATGCGTCGTAGAAATTTTTCTTTTCGCATTGTTTGATTACTTTTTCGTTAAAGGAAATTTCATCGTCAGTGTTCTGGATCTGGACAAGCACTTTTGTTGCAACCTCAAGCGAGCCGATCATCTTCGTTTCGAGGATATTCATAAAGAGAATATACTTATCGTCGGGGTGACCGTAGAAGATAAAGCGGCCTTGGCGCACAAGCGGCTTGCCTTTATACATAAGTGTCTTCATTTAATGGATTCAACCTTTCTTCTTGCCGTCTGTATTGATGAAATCCTCGACAAGAGTGCGCAGAAGTTCATCGCGGTCAATTTTAGAGATGATCGCACGGGAGTTGTTATAGTTGGTGATATAGGTCGGATCTTCGGAAATGATATAGCCGACGATCTGATTCAAGGGGTTATATCCCTTTTCCACAAGTGCATCGTAAACGCTTTGCAGCTTATCGCGCATAGCTTCTTTATTCTGTTCCTTAATCGGGAACATAATAGTCTTTTGCTTGTTATCGACCGTTTTTTGGTTTTTATCCTGCATTTTCAACCCTCCTTGACCGATGATTCAGATAGCAGTTTAGAGTATTATACAACAAACTTTTGTTCTTTGCAAGTCTTTTTTGTATTTTTATGCTAATACAGCAACATTTTATGAGCGAAGAACTATACCCTGTTCGCGTTCGAGCTTTTTGAGTATCTTCTTAACGCCTGCATCGGCTTCTTCGTCTGTCATCGTTTTATCCGCAAGGCGGAAGACAAGACGGACCGCAACGCTCTTTTTACCTTCCTCGACGCCCTTGCCGCGATAAACGTCGAACACGAAAGCGTCCTCGAGCGATTTGCCTGCGTAAGAGCAGATATCCTTTATAAGCTTGCCAACCTCTGCATCCTTATCGCAGATAAGCGCGAGGTCGCGTTCCATAGCGGGATATACGGGAAGCGGAATATAGCCGCGTTCGTTCTTGACCGAATCGAGCAGAGCTTCTGTGGAGATTATAGCCGCGCAGATTCCGCGGGGGAGATCGTAGTTTTCGCAAACGAGAGGATGCACCTCACCTATCGTGCCGACAACGTTTTTGCCGACAACAACATTTGCGCATCTGCCGGGGTGGAACGAGGGATCGTCCGAAACCGCAACATATTCACGTGCCGAGATATTAAGGCGGGTGAAAAGCGCTTCTGCATCTGCTTTAAGTTCATAAAATCCGCCGCAATCGGGAGTAAACGCGAAGCAGAGCGATTTTTTCTCGTTGGAAAGGTCGTCGTCACGGAAATATAGCGTCATAATTTCGGAAACCTTACACTTTTCGACCTTGCGGTTTACGTTTCTTGCAAGGACTTCGAGCATAGAGGGCAGCGGATGAGTACGCATTACCGAGGTATCCTCGCCGAGAGGATTGATAAGGCGGATAAAGTTGCGAAGTTCGCTTTCTGCGGGAATATTGATCTTATCGAGCGATTTGGGCGAAACGAAGGAATATGTGCAGGATTCGCAATAGCCCAAGCCCGCCATAGCTTCGACGATACTGTAACGGAACGCTTCGTGAGGAGTTCTGCCGCCGAGGTCCGCCGCGCCCTTGAACATAGTGGGCTCGATATTATCGAAGCCGTAAAGTCTTACCACCTCTTCGGCAATATCTGCGGTGGTAATAATATCACTTCTGTAAGGGGGTACGATAAGTCCGCCGTTGTTATTGGAAATAAGCTCGACAGATGCAAGAAGCTTATCCATTTCGGAATCCGAAATATTCGTGCCGAGGAGCGCGTTTATCTTTGCGCGGTCATAGGGAACAACGCGTTCGGAAATATCGGCGTTATTGATATCGATAATACCTTCGAGCACTTCGCCGCATGCAAGGAGATTTACAAGTTCGCAGGCTCTGTCGACAGCGGGAAGCGTATTTACAGCGGGAAGACCCTTTTCGAACTTCGCCGAGCTTTCGGTACGCAAACCAACCGCCTTTGAGGTTTTACGGATGCTTTCACGCGCAAAGTTTGCGCTTTCGAATACAACAGTAGTTGTATTTTCGGTGATTTCGGAATTTTCGCCGCCCATTACGCCTGCCAAAGCAACAGCGCGAGCCCCGTCTGCAATAACGAGCATTTCGGGGGTGAGCTTTCTTGTTACACCGTCGAGCGTAACGATTTCCTCGCCCTCGTTAGCGTTACGGACGTTGATTTCACGGCTCTTGATATATTCATAGTCAAAAGCGTGCATCGGCTGACCGTATTCGAGCATTACGAAGTTGGTAATATCGACGATATTGTTAATAGGTCTTACGCCTGCGGCACGGAGCTTTGCGCGGAGCCAGAGGGGCGAAGGACCGATTTTTACGTTTCTGACAACCCTTGCAGTATAGCGGGGGCAGAGCTCGGTATTGTGGACGTTTACCTTGATATAGTCGGACGCCTGCTCGTCGTTAACGGTATTAACCTTGGGAGCGGGCAACGTGGTTTTTGTACCGAAGGTAGCAGCCGCTTCGCGTGCGATGCCCATATAAGAAAGGCAATCCGGACGGTTAAAGGTAAGTTCGAATTCAACGACGGTATCGTTTATCTTGCACACGTCGCGAATATCGTCACCGAGGTTGCATTCTTCTTCGAGCACGAATATACCGTCTTCGATAGCATAGGGAAAATCGTTTATCGAAAGACCGAGTTCGGAAAGCGAGCAGAGCATACCCTGCGAGGGAACGCCGCGGAGCTTGCCGTTTTTAATCACCTTGCCGCCGGGGAGCTTTGCACCGTCGAGGCAAACCGGGATAACGTCACCCGCCTTTATATTCTGTGCTCCGGTAACGATTTGAAGGTTTTCTTCCCTGCCGACATTAACCTGACATATAATGAGGTGGTCGGAATCGGGATGGGGCTCGGTTGACATAATTTTGCCAACCACAACATTTTCGATATCGCTGCCGAGGACCTTGTAACCTTCAACCTTCGTGCCTGTCATAGTCATAGCGTCGCAGAAGGTTTTTATATCCTCGGGTATGTTTACATAATCTTTAAGCCAATTAAGTGATACTTCCATTTTTTAAGACTCCTCCCGTTAATTAGAATTGCTTGAGGAAGCGTGTATCGTTTTCGTAAAGCAGACGGAGGTCATCGATGCCCGCCATTACCATTGCGACACGCTCTACGCCCATACCGAATGCAAAGCCGGTATATACGTCGGGGTCGATACCGCCTGCACGGAGAACGTTGGGATGTACCATACCCGAGCCGAGTATTTCCATCCAGCCTTCGCCCTTACACAGACGGCATCCCTTTCCGCCGCAGACGAAGCAGGAAACGTCGACTTCTGCCGACGGCTCGGTGAACGGGAAATTGTGGGGACGGAAGCGGGTTTTTGTTTCGGGGCCGAACATCGTTTTTGCGAACTGCGAAAGAATACCCTTTAAGTCGCCCATAGTGATGCCTTTATCGATAACAAGACCTTCGAGCTGGTGGAACACGGGAGAGTGGGATGCGTCGGCAACGTCGCTTCTGTAAACTCTGCCGGGGGAGATTATACGGATAGGGGGAGTTGCGCCGCGCATAGCACGAATCTGCACGGGAGAGGTCTGTGTACGGAGAAGCGTGGATTCGGTGATATAAAATGTATCCTGAAAATCACGCGAGGGGTGGTCTGCGGGGGCGTTCAGCGCGTCGAAGTTGTTTGTAACCGTTTCTACCTCGGGACCCTCGGCAACCGTAAAGCCCATATCGATAAAAATTTCTGTCATACGCTTTAAAGCGGCGGTTATGGGGTGGGTATGTCCCGCCGTGGGAGCAACGGCATTATAAGTAACGTCGAGCTTTTCTTCGGCAAGGCTTTTTGCCAAAGCAAGCTTTTTAAGCTCTGCGCCGCGGACGACCAAGGCTTCCTCGATGCAGTTTCTTACTTCGTTTGCAATAGCACCGATAATCGGGCGTTCCTCGGGAGAGAGCGAGCCCATTCCGCGCAAAATTGCGGTAAGCGCACCCTTTTTACCGAGATATTTTATTCTTATTTCCTCTAACGAGGTTTCCGCGGCAGCTATTTCCGCCACAGCGGTGGTTTTGATTGATTCAAGCTGAGCTTTCATTAATATATGCCTTTCCGTTTCTTATTCGAGATAGTCCTTGAGCTTTTTGGATCTGCTCGGGTGGCGAAGCTTGCGCAACGCCTTTGCTTCGATTTGGCGGATACGTTCGCGGGTTATATCGAACACCTTGCCTACCTCTTCGAGCGTGCGGGGTCTGCCGTCTTCCAAGCCGAAGCGGAGCTTTAACACAGCCTCTTCACGCGGGGTAAGCGTATGGAGCACCTCCAAAAGATGCTCGCGGAGCATCTGATAGGAAGCGGCGTCGGCAGGTGCGGGGGTGTTGTCATCCGCGATGAAATCGCCGAGATGGGAATCCTCCTCCTCGCCGATGGGCATTTCGAGCGAAACCGGCTCCTGCGCGATTTTAAGAATATCGCGCACCTTATCGACGGGCATATCCATTTCTTTTGCTATTTCTTCATCAAGGGGATCTCTTCCCTTTTCCTGAAGGAGCTGACGCGAAACGCGAAGCACCTTATTTATGGTTTCCACCATGTGAACGGGGATTCTTATTGTTCTTGCCTGATCTGCGATCGCGCGGGTGATAGCCTGACGTATCCACCACGTTGCATAGGTGGAAAACTTAAAGCCCTTGCCGTAATCGAACTTTTCGGCAGCCTTCATAAGACCCAAGTTGCCTTCCTGAATAAGGTCAAGGAAGAACATACCGCGGTTTACATAACGTTTTGCGATACTTACTACAAGACGCAGGTTTGCTTCGACGAGCTGTTGCTTTGCGGCAAGGTCGCCGTGAGCCATACGGTTGGCAAGTTCCAATTCCTTTTCGGCGGAAAGAAGCGGCACCTTACCGATTTCTTTAAGATACATTCTTACGGGGTCATCGATAGACACGCCCTCTTGGGTGAGGAGTGTATCAACGTCCTCGGGGGTTTCTTCGAAATCTTCGTTTTCGATATCCTCTTCGGAAATGTCGAAAACAACGTTTGAATGCTCGGACGCAATTTCGATACCGTTGCGTTCGAGTGCTTCGCAGACTCTTTCGATCTTTTCGATAGAAAGGTCGGTGTCGGCGATCGTATCGAGGAGATCGATCACCTTGATACTACCCTTGTTTTTCGCTTCCTCGAATTTTTCGGGGGTAAAGGCAGCAAGATCTTTATCCATTATTGTCCTCCTGTGTGTTAGACTTTTTCTTTTTCTTATTTAAATACTCGGTGAGCGCGCTTGCGGGGTCTTGTTCGATCTTTTTATCGTATTCGCTACGCTCGCGGAGCTCTTTAAGAGCTTTTATATGGGAATTGAGTGCTGTGAGTGTTATATCTCCGAGTGCAAGGCGGGAGGCACGGCAATTTTCGAGCGCGCCGATTTCACGCGCGGTGAGGACGCCGTCCTTCGAAAGCACTATTTCTCTTCCCTCGGCAAATTCCTCGCGGAAAAGGTTGAAGATTTTTTTATTCAAAGCGGTTGCAAAATCGTCTTCGGTGAGTTGTTTTAGGGCCTCGGGCCCGAAATCGCTTCTTATAAGCAGCAAGCCGAGTATCGCTTCCTCGTGAGATGCTTCCGACGAGAAGCGAAGCTTATCGCTGTTTGCGCTTCCGCCGAAACCGCTTTGTTCGCGCAGGGCGTTATTAACGACAGCCTTTTTTGCCTTTGCATCCTGCTTTTTGGCTTTGCGCTCAACCTCGGTACGCACCGATTCGGAGGTGAGCCCGAGCTTTTCTGCGGCACGTGCCGAATACACCTCGCGTTCGGGGGGAGAGGAGAAGGTTGCTATAAAATCGGTCACCTCGTTAACGGCGCGGAGCTTGTCCTCGGCAACGGTAATATCGTAGCGCGAAACTATTTCGTTAATTCGGTAATCTATCTGGCCCGACGAGCCGGTAAGCTTTGCGCGGAACGACGCGGCGCCGAATTTTTTTATATATTCGTCGGGGTCCTTGGCTTCTGTGCCGAGGTTGATTATTTTAGTATCGACGCCGACCTGATTAAGAAGGTCGATACCTTTTAAGGTTGCCTTTCTGCCCGCTTTATCGATATCGTAAGCGAGGTAGACGGTGCGGCAGTAGCGGGCGATAATGCGCGCGTGTTCGGGTGTGATTGCCGTACCGAGCGTTGCTATCGCGTTATCGAAGCCCGCTTGGTGCATCGCTATTGCGTCGGGCGCACCTTCGCAGAGTATCAACGTACCCGCTTCGCTGTTTTTCGCGAAATTCAGAGCGAAAAGCACGCGGCTTTTTTTGAACACGGGTGTATCGGAGGTATTTACGTATTTACGTTCGTCGTTTTCGTTAAGCCTTCTTCCGCTGAACGCGACAACTTCGCCGTTAACGTCGAACACAGGGAACATTATGCGGTTACGGAACATATCGTAAAGCCGTTCGCTTTTTTGGCTTACGCCGCCGAGGAAGGCTGTGCGTATTTCAAGCGGTGTGAAGCTTTTTTCGATAAGATATTCGCAAAGCGGGGCTTTTCCGAAGGGTGCATCGGGCGCATAACCAATGCCGAAGCGTTTGATAGTGGTTGAATTAAAGCCGCGCTTTTCGAGATAGGCGCGTGCATTTGCGCCCGAAGGCGAAAGCAAAGCTTTATAGAAAAACCTTGCCGCTTCTTTATTTAATTCAAGCAGTCGGTCGCGCTTAACGGCAGGCTCCTCGGGCTTGCGGTTTTCGTAGGTTTCTTCGATTTTAATACCCGCACGCTTTGCAAGAAATTCTACCGCTTCGCGGTATTCCAAATTTTCGCTTTGCATTACGAAGGTAACGACGTCGCCGCCCGCACCGCAGCCGAAGCAGTAATAGCTCGACGTTGCGGGAAAGACGGTAAAGGAGGGGGTGCGTTCGCTGTGAAACGGGCAATTACCGACAAGATTACTTCCCGCTCTTTTTAAGGTGACTACCCTGCCGATAACTTCTTCGATATTGTTGCGAAGTTTTAATTCTTCTAAAAATTCACGCGTGTACGCCATAATTTCCTCCTTTCGATAGGTTTACATAATTAATTATTTATATTGCCAGACGCGGGGCACAAACAGGTCGTTGAAGCAACCTAAGGCATAGCGGTCAGTCATCCCTGCGATAAAATCGGCGGTGACAACGGATATGCCGTCGCGCTCTGCGTATTTCATATATTCCTGCGGAATAGTTTCGGGATGGGCGGAGAAATGCTCGTAGAGGAAGGTAATCATACTGACTACCCTGCCGTCCTCGCCCTTTGCTTTTTCGTTGCGGTAGACACGCTCGAACATAAATTCGCGAAGCTCGTCCATCGCTTTTGCATATTCGGGAAGCAAGCCGATACCGTTTTCGACACCGTTTTCTATGGCCGCGGTAACAAGCGAGGTTATTCGCTGTCCGTGGGTATTGCCCAAAAGGTCCGAAATATCTTTTGGAATATCGGAATTATTGATTATACCCGCGCGTGCGGCATCGTCGATATCGTGATTGATATAGGCGATACGGTCGGCGATTTTGATTATTCTGCCTTCTAAGGTCGAGGCGGGCTCATCGCCCGTATGGCAAAGTATTGCATCGCGCACCTCGAAGGTTAAATTCAAGCCCTCTCCTTCGTTTTCGAGATAATCCACCACACGCAGGCTTTGCTCGTTATGGCGAAAGCCTTCGGGAAGGAGGTAGTTCAACGCCCTTTCGCCCGAATGGCCGAAGGGGGTATGGCCGAGGTCGTGGCCGAGCGCGGCGGCTTCTGTTAAATCCTCGTTAAGATGGAGTGCACGGGCTATCGTGCGGGCGATTTGCGCAACCTCGAGAGTATGGGTTAATCTTGTACGGTAATGGTCGCCCTCGGGTGCGAGGAACACCTGCATTTTATGCATAAGCCTGCGGAAGCTTTTAGAATGTATTATTCTGTCGCGGTCGCGCTGGAATTCGGTCCTTACCGGACATTCCTTTACGGGATATAATCTTCCGCGGGTATTTTTGACCCTGAACGCCTTATCGCAGAGAAAGGCTTCTTCGAAAGCGAGGGTGCTGTCCTTTATCATAGAAAAACATCTCCGTGAACGCAAAAATTTCACATACAACAATATATACGCTTATTTTCTCTTTTTTACTTTTTTAACTTTGAAATTTTTCAAAAAAAATTATAATTTAACACTTTCTTTTTACTTTTGTTACTTGTCTTTTTGAACGCAAGGTGGTATAATATAATGAATTTTTATTATTTGGAGCAAAAATGTTCGGATATATACGCCCCGTTAAGGGCGAGCTTTACGTTAAAGACAGCGAATTTTATTCCGCCGTTTACTGCGGGCTTTGCAGGCACGGCGGCAAAAACATATCGCACCTTACGCGTTGGCTTCTTAATTACGATTTCGTTCTTCTTGCCCTGCTTCGTATGTCGCTGACAGACGAAAAGGTGTGCGTCGAGAAGAAGCGATGCCCTTACAAGCTTAAGAAAAAGAGCTGCGCCTGCGCAGACGAAAGCTACGGATTCGTTTGCTCGGCGTTCGGGCACCTTACATACGCCAAGCTTCTTGACGACATTAAGGACGAAAAGGGCTTTAAGCGTTTCTGCAAAAGGCTTGCTAAGCCGATATTTTCACACATAAGCAAAAAATCCGACAATTTCGACGGTTTGAAGGAGATTGTTTTTAACGGTCTTTCGGCAACCGACGCCGCCGAAAAAGAGGGTTGCGCCTCGGTCGACCGCGCGGCGGACGGATTCGCCGTGATGATGAAGGAAATTGCCGCTTACGGTTTACCCGACGGCAAGCGCGAAATTGCCGAGGCGTGCGGTTATCACATAGGGCGATATATATACATCGCGGACGCTTACGACGACCTTGAAGCCGACGAAAAGAGCGGCAACTACAACCCTTTGATCAAAAAATACGGAACCGCGAAAGAAACGCTTTTGCATTCCGACGAGATCAAGGAAACGCTGTTCGACAGCCTTAACGCATTTTCGAATTATTACGCGTTGGCGGTGCATACGCCGTTGAACGCGATTGACAGACTGATTTTTAACATTACCGAGCTTGGAGGACGCGACGCCGTGCGGCGCATTTCCGAGCGAAAGACGCGCAATTCGAAAGGAAAAACAAAATGAAAAACCCTTATGAAGTTCTCGGAGTTCCCGAAAACGCATCCGACGAGGAGATAAAAAAGGCATATCGCAAGCTTGCGAAGCAATATCATCCCGACAGCTACACCGACAATCCGCTTAAGGACCTTGCCGCCGAGAAGATGAAGGAAATTAACGACGCCTACGACACGATACAGAAAATGCGTGCGGGCGGTCACGGCGCTAACCACCAAAGCGGCTTTTACGGCGGAAGCGGCACAAACAACGGATATTCGGGCGCGCAGGACACCGGCTTTACCCGCATACGCAGGCTTATCAGCGCAGGCAGGATAAACGAAGCCGAAACGCTTCTTAACGGCATGGGCGCAGGCGAAAGAAGTGCGGAATGGCATTTTCTTATGAGCCTTGTGCTTTACCGCAAGGGCTGGCTTCAGGACGCAAGAAGCGAAATAAACCTTGCCTGCCAGATGGACCCTTACAATCAGGAATACCGTTCGTTCCAGCAAAGAATGGGAAGCGGCGCTTATTCGAGCCCCTATTCCAATATGAACACCAACCACGCCGAATGCACGGGATGCGACGTTTGCCAAGGGCTTTTATGCGCCGATTGCTGTTGCGAGTGTATGGGCGGCGACTGCATTAGGTGCTGTTGATGAAGCAGACGAAAAAGGTTGCGTTGGCAGGAGTTTTTTCTGCACTGTGTCTTGTTTTTCTCTTTGTCGGCGCGCTGTTCCAAACGCTCGATTTAAGCGCGGCGGCTTTTGCGAGCATCATCGTGCTTGTTGCTATGACAGAGCTCGGCAAAGGCTGGGCTTTTGGGGTATATGCGGCGGCCAGCATTCTTTCGCTGTTGCTTTTACCCTATAAATCCGCCGCTTTGGTTTTTGCGATGTTTGCGGGGTTTTACCCGGTACTTAAAGCGCCGCTAAACAAAATCAAGCCGAAATGGTTTTCCTATCTTGCCCGTTTGGCGTGCTTCAACCTACTTTTAACCGCACTTATATTCGTCGCAACAAAACTGATAGGTGTCGAAGAGGAATACCTCGCCTTCGGTTTTGTGATTTACGCGCTTGCAAACCTTACGTTTATCGTTTACGATTTCGCGCTTGAACGCATAGCTTTAACCTATATAAGACGCATTAAACCAAAGCTTTTCGGCAAGCGATAGTTGACAAACCGAAGGTTACGTGATATAATTATATGATATTTTTTCGGAGGTCAGGAATGATTAAGAGCATGACCGGCTACGGACGTCACCGCGAGGTGATAGACGGCCGTGATATACTTTGCGAGGTAAAATCGGTCAACAGCCGTTATCTCGACACGAACATAAAATTGGGACGCGCCTACAACGCGCTCGAGGAAAAGATTAAGCAGTATGCATCCAGCCGCGTTTCACGCGGGAAGATGGATATTTACATTTCCATCGACAATATCGCGGGCGACGACAACGGACTTTCGGTTAACGAAAAGTTTTTGGAAAGCTACGTTTCGCTGCTTCGCGACATAAAGGAGCGTTATTCGTTGGGCGGCGACGTTACCATTCAAACGGTTGCGGGCAGAAACGAGGTTTTTGTCACCACCCGTCCCGACGAGGATACCGAAGCGGCGGGCAGAGCTTTGCTTGTGGTTATGGAAAAGGCGTTTGACGGCTTTACCGAAATGCGTATGGCGGAGGGCGCGAAGCTTGAAGCAGACCTGCTTTCTCACTTAAGTGTGCTTGAAGAAATACGTGCAAACATTGCAGAACGTGCACCGCTTTCGGTTAAAGAAAACAACGAAAAGATGAAAGCACGCATTAAAGAACTTTTGGAGGGCGCGAGCTACGACGAGCAGAGATTGCTTACCGAATGCGCCGTCTTCGCCGACAAGGCGGACATAAGCGAGGAGCTTGCAAGGCTGGATTCGCACTTTGCGCAGTTCAAAAAGATACTTAAGGAGAGCGTTCCCGTTGGCAGAAAGCTTGATTTTCTTGTTCAGGAAATGAACAGAGAGGTAAACACTATCGGCTCGAAATGCAATGACGGAGAAATCGCAAGGCAGGTTATCGAAGCAAAGAGCTACGTTGAAAAGATACGCGAGCAGATACAGAATATCGAATAGGAGCGTTTATTATGAGATTGATAGATGCAGGATTCGGTAACTATATAAATTGCGACAGAGTTATATCCGTCGTTTCGCCCGAATCGTTGCCTGTGAGAAGGCTGATTCAGGACGCGAAGAACGCAGGCAGGCTTATCGACGTAAGCTGCGGCAAGAAAACAAAATCGGTGCTTATTACCGACAGCGACCATATTATCTGCTCGGCGGAAGAGCCCGAAGCGATAATTAACGCTATTCAAAACGAAAATAATTAACAAAATACAAGAGGTAACCGTATTATGATGCTTTATCCTACCGTTCAGGATCTTACAAACGAAAAAGTTAACCGTTATATGCTCGTTATCGCGACCGCGAAATGCGCACGTCACCTTATCGACAAGGCGAACGACGAGCACGAGCTTGAAGAAAGCCGCAGAAGCGAAAACGACCGTTACAGCAACAGCAAGGAACCCAAGAGCGATTACGAAATACTCCTTACCGAAAAGCCTGTATCCGTTGCCGTTCAGAAGCTTTACGACGGCGAATACACGATAGTTGAAAATCAATAAGAAATGATCAAAGCGTATGCCTTCGTACACATAACCGATATTGCATACGGTATCGATAAAACCTACACCTATTCCGTCCCGCCGAAATTAATCGACGAGATAAAGATAGGCTCTGTTATCGTTGTGCCGTTCGGCAATTCGAACAAACGGGTAAGCGCCGTTGTTGTTGGCTTTGCGGAGAAATGCGAATATCCTCGCGTAAAGCCGATAGACAGCATTATGCAATACCCCTTTGAGGTCAACAGCGATCTTATAAAAACCTGTGCGTTTATGAAGGAACGCTTTTTCTGCACATTCGGAAGTGCCTTTCGGACCGTCATTCCTCCGGGAGTGAATCTCGATACCGAAACCGTGTATTCGGTTGTAGAGGGACGAGACAATTCGAAGCTCAACGAGCCTTCGGTATTCTTAATGCGTGAGATAAAGCTTAAGGGCGTTATGACAGAACGCGAGGTTGTCTCGGAATACGGCGAGGAAAGCAAAAGATTGCTTAATTCGCTTGTTAGAATCGGCGCGTTAAAGCGCGAAAGCCGAGTGCCCGAAAAGCTTAATGAAAGCAACCGATATACTTACAGTCTTTCGGTTTCGCAGGAAGAGGCTGTTTCGATTATCGAAGCGGGAGAAGGGCTTACCGAAAAGCAAAAGGGGCTTGCCGAGCTGCTTTTGCACTACCCCGCCGCAACTATGCGCGAAATAGAGGAAGTTGGCGGCTACACGCAAGCCGTTGTGAACGCGTTGGTTAAAAAAGGGCTTGTTATTAAGAAGGAAACCTCGTTTTTCAGAGAGGCATATTCCTTTGAAAACATTCCGCCCGAGGGCGAATATACCCTTTCGGAAGAGCAAAGGGTTGCGCTTGACGGAATCGAAGCGCTTATTAAAAGCAACGAGCCGAAGGCGGCTTTGCTTTTCGGTGTTACCGGAAGCGGCAAAACGCGCGTGATGATCGAATCGGCGAAGGCGGTCATAAAAAGCGGCAGGCAGGTTATTATCCTGCTTCCCGAAATAGGGCTTGCTTCGCAGGCCGTCAAAGCTTATGCGGCGGCGTTCGGCAAAAGGCTTGCCGTGATACATTCGATGCTTTCGGTCGGCGAGCGCACAGACACTTACAGAAAAATTCTTGCAGGCGATATTGATATTGCGATAGGCACGCGAAGCGCTGTTTTTGCTCCCTTTACCCGCTTGGGTATGATAGCGATAGATGAGGAGCAGGCGCACACCTACAAGAGCGAAATGCAACCGAAATACAACGCAGTCGACGTTGCGCGTTTCCGTTGCTTCGAAGCAAAGGCTTTAATGCTTCTTGCTTCGGCGACACCGTCGATAGAAAGCTATTACAAGGCAAAAAGCGGGGTATATTCGTTATTTACCTTAAAAAACCGTTTCGGCGGAGCAGAGCTTCCCGAGGTTATAATAGAAGATATGCGTGACGACCCTACCCTTTTTTCCGACAAGCTTATCGGCGCACATCTTGCGACCGAACTGAAAGCCACAAAGGAAAAGGGCAAGCAATCTTTGCTTTTCGTTAACCGCAGGGGGTACAATTCGCACGTTTCGTGCAGGTCGTGCGGTTACGTTTTTGACTGTCCGAACTGTTCTGTTTCTTTGACTCACCACGCTTACGAGGGTATATTTAAGGGTATAAAACGAATGTCTTGCCATTATTGCGGATATACAACCTCCTTGCCCGACAGATGTCCCGTTTGCGGAGGAACGCGTATGGGTTACTCGGGATTCGGAACACAGAAGCTTCAGGATGAACTTGAAAACGATTTTCCCGAATTGAAGATAACCCGAATGGATTCCGACACAACCGGCGGAAAATTTTCGCACGATAAGCTTATAGATGAATTCGCAAGCGGAAAGAGCGACGTTCTTATCGGAACGCAGATGATCTCGAAGGGGCTTGATTTTCCGAACGTCGAGCTTGCGGGTGCAATTTCAGTCGACAGCTCGCTTTATATGGACGATTTTCGAGCCGGCGAACGCACCTTTTCGTTAATCGCGCAGCTTGTTGGGCGTGCAGGGCGCGCAGGCAAGTGCGGCAAGGCGATATTGCAAACCTACAACCCCGAAAACGAAACCTTAAGGTTGGCAGCAACACAGGATTACGAAAGGTTTTACGAAAGCGAGATAGCCCTTCGCAAGGCGGTGGTATTCCCCCCCTTCTGTGCTGTTGCGGCATTCTGCTTCACTTCCGCTTCGGAAGCCGATTGCGAAGCATTCGCAAACCGTTTTTTGATATTGCTCGGCGAGAAGCACAATGCTTCTTTCAGCGACGTTAAATTTGTCAAATTCGGACCCTTTAAAAGCGGAATATATAAAGTTATGGGCAAATACCGCCAGAGAATCATTATTAAATACAAGGACTGCGCGAGAACGCGTGAATTCCTTTCGGCAACACTTACGGAAGGGCTTGCTTTAGCTCCCAGAACGGTAAAGCTTGACCTTGACGTTAATCCCCCGATAATATAGGAGTGTATTATGGCAATACTTAACATACTTAAAGAAGGCGACGAAACCTTAAGAAAGAAATGCCGTCCCGTTGAAGAAATTACGCCGAGAATATTACAGCTTCTCGATGATATGCACGAAACGCTGGACAAGGCGCAGGGTGTGGGGCTTGCCGCACCGCAGGTCGGCGTTTTGAGAAGAATCGTTATCGTAGAAATCGGCGACAAGCGTTATGAAATGATAAACCCGGAAATCATTGCAACGAAAGGTAAGCAGGAAGAGATAGAGGCTTGTCTTTCGGTACCCGAAAAATACGGGCTTGTTAAGCGCCCCGCTTGGGTAAAAGTCCGCGCAACCGACCGACACGGCAAGGTTTACGAGGCAGAGGGAGACGGACTTATGGCAAGATGCTTCTGCCACGAGCTTGACCATCTTGACGGTACGCTTTACATCGACAGAGCGATAGAAATGTACGATCCCGACGATATTGAGGATGCAGAATGAGAATAGTTTTTATGGGTACGCCCGATTTTGCGGTGTATTCACTCGAAGCTTTATACGAATCGGGGCACGAGGTCGTTTTGGTTGTAACGCAGCCCGACAGACCCAAGGGACGCGGATACACGCTTACCCCCTCGCCCGTAAAAAAATACGCGCTTGAGAGGGGCGCCGAGGTTATTGCGCCCGAAACACTCAAGGACGAAGCGGTTATCGAAAAGCTTAAAAGCGCAAACGCCGATTTATTTATCGTTACGGCTTACGGAAGAATACTTTCGAAAACGATACTCGATATTCCCAAGCTAGGGTGCTTTAATCTTCACGCATCTATTCTTCCCTATTGGCGCGGCGCGGCTCCTATTAACCGCGCGATTATGAGCGGCGATACGTTAGGCGGTGTTACCGTTCAGCATATGGCAGAGGGTATCGACACCGGTGATATTGCGGTTGTTAAAGAGGTCATCATCGACGACAACTGGTGCGCGGGCGATTATCACGATGCGCTTGCGCTTGCAGGCAAGGATGCGATAAAGGAATTTTTGCTTCTTGCCGAAAGCGGCAATATACCGAGCATTCCGCAGGAGCACGAAAAGGCGACCCACGCCGCGAAGGTTGGCAACGATGACGCTTATCTTACCTTCGACGAGCCCGCTTGCGCTGCAAGAAACCGTATAAGAGGGCTTTCGCCATTTCCCGGTGCGTTTTGCTTTCTTAACGGAAAGCGCATCAAGGTACGCAACGCCAAGCTCGGAAACGGCAACGGCGAGGTCGGAACGGTTATTTCGACCGACAAGGGCGGTATCGAAATAGCCTGCTCGAAGGGTAGTGTTATTATCACCGAGCTTTGCCCCGAAGGCAAGGGTGTTTGCGACGCGGAAAGCTTTTTGCGCGGTCATAAAATAGAAATCGGAACTAAGGTAAATGAGCGATAAAGCAAGATTTGCGGCTTTTAAAGCGTTTTCAAGAATATCAAAGGGCGCGTATTCGAATTTAATATCGGATTTTAACGGTCTTGGCGACATCGACAGAGCCTTTGCCGAAAGCATCGCGCTTGGCGCGCTTGAACGCAGGCTTACGCTTGAATTCGTTCTTAAAGGCAGGGTGAAGCAAAGCACCAAGCAGGATATTATCGCGTTGTTGACTACGGGGCTTTACCAGATACTTTATATGGACCGAGTGCCCGACAGCGCCGCCTGCGACGAAACCGTAAATATTGCAAAGGCGGTATTCGGCAGACAGAGTGCGGGGTTTGTTAACGCCGTGCTTCGCGGAATATGCCGCGAAAAGGAAGCCGTTTATGCTCTTATCGAAAAAGCTGACGAACATATTAAATATTCGGTAAATTACGAGCTTTATACGCTTATTAAAAGCCAATACGGTGAAAAGACCGAAGAAATATTCAACGCCTTTTTCGGCAAAAGCGACACCTATTTACGCGTAAACACCTTAAAATCGAACGCGCAAGCCGTTGCTTTTGCGACGGACGGCGAAATTATAAGCGACAGCACGGTTTTTTGCGGCAACGCCAAAAAGGCATTTTCGTTAATAGAAAGCGGTGAGTTTTATGTTCAGGGGCTTGCCTCGCAAAAGGCGGTTTCGCTTTTAAACGCCGAAAGAGGTCAAACCGTTATCGACGTATGCGCCTGCCCCGGCGGCAAAACCTTGGGCGCGGCGATAGATATGTGCAACGAAGGAAGAGTGCTTGCTTTCGACCTGCACAAAAACAAGCTTCCGCTTATAGAAAAAAGCGCAGAACGGCTTGGGATAGACATTATCACGACCGAAGCGCACGACGCGAGGATTGCTAAAGAAGAGCTTATCGGCACAGCCGACAGAGTTATTTGCGACGTACCCTGCAGCGGTACGGGCGTTATGGGCAGTAAGCCCGAGATAAAATACAAATCGCCAAAGGATTTTTGCGGGCTTTATCCCACGCAGAAGGCGATTATTGCTTCGGCATCGCAATATTTAAAGGCGGGCGGGATTATGGTTTATTCCACCTGCTCGATTAACAAGTTGGAAAACGAATACGTTATTAAAGACTTTCTTCAATCGCACGGCGGCTATTCGCTTATACACGAGGAAACCTGCCTGCCCTGCGGACGCGAAAAGGAAGGCTTTTATATGGCGAAGATAATACGGGAGTATTAAGATGAAGGCTGATCTGCTTTCGATGTTTCCCGAGGAACTGAGCGCGCTCTGTGTAGAGCTCGGTCAGCCAAAATACAGAGGGAAGCAGATTTTCGAAGGGTTATACAAGGGAATACGCGATATTTCGGAGTTTTCTACCCTACCGAAGGGGTTCAGAGAAGCTCTTTCGGAATCGGCTTATATACCGAAGGCGAATATTCGGCGCAAGCTGGTTTCGGCTATCGACGGCACGGTAAAATACCTTTACGAGCTATATGACGGCGAAACGGTCGAAAGCGTTTTTATGCGTTATCACCACGGTAACACGATGTGCATTTCAACGCAGGTCGGGTGCCGAATGGGCTGTGCCTTTTGCGCAAGCACAAAGGCGGGGCTTGTAAGGTCGCTTTTGCCCTCTGAAATGCTTTTGCAGATTATGGAATGCGAGCGCGATTTGGGCGAGCGGGTTTCGAACATTGTGCTTATGGGTATGGGCGAGCCGCTTGACAATTACGACAACGTAATGAAATTTTTACGGCTTGTAAACCACGAAAACGGTCTTAATATCGGATTAAGGCACATATCGCTTTCGACCTGCGGACTTGTTGACAAAATCGACAGACTTGCAGACGAGGGGTTGCCCGTTACCCTTTCGATATCGCTTCACGCACCGAACGACGAAATACGCAGGCAAACTATGCCGATTGCGAACAAATGGAGCATCGAAGAGCTTTTGGGTGCTTGCAGGCGGTTTATCGAAAAGACCGGCAGGAGAATTTCGTTTGAGTACGCGCTTATTGCGGGAGTGAACGATTCCAAGGACCACGCGCGGGAATTGGGGCAGCTTCTTTCGGGAAGGCTTTGCCACGTTAATCTTATTCCCGTGAATCCGATAAAGGAAAAAAACTTTAGAAGAAGCGAAAAAAATGCCATAAAGGTATTTACAGAAACGGTAGAAACATATAAAATAAGTGTAACGGTCCGCAGAAAGCTCGGCGCGGACATAAACGCTTCCTGCGGACAGCTTCGGCAGGAAGAATCAAACAAATCTTAAGGAGGAGCGGCAATGAAATACAGCGGAAAATCCGATGTTGGCATAAAGCGTGCAAACAATCAGGACAGTTATGCCGTTTTTTCCAAGGCAAACTATTTTTGTGCGATAGTATGCGACGGTATGGGCGGCGCAAAGGGCGGAAACGTTGCAAGCGGGCTTGCGGTTAAAACCTTTGCATCGACTGTTAAAAACGCGTTTTCGGCGCGGAATGCGGACGATTTCAGCGACAGCGAAATTAAAATGCTTTTAAGAAGCGCGCTTTTAAATGCAAACGAAGCGGTTTTCAACAAATCGCTCGCGGACCCCGAGCTTGAAGGAATGGGCACTACGCTCGTTGCCGTGGTAGTTTGTCTTGCCGGCACGTTTGGCGTAAACGTCGGCGACAGCAGGCTTTACCGCCAGCTCGACGGCGTTATGCAGCAGGTTTCGAAGGACCATTCCTTTGTTCAATATCTTATCGACAAGGGCGAAATTTCCGCCGAAGAGGCATTGAGCCACCCGAACAAAAACATTATTTTGCGTGCTTTGGGTGTCAACGAGCATATTGACGGCGATTATTTCAGAATAGATAACTACGAGCGCATACTTCTCTGCACCGACGGGCTTACCAACCACGTAAGCGACGGCAGAATAGGAGAGATAATCTCGGGTGCGTTTGCAACAAAGCCCCCGTCTTACAAGGCGAGGGTTGAAAGGCTTATCGACGAAGCCAACGTCGGCGGCGGACTCGACAATATCACCGCGGTATTATTCGGCGGTGAATAAAACTTTAGGCGTTTGAAAGGAAAACGACTATGAACAAATACGAAGGATTTGTAGGAAAGGTTCTTGACGGCAGATACAAGATTCTTGAGCTTGTAGGTATGGGCGGTATGGCTTGCGTACTTAAGGCGCAGGACCTTGTTATGAACCGTATTGTTGCCATAAAGATCCTTAACGACGAATACAACGGAAACGAGCAGGCAGAGGCGCGCTTTATCGACGAATCGAAGGCGGTTGCGATGCTTTCCAACAAAAACATCGTAAGCGTTTACGACGTTGCCATATATCCCGATATCAAGTATATCGTTATGGAATATCTCGACGGCATTACGTTGCGCGAATATCTCGACAACAAGGGTGCGATTTCTTGGAAGGAAGCCTGCATTTATATTCTTCAGATACTTCGTGCGCTTGAGCATGCACACAGCAAAGGCATTATACACCGCGATATTAAGCCGCAAAACGTTATTCTTATGAAAAACGGCGATATTAAGGTAACCGACTTCGGTATTGCAAAGCTTCCGAATTCGGTGTCCGAGCGTATCGACGAAAAGGCGGTCGGCACGGTATATTATATTTCGCCCGAGCAGGCGTGCGGCAAGGAAACCGATTATTATTCCGACATATACTCTGTGGGTATTATGTTTTATGAATGTGTTACCGGCACACTTCCCTTCACCGCCGAAACCCCTATGGAAATCGCGATGATGCAGGTCAACGACGACCCCGTTCACCCGCGCGACATAGTGCTTGACATTCCTGTCGGCGTTTCGCAGATAATTCTTAAGGCGATGGAAAAATCACCTTCCGAAAGATTCCAGTCTGCACACACTATGGTAAAGGCGATCGAATGGGTATTGCGTTATCCCGACGTTATTTTTGCAATGACCCCGTCTGCGGCAGAAGAAACGGTCGGCAAGAGCAGCGTTGTTTCGATCGATATGATCTCGACATCCGAAATAGAGCCTTATGACGACGATGAAATTGCCGACACGCTGGGCGCGAAAAAGCCACCCGTTAAGAAGGGGACTTCCAGCGGAAAGAGTGCAAAGGCGCAAAGCGGAAAGGCAAAAAAGAAGAAGCGCAAGACAAGCCGTTCTATGTTCCCGATAATCGCAGGTGTGGCGATCGCATTCTTCGTTGTTGCGGTTATGCTCGGCATTTTTATACTGCGCGACGTGTTCACCTCGTTCAACGCGGGCGGCGACGATATCGAAGCCGAATACCCGAACATAGTCGGCTCGCTTTACAGCGACGAGCTTAAAAACGATTTACGTAACGGAAAATACGGCGCGAAATTTGTCGTAGACGAGGTTATTTTCGAAAGCCGCGACGATATGGAAAACAACCTTATTATATCGACAGAACCGCAGGCGGGACATTTGAGCAAGCCCGGCGAGGACGGCAAGCTTCATTTTTCGTCGATAACCGTTAACCAATCGCAAAAGGTAATTCTTCCTTTACTCGAAGGTTACCCCCGCACCACGGTTGAAACGATGCTTAAAAAGCTTCAGCTTAAATACGACTTTGTTGAAACCTCGGAAGCCGAAAACCCCTATTATCAGAACGGTCAGGTTATCGGCACAGAGCCGGTAAACGGCACCGAGCTTAAGGTTGGCGACACGGTAACAGTATTGATCTATGCCAAGCCCGAATCGTTAAACACCGCAAAAATGCCCGATTTAACGGGAATGACAGAGGCGGAAGCAAAGAAATTTGCCGAAACCTACGCACGCTACAAGGTGCAGTTTGAATACGTTGAAATCATCGGCGGCAACAACCGTGTTTCCTCGCAGAGCGTTCCCGCAGGGACGGTAAGCCCCAAGGACACGGTAGTTACGGTTTATATCGCAATACCGCCGCAGGGTATGCCGAGACTTTACGGTCTTACTCCCGACGAAGCAAAAACGCTTATACAAACCACCTTCCCCAACAGAAACCTTAATATCAACATCATATACACCAACGCCGAGGAAAGCGACCGCGAATACGTTGAAATGGCGCGCAAGGAATTTCACGACGATATGTTTTTGTTTATCGATTCCTTGCTTCGTTTAGGTTGTACCAACACCAATATTTACGACGGTTACAGCACGGTTGTATTCCAGAGCATTCCTGCCAACGATACACTTTCGCAGGATGCTGTCGGTATAGACCTTATCGTCGTTCAGTACGGCGCCACCACCCTGCCCGACAATCCGTTTGCGGACAGCAGCGACCCGTTTGGCAATACGGAGGTCATGCCTTGAGCATAATCGAAAAGGAAGGCTTGGTGCTTTCCGGCAAGAACGGACTATACACCGTTGAAGCCGACGGAAGCTTATATATATGCCGTTCGGGAACGCGTGTACGCAAGAACGACGGCAAAATACTCGCTGGCGACAGAGTTATATTCCGCGATAACGGCGACGGCAACGGCTTTATCGTTTCCATGCTCGAACGTAAGAATTCGTTAATACGTCCGCCCGTTGCCAACATCGACCTATTGGCGATGGTAGTTGCCCCGAAAGACCCCGCACCTTATCTTTACAACATCGACCTGCTTACCGTTATCGCAGAAAAAAACGGCATTGAATGCGCGGTAATTATCTCGAAGAGTGATATTGCAGACCACGCGGAAATACTCGAAATATATCGAAAAACGCCGTTTAAGGTTGTTGTTACGAGCTCGGAAAGCAAAATCGGCATTGACGAAGCGAAGGCACTTTTAAAAAACAAGATTTGTGTGCTTTGCGGCGCTTCGGGCGTCGGCAAATCTACACTTTTGAACTCGCTTTATCCCGAACTTGGGTTAGAAACCGGCGAGCTTTCCGAAAAAATCGCGCGCGGCAAGAATACAACGCGCACGACAGAGCTGTTTCCTTTGGGCGAAGGCACCTATCTTGCCGACACACCGGGGTTTACGGCTGTTAACACCGAGCTTTACTGTGCTATCGACCACAAGGAGCTTCACGCACTATTCCCCGAATTTGCAGAACGCGAAAGCGGCTGCAGATACACCGATTGCACCCACACGAAGGAAACCGAATGCGGGATTCTTGAAGCGGTGCAAAACGGCGAGATTGCGGCTTCGCGCCACGAAAGCTACATTAAATTATACGGCGAGCTGAAAAGCATCGACAGGTATAAGTGATTATTTGGAGGACCTTATGTTTATTGGATATTATTCGATTGCGAACGCGGTAACGCTGTTCGGGCTTATCTCGGCAGTTACTTCCTGCTTCCTTGCGGCTAACGGCAACATTAAATTCGCGTTATATATGATGTTCATTGCCTGTCTGTGCGACACATTCGACGGAAAGTTAGCGCGTGCAAAGACGAACAGAACGCCGGCCGAGAAGTTTTACGGTGTTCAGCTTGACAGCCTTTGCGACGTTATAAGCTTTGGCGTGACGCCCTGCTTTATAGCATTTTCGTTTGGGTTTGACGGCTGGTTTGACGTGCTTGTTTATTGCTTGTTTATCGTTTGCGGTGCTACGAGGCTTGCCTACTTCAACACACTTTCGAATGAGCACCCCGGTAAGATGATGAAGTCCTTCCGCGGAATTCCGATTCCGATTTCGACGTTTGTTATTACCTTCTTGTTCCTGCTTACGACGTTTATTCCCGCCACCGTTACGGTTTGGATATTCAGGCTCGCACTTATCGCGCTGGCACTCGGTTTCGTTCTTAACATAAAGATTAAGAAGCCCAACACCAAGAAGGCGGCTATATTCCTTGCGATACAGATTGTTATTTTAATCGTTTTGCTTATCGCAGGCGACTGTAACGCACCGATAGTATAAAAAAATCACGGTCTGTCATAACGACAGACCGTTTACTTTTAAAAGTCTAATGTTGTTTTTTTAAAAAACCAAACAAATATACATCAAAAAAGCGAATTATAAACACGCCTAACGCCGTCAAAACAAAAAATGCGGCTGTCGAGATCCATAAATTGTCTATAAACTCATATACATTAAATCTACCCATACAGAAAACGCCATGTACCAAATAAACATATAATGAATTTGAATCAAGTAGCTTCATGAATTTCGAATCGGCAATTTTGTTAGAAAATACGCTATATCTATCACAAAACTTATAAACCAAAAGCACAATCATCAACCCAAAAAACAAATGGCTTATACAAACATAAGTGTAGTACATCGACGTATTATCATATTTCAACAACAGCATCAATCTTATAATTTGCAAAGATACAGAAAATAGAGATACTAAAAATAACCAATAACCTTTAAGAAGAAACTGCAAAATCGACTCGTTTGCTAATATATATCCAACATAAAATGCCACAAAATATATTAAGTAAATGCCCCAAAAATATCTGATTAATAGCGAGAATAAAAATACAATCAACAAAGTAATAAGATTTGTTTTTATTGTTTTATTTCTCAAATATTGAAAGATTGGAATTAAAATATAGCAGAGCATTATTATCGTCACAAACCAAAGCGGCCCAAGACTTGGAACTCCTGCAAATATGCCGTTTGAAACGCCACCATCTACCATAGAGAGACCTTGCAGATTGAACAAATAAACAAGAAATGTTATAAAAGAGAATTCTTCCGAAAATATAAAGCGAAGTGCAATTATGCAAATAAACGAAACCAGAAAAGCAGGAATGCATATTTTCACAATGCGTTTTACAAACCATTTGCAAAAATGGTCGACAATTTTTCCTCCGTATAAATATCCCGAAATAATGAAGAACACAAAGACCCCTACATCAAATACTACCGCCAAAGAGGAAGCTCTGGGTATAAATTCATAATACTTTACAATATGACACAAAACAATCAGTATCATACTTAAAACACGCAATATGGAAACATCCGAACGTTTATTAAAGCTCATCGATCTATCTCCTTAAAATACAAAACCGCGATTTGAACATCGCGGTTTATTTTAATTAATCTTCGTAATCCACAAAGATGAGGGGGTTAACGATTTCGCCGTCCACGTGTACTTCGAAGTGGAGGTGAGGGCCGGTGGAATTACCGGTAGAGCCGATTTTGCCGACTTCATCGCCTGCACTTAATTTATCACCGACCGATACGCTGAATGCGCTTAAGTGTGCATAGAGTGTTTGAACACCGTCGCCGTGGTCGATAATAACGCAGTTGCCGTAGCCACCGTACCAATCGGCACGGACGACAACACCGTCGCAAGCCGCAAGAGCGGGTTTACCTTTACAGCCATCGCCTGCGATATCGATACCGTTATGAGTTCTGCCCCATCTCGGTCCGACGTAGGAGGTTATAACACCGTCGTAGGGTTTGATAAAGGTGCCGAGCGATGCAACTTCGATACCGTCGGAACTGGTGCCGATGCGGACAACTTCATCCGCAGGAGCAACTGTCACTTCGATATCGAGCGTTTCTCTTTCGGAAACAACACCGTCGAGAGCTACGAGCTGATAAGTTTCTTCGCCTTCACCGTTATATCCTTTGGTTACGACCTTTTTAACACCGTCGCGAAGCGAATCGGTATAAACGGTTTTGGTGTTATATTCAAGCGTAACAGTTTCTTTGAAGGTGGTTACCGAGCGGACGGTGAGCTTGGAAGAAATGAGCTTGCCGTTATAATCGGTAACGTAGGTAGAAACGGTGTATGCATTCTTTTTACCGAGAAGCGAAAGAAGCGATTCGGTTTCAACGAATGCTTCGGGTGCGTAAGCGCCCGCAACGAGTTCGATTTTATTGTTGAAGCTGTTTTTTGCTTCGGAAGAAATACCGAGAGAGGAAACGCGGATGGAAAGTATTTCGGAAAGTGCCTCTTCGGCAATTTCTTTATTCCCTACCGCTGCGACGAGAGAGCCGTCGATATAAAGCCCGTAACCCTGAAGATCGCCGTTTTCGGAAACGATAGATTCAGGCGCGGCAAATTCGGAAGGCTGTTCGACAATGCTTTCGCCCGTGTTGTTACCCGCAAAAGCGAAGATACAACAAAGTGCGACGGCAAACGCCAAAGCAGACACGATAGCTATTCGGTATTTCTTGAACAGGCGCTGCGTTTTGGATATATCCGCCAAATGCCTTTACCTCCGATACACAAATCTTTAAAAATTATACTCCGCAAATATGAACACGGTATGAACAAAACATAAATTTTCCCATACAGCCATTTTTGCCCAAGTTTAAAAACATTATATATCATAAATTTGTTTTTGTCAAGGGGTATTATTTTTAGCAAAAAGCTATTGAAAAAAGGCGATTTCGGTTGTATAATTAATTTGTATGTTTTTATTATGAAAGGACAATAAGATTATGCAGATTACTAAAACGCTTGCCACCGCACCGAAGGCAAAGCCCGAAGGCGCGCTTGGTTTCGGCAAAATATTTACCGACCATATGTTTATTATGGACTATTCCACCGAAAAGGGCTGGCACGATGCAAGAATAGTTCCCTACGGCGAAATTTCGCTTTCCCCTGCCGCGATGGTCTTCCACTACGGTCAGGAAATGTTCGAGGGTATGAAGGCATACCGCGCAAAGGACGGCAGAATACTTTTGTTCCGTCCCGAGAAGAATATAGAAAGAATGAACAACACCAATTTAAGAATGTGTATTCCCGAGGTAAACGTTGACGACGTTCTTCAGGCTATTGAGGAGCTTGTTCTTGTTGATCAGGATTGGATCCCCACTCAGGAGGGTACCTCGCTTTACATCCGTCCCTTTATTATCGCGACCGACCCCTTCTTGGGCGTACACCCCTCGCACACATATAAGTTTATGATAATCCTCTCTCCTGTCGGCGCATATTACGCAAGCGGTCTTGCTCCCGTTAAGATTTGCGTTGAGGACGAATACGTTCGCGCTGTTAAGGGCGGCACGGGTTACGCAAAAGTCGGCGGCAACTATGCGGCATCGCTTAAGGGTCAGGAAAAGGCAGAAAAGATGGGCTATGCTCAGGTGCTTTGGCTTGACGGTATTGAGCACAGATATATCGACGAGGTCGGTGCGATGAACGTATTCTTCGTTATCGGTGACAAGGTTATTACCCCCAAGCTTGAAGGCAACATTCTTCCCGGTGTTACGAGAGATTCGGTTATCAACTACCTTAAAGCAAAGGGCTATGACGTTGAAGAACGCAGAATTTCGATCGACGAGGTATATGAAGCAGGTACAAAGGGCGAGCTTAAGGAAATGTTCGGCACCGGTACTGCGGCTGTTATCTCCCCTGTCGGCTTGCTTGATTGGAACGGCAGAAAGCTTATTATTAACAACAACGAAATCGGTACTGTTTCGCAGATGCTTTACGACGAAATAACCGGTATTCAGTTCGGCAACAAGAAAGATGAGTTCGGATGGAGTTACGAGATAAAGAGATAACCCTTAACGAAACAAACGAAATTACGGGCGCAGAGGAAAATTCTGCGCCCGAACTTAAAAGAAAGCAACGAAACCCGATAAAGCGAATGAAGGAAGGCGGAATGTTCAACCTTCCCTTTAAAATCGTTTTATGGTCGTTTGCTTCTTCGGTGCTGATTTATATACTTTCGCGGTTTATTCCCGCTTTCGCAGAATTTTGGACGAAATACCCCGCGCAGGGGATACGCTTCGTTCTGGCGAAAATCACGGGGTGGTTTCCCTTTTCGCTTGCGGAATGCTTATTATTATCGCTTCCGATTCTTGCTATAGCTTACATCGTTGCATCTTCGGTTTCCACCAAGCGCGATGACAGCGACAAAAACTTTTACCGTTGGTTACGACCGCTGACTTCTGTGATTTTGGTTATCCTTACCCTCTTTTTCGGGGCGTTCGGCCCTGCATACGGCAGAAACAAGCTTGCGGTTAATTTAAATCTTAACCAAAGCGCCGTTTCGGCAGACGAGCTTTACGAAACGGCAATAACGGTTTCTTCCGAAGCAGACGCATTGTTATCTTCGGTCGACTTTGACGTTTCCGGCGCTTCAGTAATGCCTTACGGCTACCAAGAGCTTGTTGGAAAGATGAACGAGGCTTTTGAAAAATACGCCGCAAGCGCAGATTATATTTCGCATTTTAAATCAAAACCGAAGGCGATTGCTCTTTCCGAGCCGATGACCTACACCCACATTTCGGGTGTTTACACCTTTATGACGGGCGAATCGAACGTCAACACAAATTATCCCGATTTTCTGATGCCGTTTACCATGGCACACGAAATGGCTCACCAACGTGGGATAGCGCGCGAGGACGAGGCGAACTTTGTAGCGTTTTTGGTGTGTATCGGCAGCGATGACGAATATATCCGTTACAGCGGGTATGCGAATATGCTTAACTACCTCGACTCGGCTTTAGCGAAGGCAGACAGCGAGCTTTACAAGACCTTTTTGAACACCAAACTTCAGCGTGAGCTCTTAAACGAGTTTATTTCCTATTCGGAATTCTTTGACAAATACCGCGACAGCACGGCAAGCGAGGTAACCGGCGGTGTGAACGATATTTTCCTGCAATCGCAAGGTCAGCAGGCGGGCACAAAGAGCTACGGGCTGGTTGTTGATCTGGCGGTGGCTTACTACAAATAGACAAAGCCTTACAACCTAAAAGCTGATTTAAGTTACAATGCTTTGATTAACAGAAAAACACCCTTTCGGTCGGATTCCGAAAGGGTGAATTTTTTATTCGGTAAACGAATTATCGTCTGCGGTATCTTCGCCCGCTTCGTTTTGTTCGGGGGTGGTTTCTTCGGGGGCATTCTCTTCGGGTACGTTCTGTTCGGGAATGGGCTCTGCGGTTTGGGGTTGTTCATCCGTAAAAGCTTGCATATAAGGCGGAGTTAACGGCGTTTCGCTGTCGTTTGCTTGCTTTTCCAAGGTTTTGCGCATAGCAAGGTAAACGATCGCACCGACGGGAATAAGCAGTCTGAGCACGGTTTTACCGCTACCGTAGACAATAAACGCCGAATAGCTGAATAAGCCGAGATAGAAATCGAGCTGGCTCGCGTTGCCCGCGGTGGTTTGACCTACGATAAGCATACCGAGAACGATTATGACAATCCAGAGCGCTTTTTTCTTTATATTTCTGCGCGCGCAGTCGACGATTGCCCAGACCGTAACGGCAACTACGACGAGGTTAAGCAGGAGCATTACCCATTGGAACGGTGTCGCGCCGACCATATTATCGAGCGTACCGGTATAGTAAAGATCGGTTTGTTCGATAGATAAGATATGAAATCCGGCAAGATTTTTGTAACCGGTCAAAGTCGCGACAGTAATGACATACTTTATATTTCCCGATTCGAATTTATACTCTGCATCGGTCCTTATAACCTGTTCACCGTTATTGATATTTATAGTGCGGTTATAGCCGATACAGATTAGTTCGTAGTTTTTCACGCCTTCGAACGCAGCACGCGCTTGGTTATAGAACGCCGCAAATTCCTGTTCGGTGCAGGCATCGGAAATAGTTTCGTATGCCGTGTCATAATCGTCCGCGATGATTGCATCGAGCATAGTTACGGTATATCCGCGTATTTCATCATCGTCAAACATATCGCCCGCGCAGGAAGAAAGCAGCAAAACAAGCGCAAATACACAGACGAGGAATTTAAAAAGATTTTTCTTCATAATACACCTCCGCACAAGTTTAATGTATTAATATTATAACACCTAAATATAGCTTTGTCAATAAGAGGCGGGGCGGCGCAGAGCGTCATTTAACACGCCCTTCGACCCCTTTTATTAAATACACAAAACCAAAGGGACGGGCGTTGCCCATCCTTTTGTAAGAAAAGCGAAAAGTGCTTGACTACACAATAAAGCTTTTGATAGCTTCAAAAATTTCTTTTTCTGCTTCTTTGCCGTAAGAATAAAGCGTAACAGCAATATTGGTTCCGTCTTTTAGTTTTAGAGTATAAAAAAAACAATCACGTGAAATAATCTTATCGCCTTTGTGGAAGTCACTTTCGACAGAATGGATTTCAGATGTTTTGACAACTGTTTTTGAAAAAACTGTTTTTCCGTTTATCCGTGCGCCTCTTGGAAAAACGATTCGATCTGCATCTATTATTAAATATCTACTTTTTTCGGCAACAAAGCAACCGAAGAATAAAACACCCAACAATCCACCTAAAAATATCAATCCGATAGGCAACCCAATATTTTCAATGCTTGCAAAAATAAGGATAATACCAATCAACAATACTGCACAACATATTAACGAAACTACCGCCAACCACTTTGTTGCTCGTGAAGTATATCTTTTCATTTCGTATTCTCCTTTGCAGTTCTGCAAGAAGCGATCAGCATTACACGCAAAGATGTACACCTTGCCGAGAGCGATTTATACAATTGTTCGTCAATATAATTTGTTCTGCGTAACAATTCAAGCCAATAGCCTGTTTCGCTTGCTTCTTTAAGGGCGATTTCAAGCTTGGAAATAAAGTCTTTTTTACCTTGGGCATACTGGGCTTCGTGGATGTTGGCACCAATACTTGTTCCGCTTCTGCCGATTTGGTTGGAAATGATAGATTCGTGATTCGATTTCAGGTATTTAACAAGATTTATAATATCCACAGAGAATTCCATAGAAAGTTCAGCGAGCTTATTCTCTTTCACAATAATCGCCTCCTTTTGATTAATTATATCACAAAAATTGACATATTTCAATGATGCATCGGCAAAAGCCGATATGATGTTATGCTCCGCATAATGATGTTGCTACACTTCGTTTCGCAATGATGCGATGTTTGCCAAAAAAACATTAGCGAAGTGACATCATTAGGCGATAGCCGTCATCATTAGCATAGCGACATCATTTGCCGAAGGCAAACATCATTCAAAAAGACCACATTTGTCCGATAGACAAATGTGGTCTTTTTGTTGCCTATAGGCTACAAAAAAGATATTTTCGGCAGTTTTGCGTATGAATTCGAACTCTCGTATAAAATGATATATCGCTGAAGCGATATGATGCATTGCGTCTTGCGCAATATGATGTAAATTCGCTTCGCTCATTTATGATGCGAAGCGTTCCTTTATGTTGCGAAGCAACACATCGTTAACGAAGTGACATCATTAGCATAGCGACATCGTGTTCCCAAAGGGAACGCTTCATTAAAAAACGACAAGTTTCTGTCGAAACTTGTCGTTTTTCTGGTGCCGGAAGCGGGGGTCGAACCCGCACGGTATCGCTACCACTGGATTTTGAGTCCAGCACGTCTGCCAATTCCATCATTCCGGCAATTATTATACGCATTTTACCGCGCAGGGTGTATTATATCACATTGTTTTTCATTTTGCAAGAGTTTTTTAACAATCGACCGCATTGACTTTTAATTTTCGCTATGTTAATATAGATTTATAACCCATTTGGAGATATATTTTGTTATGAACGAAATTTTCAAACCCAACTCGCTTATCGATGAAACGGCGGCAACCGTAAAACGCCGTTCCTTTTTTCAGGTTGCAATAACCTTTCTTTTGGTATATCTTATCGGCTCGCTTGCGGCAAGCCTTTTGCTTACCCTGCCTATGTCTTACGAGGTTATACAAAACGAAGACGTGGCAAATGCCATAGCAAGCGAAACCACCGACCCGAACGAATATATGCAAGCCTACACAGACGCGGTAAACCAAGCACTTAACGACCTTTTGGCAAACCCGCCCGCTTGGTTTAACGTTTTTCAGCTATTTGCAACGGTTGCAACAATAATCGCGGTATTTATATACTGCGCAAAAATCGAAAAAAGAAGGCTTTTTACACTCGGATTTACAAAAAAAGGTGCGATTTCCGAATATTTAATCGGACTTCTTATCGGTTTTGTGATGTTTTCCTCGGCATACGGAACTGTGCTTTTAAGCGGCGAATTCAAATTCGGCGGCTTTAATGCAAACGTGTCGATAGGTATGATTGTTCTATTTTTCCTTGGCTTTGTCGTTCAGGGTGCGAGCGAGGAAATTCTGCTTCGCGGCTATTTCTTCGTGTCGAGCGCGGCAAGCGGCAACGTTCCGACAGCCGTATTTATCAGTTCCGCGCTGTTTGCGGCTTTGCATATCTCTAACCCCGGCATTAGCTTTATGGCGATTGTAAATCTTTTCCTGTTCGGCGTATTCGCGGCGCTGTATTTCCTTAGGCGCGGCAACATTTGGGGCATTTCCGCGGTGCATAGCGTTTGGAATTTTGCGCAGGGCAACATTTACGGCTGTAAGGTCAGTGGAATGAATATGAACGAAACACTGTTTAATTCGCTTGAAACCTACGGCGGTACGCTTTGGTCGGGCGGCGATTTCGGTCCCGAAGGCGGCATTGGCGTTACAATCGTGCTTACGGTTGGTATTACGATACTCACGCTTATGAAAAACAAAAATATCGACGGATTTTTCATAAGAAAGAACGAGGAATTCGTAAGCGCGTAAGCTTGTATTATAATTAAACCTCTCTTGACAAGCGTTCAAGAGAGGTTTTTATTGTCGAAACTTAATAACCCATCTCTTGCGCTTGCATAAACTGTAAGTGGAGGTGAAAAATATGGCATTGTTTAACTGTGATTGCAACTACAAGTGCAACTGCACTCTTTGGGCTGTTATCGCAAGCGTTATTTTAGGTGTTGTCGCGGCATTTTTGCAGATAACTGCGGTAATTACCGTTACCACCGCTTTCCTTTGGGTATTGTTCGGCATCGCGGTACTTTATCTCGGCGTTTTGGTCATCGCAAACGCGTTGAATCAGGGCGATGGCGGCTGTGGCTGTAAGTGCACCGCGCTTTCGGCTTTGCTTGCGGGAATTGTCGGGACGATTCTCTTCTCTGTAATTCTTCTTGCGGTAGGCGTTGCCGCTGCAAGCGTTATCAGCGCGATTCTTGTCGGCTTGCTCGTTCTTTCCTTCGCTTTAACGGTAGGAAGCTCGGTTTGCTACGTTAAGTGCTTATCCGACTGCGGCGATTAAGTTTAGCTGAATTTAAGGCACTGTGCATTTGAATGTATGGTGCCTTTATATTTGAAAATATATATTGACAATCTTACAATTTGATGATATAATTTCATTTGCGCCTGCAACTGTGGGTGCTATGCTGGTGTGGCGCAGGGGTAGCGCAATTGATTCGTAATCAATAGGCCGAGGGTTCAAATCCCTCTACCAGCTCCACAAAGCAGCATTGGGTTTGTCCCGATGCTGCTTTTTACGTGGAGCATTTTTGGGGGGATTTGAAGGGCGCGTGTTAAAAACAATCCGGTGGATTGTTTTCCGCGCCACCGCTCCGTCCGCAGACGGGCA
>JAZSHQ010000019.1:0-6147 GCA_045533335.1 Eubacteriales bacterium
ATCTATTATCTATTATCTATTATCTATTATCTATTATCTATTATCTATTATCTATTATTTCCATTTCCTCCCTTTGACAAAAAACAAACGTTATGCTATAATACACATATACTGATAACCGAGGTGATATTATGGCTGAATTATTAAATGATATAATCGAATACGAGCGTGATCTAAACCTTATAACCGTCGCGGTGCGTGTTGCGCTTGCGGTTGTGTTCGGCGGGATAATCGGGCTTGAGCGCGGACGCCACGGCAGTCAGGCAGGTATGCGCACCCACATCCTTGTTTGCTTGGGCGGAACGTTAACCGCGCTTATCGGCGTTTACGCCTCGAGCGTGCTTGGCTTCGGCAACGACCCGTTGCGCATAGCCGCGCAGGTGGTTTCGGGCATCGGCTTTCTCGGCGCAGGTATGATTATTATTAAAAGCGACAAGATGATAACAGGGCTTACCACAGCGGCAATAATGTGGGCAACAGCGATAATCGGCATCGCCGTGGGCATCGGATTTTACAGCGGCGCGCTCTTTGCCGTGCTTGCCTGCGTGTTCACCGCCGCGTTCCTTACCCGCATCGAGCGCAAGCGCAAAAAGGCGGCTTGCATTTACATAGAAATCGACGATTTGGCGTCGCTCGGCACTATAACCGAATCGATAAAATCGCTCCTGCCCGACGACGCACACATCGACATTCTCCCCGCAAAAAGCGCAACTGCAGGCAACCTCGGTATGCTTATCATCTCGGCAAGCCTCAAGGACGTCGATTTATTCAAAAAGCAGGCGCAGGAAATAAGCGGCGTCGTTTTCGTGATTAACGAGTAAGCTTGGCTTTCATACGAGAAAAACCCTTTTTGCAAAAAGCGGTTTTTCTCGTGCTCTTTTCCCAAAAACTCTTAAAACAAAACAAAAAAATTCACCCCCAACAGCCTTATCTATTATCTATTATCTATTATCTTTTATCTAAAAAATTTCCCAAAACCCCTTGACAAATATAATCACTTATGATATTATTACAAGGTCGAATTTCCAAAGACAGCAGGCGCGAAGCATAAAGGTTTTTAAAACCTACCTGCCGAGGAGATGAAAAGTGTTTTTAATACGCTCTTTCTATGCTCCTATGGCGGTATGCGCTTTAGGAGCTTTTGTTATTCGTGCAAAATAAATCAGGAGGTAAACAATTTGGCTAACGCAAACATTCTCGAGCAAAAGAAAGCGCTTGTCGCTGAACTCGCTGAAAGAATGAAGAACGCGCAGGGCGGCGTTATCGTTAACTATCAGGGTATTCCCGTTGCTGACGATACCAAGCTCAGAAGCGAACTTCGTGCCGCAGGTGTTGAATACACGGTAGTTAAGAACACTCTTACTTCCAAGGCTTGCGATATGATCGGTTTTGAAGGTCTTAAGGACCAGCTTACCGGTATGACCGCACTCGCTACCTGCGCTGACGACCCTATCGCTCCCGCGAAGATCCTTGCAGCTTACGCAAAGGATCACGAAAACTTCGTTCTCAAAGCAGGCTTTGTTGACGGCGAATTGCTCGACGCAAACGGTGTGAAGGAACTTGCCGAAACTCCTTCCAAAGAAGTCCTTATCGGCAGACTTATGGGCTCGCTCCAATCCGGTCTTTACGGTTTCGCTTATGCTATTCAGGCGATTATCGACAAGGCAGAGGGCGGCGAAGCTGCTGCTGAATAATTTCGGCAACAAAACATCTTAATTTTTAAAAAAACACTTAAACACGGAGGATTATATCACAATGGAAAAAATCAATCAGATTCTTGAACTTGTAGACTCTCTTTCTATTCTTGAACTCAAAGACCTCGTAAAGGCTCTCGAAGAAAAGTACGGCGTATCTGCTGCTCCCGTAGCAGTTGCAGGTGCTGCAGTTGCTGCTGCTCCCGCTGAAGAAGAAAAGACCGAATTCGACGTAGAACTCACCTCCTTCGACGAAGCTGCTAAGCTCAAGGTTATCAAGGCTGTTAAGGAAATCACCGGCCTCGGTCTCGGCGAAGCTAAGGACATCGTTGTTAACGCTCCCAAGATGGTTAAGACCGGCGTTTCCAAGGAAGAAGCAGAATCCCTCAAGGCTCAGCTCGAAGAAGCTGGTGCAAAGATCACCCTCAAATAAGATTGTTTTACTTCCGAGAAAGACTACCATTGCGGTGGTCTTTCTTTTTTTGTCACTTGCGCTCTCGATGAAAACAGCAAGCGTTTTAATCGGTTTAGGGCTTGTGAGTTCCGTGCGCTCGCGCAGGCTTCGTGCGCGCCTTTCGGCTTGTCCGAAGCCTCGGAACTCCGAGGTATAAAAATCCACGCGCATGGCGCGGATTTTTATTTTTTTTCATTGTAAAACCCACCTTGCGGCAGTAGCGAAAATCACCCTCAAATAAGATTGTTTTACTTCCGAGAAAGACTGCGTTATCACGCGGTCTTTCTTTTTTTGTTTTTACAATCAATCACAAACCGTGTGTTTTTTAACAAAGAGAAAAAATTTTTGCGGCTGCCGCGGCTTCCCCTCCGCGCGCTCGCTCTTTTTTCTGCTTCTGCTTCTTTCTCTTTATTCTTTTTCTTTTTCTTTTTTCTTTATCTATATAATAGGAAGCGTCGTATTTCGTCGTTTTTGCGTCGTGCGGCGTCGTTGTCGCGTCGTGCGATGTCATTGTCGCGTCGTACGATGTCGTACGACGTCGTTTACATCGTTTTTGCAGCTTGCGTGATGAATACTGCTTGTTTCAGCATTACCTTCTTTTAAATTCTTTCTCCGTGCTTTTATTATACCACCCCGAAAAGGGGATTTCATCTCATCTTTTTCTCATAAAAATCTCATTTTTTTGTGCGTTTTTGGGGTGATGTTTTTAGGAGAAACTTTTGCAAAAGTTCCCCCTATAACCCTTTTAAAATCATTTAATTACAAACAAAAAAAGTGTGCCGTTTTTGTTATGACACACTTGAAATTTATTCGGTTTAAGAGTTTTTGCAGGGGTCAAAGGGGGTACTTTTTGCAAAAAGCACCCCCTTTTATAAAAAACTTATCGATTATGCACTCTCGTCACCTGCGGGCAGGTAAGCTCGGTGTCGCGCTTAACGGGGTTTGCCCAGCGGACGGCGTTGCGGATGATCGTTTGAACGTTTTCGTTATAGAAAATCGGGAAGGTTTCGTGCCCCGGCTGGAAATAGAAGATCCTGCCGTTACCGCGGTGGAAGGTACAGCCGGTGCGGAACACCTCGCCGCCTTCGTACCAACCCATAAACACAACCTCGTCGGGCTCGGGAATACCGAACGGCTCTGCATAGGTTTCGACGCCGTTAAGTTCGAAATATCTGCCTATTCCCTGCGCGATGGGGTGGGCGGGATTGACCGTCCAAACGCGTTCCAGATCGCCATCCTCGCGCCAGGAGAGGTTGCAGGTCGTGCCCATAAGCGATTTAAAAATCTTTGAATGGTGCGCCGAGTGCAGGCAGATGATGCCCATACCCATAAGAACGGCATTTTTAACTCGGTTAACTATTTCATCGGGCACGTCGTTGTGGCGAACGTGACCCCACCAGATAAGAACGTCGGTGTTGTCGAGCACCTCTTGGGTAAGCCCGCATTCGGCGTCATCCAGCGTTGCGGTACGGACGGTTATATCATCGCATTTAAGAAAATCGGCAATAGCCTGATGAATGCCGTTGGGGTATATCTCGGCAACGCGCTCGTTATGCTTTTCGTGGTGGAATTCGTTCCAAACGGTTACTCTTATCATATTTTTTCTCCTTGGTTTGTTGGTTGTGTTTGTTGGTTTCCGAAAGAAAACTTTTTGCACTGCCCCAAAAATTCTTCGATTTTTCAGGGCCCCCATTAAGTTTACTCTCGGGCTCTCTTTCAAAAATTTTTACTTATTTTTCGCGTTTTCGATAGCCTTTTTAACGACGGGGAAGATAATTTCCGCCATAGAAAACTGACCCAGATCGTTCGGGTGGAGGTTATCGACCGAGTAGAGGTCGCGCATTTCCTTTGTAAAGAACTTCGCGGAATCGACGAAATAAACGTTCTTATCGCCCGAAGCGAGCGCGTTTTCGTAGGTTTGTTTTACCACCGCAACGCGCAAAAGGTCGTTTTCGGTCGGTGCGGAATAATAGGGGTGGGTCACGAAAACAACGGGAAGATTCGGCTGAATTTCGCGGATGCGCTTAAAGAAAGGCTCGTGGGTTTCCTTTAAATGCTCGACAGACGGCGAATTGTAATCGTAGTCCATTACGAAGCAGGCAAGACTGCGCGAGGCGATATGCTCGGCAACGGCAAGCTCGCCCATAGCAGAGCCCGAAAAGCCGTAATTAACGCAATCGGAATCGAGCGCGCGGCAAACGAGGTTTGCATAGGAGTTTGCAGGTCTTGAAACACAGCCGCCCTGCGTTATCGACGAGCCGTAAAATGCAACCGCACCGTTCATACGCGGCGTGGGCGCGCCGATTTTCGAAAGCACGGGAAAGCCTATTTCGATTTTTTCGATACCGCCGTAAAGCGGCAGGTTTATCTGCACCTCTTTAACGCCCTTTCCGAGCGAAAGAGTGCCTTCGTTATAGCTCGGGCTTTCGGCAAAGGTCTGCATCTGTGCGCCGACGTATTCCCTTTTCGTGCCTGTACCGACGTAAGCATCGATACCCCAAACGCCTCTGTCACAGAAATGGTGCATACCGACGCTCGAGGCGCGGTTATGTATGCGGAGCGAGATAGTTTCCGCATCGGTGGCAAACCTTATCGATCCGCCCGACGTATGCTCGGCAAGCCCTTTATTCGCGGGGGAATAGCTTGATTTTTTGCCCGCATCAAGACGGTAATATTCGCCGTAGTTATCGGCAGGCAGTGCAATACCGCCGAGCACGAACGGCTTGTGGCGGGAATCCATATATATAAACCCATCGTTTGCGGTTTTGTTACGCGTGAACTCGCGAAGCCATTTAAGCTCGCGCTTTTTAATACGTATCGGCGAAGCCTTGGGGCGGCCGAAGGAATATTTTATCATTTTCACTAAACCTCCGTTTTTTTGTATTATAACACAGTTTTTTTGATATTGCAATAAATCGCACAAAGTGATATAATACTTTTCGAGGTGTATTTATTATGTCTGAAAAGCGTTTACTTCTTATTATAAACCCCGTTGCGGGCAAGGGGCGCGGCAAGAGCGCGGTTTTTAAAGCGGTCGAGATATTTTCGCGCCACGGTTACCGTGTTACCGTGCTTCCCACCCAGCCGAACGGAATTACCGAGCAGGTTTTAACGCAGGAAGTCGGCGGTTACTCGCTTTGCGTGGCTGTCGGCGGCGACGGCACGCTTAACGCCGCGGTGAACGGCATTATCAAAAGCGGTTGCGATATCCCTCTCGGCTACATCCCTCTCGGCTCTACGAACGATTTTGCCGCTTCGCTAAAGCTGGTAAAGAACATAAGCACCGCGTGCGAGCGCATTGCCGTTATGCCCCCGAAACCTATCGACATCGGGCGGTTCGGCGACAGATATTTTGCCTACATCGCCTGCACGGGTATGTTTGCCGAAGCTTCGTATATGACCTCACAGCAGTTAAAGAACGCGCTCGGGCACAGCGCATACCTTTTAAAGGGGCTTTACTCGTTAAAGGACACCCGCAAGACCTTTTACAAGGTAATTACCGAAGCCGAAACGATAGAGGGCGAATTCCTGTTTTGCTCGGTTTCTAACACGCTCCGCGCGGGCGGTGTTATATGGCTGCCGAAGGGTGAAGTCAGTTTCGACGACGGCGAGTTCGAGCTTACGATGCTAAAAGCACCCACCACTATCGCCGAAGGATCCGCTATGGTGAACGACCTGATTTACAGCAGGCTCGAAACCAACACCTTCATCCGCCGCAAGGTAAAGCGCGCCGAAATAACCGTACAACAGCCCGCAGGCTGGTCGCTCGACGGCGAAAACGGCGGCGAGCATTCGACGGTTAACATTGAAGTTATCGAAAAAGGCCTGCGGTTGGTTTATTGATTGGTTTTTTAAAAAATATTGTTGTTTACGAGAGAGGGTATTTTTGTAAAAATACCCTCTCTCGAGCTCTCTCCCAAAAATTTTTAGTTTTAATTTTTTTCTTGTGTATCATTCTACTTTTTTATCTCTTATCTCTTATCTATTATCTATTATCTA
>JAZSHQ010000038.1:0-44217 GCA_045533335.1 Eubacteriales bacterium
AAGAGTTGCTATGTAAAGACCACCAACGGTTTGACTCTTCCTGATGGTTCAGCAGTTCCTAACAAGACCTTCTTCTTTGATGCAGAGGGTAAAATGGTTTTATAATCAAAACTATAAAACTTTGGCGTAAATTTACAAAACGACCTGCCCCACTTTTGGGTGAGGCGGGTCGTTGAACCTTTTCTAATGTATAAAAAATTTTGTGCGTTATTAAATGCTTAACTTTTGCGAAATTTGCGCTTTTTGAGGTAAATATGGTATTTTTTATAACAGTTTTACGTGCGATAGCGGCCTGTATAATCACGAATGCTCATTACACCGGCATATACCCGACAGATTTAATTGCTAATGGCGGACTAATAGGGGATGTGATCTTTTTTGCTGTATCAGGATATTGCTTGTATAACCCCGGGTTTTCATTCTTTAAATGGTATGGCAAAAGGATTTATAGAGTGTTTATTCCAACTTGGGTGATAACTATACTGTTTTTGATTATCGGTTATTTTTCCTTTTCTGAAAAATTTTGGTTTCATTATTTTATTTATCCTACCGATTATCATTTTGTAGGTTCTATCATTGTTTTATACATACCATATTTTTTTATAGTAAAATACGATGTTTTAAAAAGAAATATTCCTATAATAATGGGAATAATTGCTCTTTTTATGTTCCTTATTTATATTATTTTTTATGATAAGAGTTATTATCATATTGATACTGTAAGAGAACCGTTTATAAGGTTTTTGTTTATGGAAAGTATGCTTTTAGGCGCATATTTTAAGAATAAGGACGAAACATTTCGTGATAATTTTTCATATAAATGGTGTCTGTTTATGTTTTTGACTTTTATTGCATATTTTGCATCAAAAATGTATTTTTTAACATCATCAAGTTTTTTAAAACTGCAAATTTTAAATCAGATCTTGATTTTTTCGTTCCTGTATTGCTTGTTTCGCGTGTTTTCGGGGCTGGATGCAAAACTACTTAAGTTTCCGTTGCAGATAAAAAAAGCAATAACCTTCATCGCGAATATTACGCTGGAAATTTATCTTGTTCAATATTTCTTAATCGACGCGTTGCGCCCTATTTTTAGATTTCCTATAAATTGGATTGTGCTCACACTTTCAATTTTGATTTCTGCAGTTACGCTTCATTATATTTGTGAAGTGATTTTTAAATTACTAGGTAAATTTTCCGCAAACGTAAAGAAAGCTTAAATTTGTTTGTTGAAGGTGCTATTTATGAAATTGGGATTTGTTTTTGATACAAAATTCAAAAAATATCAAAACGAGTATTATTCTACCAATCTATCGAACGCGTTGCTAACAGAACGTTATTTACCTTTTTTTGACGAGATGGTTGTTGTCGGAAGATATTCCGAAACAAACGAAAACCCAAATGGGAAATTTGTTAAATCAAGCTCCGAGAGAATCATCTTTGAGTGTGTTAGAAACGAAACGCCTTTTCGCCGCGTCCTTCATTTTAAAAGAGAAAACAAGCAGTTGCTACGCGTATTAGAAGATTGCGATGCAGTAATCTGTCGCGGTTGGCGCGGGGTAGGCACTTGCCGAAAATTAGGCAAACCCTATCTTGTGGAGGTGGTAAACTGTGTGTGGGATTCCTATTGGAATCACGGACTTTTGGGGAAAATGGTTGCACCTATTATGTTTTTTATTCGCCGGATTGCTACCAAAAATGCACCCTATGTGTTGTATGTCACAAACGAATTTTTGCAAAGACGCTATCCCACAAAAGGAATAAGCATAGGTGTTTCTGATGTGGCACTCAAAACGTTTGATGACGATGTGTTACAAAGACGTTTGGATAAAATCGCAAATAGGGCGCTTGATGAAAAAATCATCATTGGCACCGCCGCTGCAGTTGATGTTGCTTTTAAAGGACAACGCTTCGTTATTCGTGCTTTGGCAAAATTAAAATCTATGGGCTACACTCGATTTGAATATCAAATTGCAGGCAAGGGTGACCGCGAAAAACTGAGAAGACTTGCTTGTAAATTAGGCGTGGCGGATCAAGTTGTCTTCAAAGGTAGTATCGTTCACGACGAAATCTTTGATTGGTATGATTCCTTAGATGTTTATATTCAACCAAGTTTGCAGGAAGGTCTGCCTCGCGCATTAATCGAAGCGATGAGCCGAGGTTTAACCTGCTACGGTACGAAGACAGGAGGGATTCCTGAACTTCTCGATAAAGAATTTGTTTGCGCTAATAATAAATTTATATCAACAAAAATCGTAGCGTTTCTAAAAAAATATAAAAACGATATTGCAACGCAAGCTGCGATTCGCAACTATAATGAGTCGAAAAAGTATTCTGCGATTGTTTTAGAAGAACTAAGACATAATTTCCTTAAAAACTTTTTCGATTGCCAGAATAATAGGAGTCAAGAATGCAAAATCGAACGAAAGGAAGAATAGAGCCGTTTGAACCATTTTTGTGGGTATACTATATCTGGTATTACTTTCCTATGGTTCGTGCCTTCTTCAAGTCTGGCACCTATAATTTAATATTCTTTACCTTTTTTTTAGTGGGCTGTGCAGGTATATTTGCCGTTTCTCTCTATCGTAGACAAAAAATATATCTGCAATTTAACGCACTTACTCCTGTGTTAGTATATATGTTTGTTTTTTGCGTCATGGTGTTTTTGGGTATGGGCGAAGCAGATGAGCATATTAGGATAAGCTTTACTTTCTGGGGCTCGTTGTTGGTGTTTTATCTTCTGAGACCATACGAGAACGCGCGCAATCGTCTTGCTGCTTTGCTGTTGGTTATGTTGGCGATAACGGCAGTAACCTCAATTGCAGGCGTTATAATGAATCCTAATGCGGCAAGAATTTTGGCGTATTCTGCCAACCCTCTTGAAGAAGATTTGATTCTTCGCATGATGAATATAGGCGGAATATACTTTTTTCAAGGTCTTGTAGTCTGTGTTCCGATATTTATGACGTTTGTTTTTGAAAAATACAAACCCGTTATAGCTATAATTTCATTAGTTGCGGTTATTTTATCGTTAACCTTTGCGTCTTTTACTATCGCAATTATACTGTTTTTCGTTGCGTTTGCGCTAAGCTATTTGCTTAATACCTCATCTATAAAAAGAGGTTTCTTGGTCGTTTTTGCGGTTTTGCTGTTAATCTTGATTCCTTGGGTGGATTTAATAGAATTAGTAGCCGATAATATTGGTAACGAAAAAATCTCTCTTAGATTAACTGCAATAGCTCGCTCTATTTCTTATGGTAGTGCAGTGGGAAATCTTGAATCGAGAATAGAGGTTTACTCTGTATCTTGGAAAACCTTTTTGAATAATCCGTTTGGAAGTGGTCCGAGATATACCTATGTGACCTTTGAGGACGGTATTGGGTATCACTCGCAAATCTTAGACGATTTAGCGCGATATGGTATTTTTGCAATCCTGTTCTATTTTGTTTTTTTAGTCAAATATACACAATTATTAAAAACTCAATGGAGAAAAATCGGAATGTCGCAGGTGGCGTTGCCGACGGTTATTACTTATACGTTGTTCTTGTTCTTCAATCCCGGTTTTACATCTGCTCACGAAGGTGCTTTGCTTATGTATTTGATTCCCGTACTGCCCGATCTCATTAAAAGTACACGCTCTATGCAGCTGAAAAATAGTGACGTTTCGTAAGGAGAAAAGTTATGAAGAAAAAGGTTCTTCACGTTTCTGCCGGTGGTTTAAATCCCGGCGGTGTGGGGTCTGTGGTTTTTTTAATCGTAGAATCGCTAAGTTCGGATTTTGAGTTTGATTGTGTTGTGTTCAATCGAGTAAGTGATAGGGAAGAGGATTTTAAAAAATACGGTAAGCTTCATCGCATTAAATGTTATCCGAAAAAAGGCAAACGCGATTATTTGGAACTTTTAACTCGCCCTTTTAAGTTGTATTTCGGTATTCGAAAGATATGTAAAGAGCAAGGATACGATGTGATTCATTGCCATAATCAAAGGGACGAATGGATATGCTTATTGGCGGCTAAACATGCCGGTGTACCGATTCGAATAGCACACTCTCATGTTGCGAATTCGTCTAAAAAAAAGTCATTTGTTGAAAAATTTTATAAGGACTTAAGTCCCAAAATGCTAAAGAAGACTGCCACGGTTAACATTGGATGCTCTAAGTGTGCGTGCGAAGACTTTTTCCTTCATGATCGTTATGTTGTTGTACCTAACGCAGTTGATTTGAATAAGTATGCGTATGAGAAGCGATGCAAGATAAAGCAAATGCATTTTATTCATGTAGGGCGCTATACATATTCGAAAAATCAGGAATTCGTCATAGAAACATTTGCGGAAATCTGTAAAACTTTCAAAGATGCACATTTATATCTCGTGGGATATGGGGAACCGTTTGAAGTACAGCGTTTGGCTATGCTCATAGATACACTTGGCGTTCAACAGAATGTGGAAATGGTTCCCGGAGATACCGCGGACATTTCGCAATATTATGCAAAATCAAATTATATGATTTTTCCTTCGCGTTTTGAAGGCTTTGGAATTGTTTTGATAGAGGCACAAGCGATGGGTATCGACTGCTATGTTTCAGAAAATATTCAGCAGGAAGCTGACGTTGGGTTGTTAACTTTTCTCCAATTGTCTGACGGCCCTAAAAAGTGGGCAGAACGCATAGTTGACGATATACAAAACGGCACCCGAAAATCGCTTGACTTTGAAAAACTGTCTATATATAGTAATGAGGTTATAAGTAAGCGGTATGCCGCTATTTACAGCGACGAAGCAGAATTATTAAAGTGACTTTTCAGAGAGGAGTGTCGGATATTTGAAAAAAGTATTTAAAAATGTAATATCAAGCACTCTTCCGCAACTCGTGAACATACTTTCAAATTTGATTCTGCCGGGATTAATCATTGCGCAATTTGGCTCTGATATTAACGGATTGGTTTCCACTACCAAGACAATAGTGTCTTACATAAGCTTGGTGGGCGCCGGCATTGCTACGGCGGTTACACAAGCATTGTATCAACCCGTCGCAAACGGCCATAATGATACTGTAAAGGGTATGTTAAGATCGGCGAACGATATGTTTACCCGTTACGGTATGATTTTTATGGCGATCACGCTCATTGTTTCGATAATATATCCGTTTTCTATACGCTCGGAGATTCCGTATTTTACAATTATGCTTTTATTGATTGTAATGAGTACTTCGGGTGCTTCGGAGTTTTTTGCAATCGGTAGGTATCGAGCGCTTTTATACGCTCATCAGAAGGTATATGTTTGTTCAATTATTCAGGCAGTAAGTTTGTTGTTGAGCTTGGGTTTGGCAGTGCTTATGCTTCGCCTGAATGTAGGAATTATAGTTGTACAGTTTACTATATCGTTTGTGTATATTATGCGCGGATTTTTATTGACTGCGTATGTTAGAAAATTATTTCCGCAATATTCTTCCTATAAGAGTGCTCCGCCGATTCCCAGAGCTATACAAAAACGCAAGGATGCAATGGTGCACCAGTTAGCTGGTTTGGTTGTAACAGGCAGTCAATCTGCCATTTTGACAGTGCTTGTGGATTTAAAAGCGGCGAGTATTTATTCTGTATATAATATTGTGTTATACGGAATTCGTAATATTTGTTCGAATTTGTGTACAGCAATAACGCCTTTTTTCGGAAAAAAATATGCTTTGGGACAAAAACAAGAACTAAAAAAAATATACAGTGCAGTTGAGTTTGTTTTTTTCTTCTTCGTTACGTTCGTTCTGATGGTTACGGTTGCAATGCTGATTCCGTTTGTTAAACTGTATACCAATGACGCCGATATAGACTATGTGTATCCGATGTTCGCGTTGCTATTTGTGGTTTCTTCGTTGTTTTATATTTTGAAATTACCAGGAACCGCTTTGATCAATGTTGCGGGTCATTTTAAAGAAACTAAATGGCGCGCAATTTTAGAAGCAACATTGAGTATTGTTTTGAGCGTTGGGTTTACATTGCTTATGGGTAAAAACGGTGTGCTACTTGGTACGGGATTGGCGTTGGGCTGGCGATGCATAGATACGATTTTCTATTCTTCGAAGCGTGTCTTGGATACGGTATGTTGGCGTTCGATGGCGCGTTTTGCGGCGTCTTTTGCCAATGTTCTCGCTTTTAAATTTTTGTCGGACCATATAAAAATTGTTATTGTGTCTTGGATGGATTGGGTTGTAGTGGCTATTGTATATTCGTTAGTTGCTGTAATCTTGCTAATGGCAGAAGCGATGCTTTTGGAAAGAGATTCATTTAAACTTGTTTGTTCTTATTTTCTTGCGAAAAAATCATAACACCGCATTATAATGCAGAAAGGAATCTTTATGACTGGAAAAACATCCAATACACAATTAAAACGTCAACTTAATCCCATGCATGTATGGGCGATTGCCTTTGGCTGTATAATAGGTTGGGGTTCGTTTGTGAATCCCGGAAAAAAGTTTTTGCCCAATTCTGGCGTTGTCGGAACTGCAATAGCGATGCTGCTTGGTGCGATGGTAATGATCATTATCGCATGCAGTTATGCATATATGGTTCCCAAACATCCGAAAGCAGGCGGTGAATTTACATTTACCAAGGCGTGCTTCGGATCAAATATGGCATTTATTTGCGGATGGTTTTTGGTTGCCGCGTATTTAACTAATGTGCCGATGAATTCGACGGCGATCGGCCTTATTGTCGACGGACTCGACGGCAATGCGGATATACTTAAGTTTGGATTCCATTATGCAGTTGCCGGATTTGAGATTTATTTTGGCGAAATGATATTCGCGATGGCAATTCTAATACTATTTGCCGTTTTGAATATGCTCGGTGTAAAGAAAGCGGGCATTATTCAGACTGTGTTGTCGGTTTTACTTGTGATATCTGCGCTTGTACTTACAATTTCGGCTTTGTGTAGCAGCAAAACACAGGGGATCAATATGAATCCTATCTGGGGTTTCGACAAGGTGGCGGCATCTGCCACCGATTTCGGCATGGAAAATGTTGGTGATTTTGCGCACAGCGGAAACATCGGTATAATTTCGGCAATACTTGCCACCTTTGCTATTGCTCCGTGGGCGTACGTTGGATTTGACACTATTCCGCAGGCGGCGGAAGAATTTAATTTCTCGTATAAAAAGGTAATCAGCATCATGGTGATAGCCATTTTGTTCGGTTGTTTCGTGTATACCGCGAATAATACTGTCGCGGCAGCAGCACTCGAAAATTGGCCCGAAAGAGTTATGGCGGGAGAATGGGTTCTTTTGGTTGCGGCGGAAGAGATTCTTGGCGTATTTGGTAAGGTGATAATCGGCATAGCGGTATCTTGTGCGGTATTGTCGGGTATAATGGGATTTTACCTTGCATCTTCGCGTCTTATGTATTCGATGGCGAAGGATGCGTATTTACCCAAAACGTTCGCAAAGATTGACCCTAAATACGGGACCCCCAAAAATGCTATCTTATTTTGTATGATACTGTCGCTTTCGGGTCCTTTATTGGGAAGAGAAGCACTGGGTTGGTTTGTGGATATGTCTGCGATAGGCGCATCCATGGGATTTTTCTTTACCAGTGCATCTGCTCTGAAAAGAATGAAGGGTCAAAAAGACGGTAGCCGCTTTTTGAAAGTAACGGCGGTATTGGGTGTTGTTTTCTCGATGATTTTTATGATACTTCAACTTGTTCCGATCCCCGGACTTGAGGGTGTTAACTTTTGTCAAGAATCGTATCTTATGCTTGTGGTTTGGGTGACTCTTGGCATTGTGTTTTATTTTATGCAAAGAAAAAAACTGTTAAATAATAGTAATATTTAACCGGATAATGATATTTAAAATTCAAGGATTTGTTTATGTTAACGCAGAATGTAACATTAACCAACAAAAAAATACTGGTTACCGGTGCTGCCGGTTTTATCGGTTCAAATCTGGTTCTTAAACTATTAGAGAAGGGCAGTAATAACATAATAGTCGGTCTTGACAATATGAATGACTATTACGACGTTCATATCAAAAAATACCGCCTTGAAAGAATTGAAACGCTGGCAAACGGAAACAGTTCGAAGTGGATATTTGTTAAAGGAAATATTGCCGATAATGCTCTTGTGACTGAATTGTTTAAAAAAAATAGGTTTGATATCGTGGTGAATCTTGCCGCTCAGGCGGGGGTGCGTTATTCGATCACCAATCCCGATGTATATATTGAATCGAATATTGTGGGTTTTTATAATATTCTTGAAGCGTGTCGTCGTTATCCCGTTAAACATTTGATATACGCTTCTTCTTCGAGTATATACGGTAGCAATAATAAGATTCCCTATAGTGTAGACGATCCGTCGGATAAGCCGGTGAGTCTATATGCTGCAACGAAAAAGTCGAATGAACTTTTTGCACATTCATATTCCAAGTTATATAGCATACCTTCTACTGGATTGCGTTTCTTTACCGTGTATGGACCTGCAGGCCGCCCTGATATGGCATACTTCAGCTTTACGAACAAGATGATAAAGGGCGAGGATATACAGATATTTAATTACGGTAACTGTAAACGAGATTTCACATATATCGACGATATCGTCGAAGGTGTCTTGCGAGTTATGAGTTGCGCTCCGGAGTGTAAGCTCGGGGAAGACAATTTGCCGATTCCACCGTATCGCATATACAATATAGGGAACAATAATCCGGAAAATATTTTGGATTTCGTCACGATATTACATGATGAACTTGTTCGAGCAAAGGTTTTGCTCGAGGATTATGATTTTGAAGCGCACAAAAAGCTTGTTCCTATGCAAGCGGGAGATGTTTCTGTAACCTATGCGGATGTATCATCGTTAGAAAATGATTATGGGTTCAAGCCATCGACAACGCTTCGCGAAGGACTTCGCAAATTTGCTGAATGGTATAAAGAATTTTACGGCGTGTGAATTATAGGAGAATATATAATGAAAATAGCGGTTGCCGGAACGGGCTATGTTGGACTCTCGATGGCGGTTTTGTTGTCGCAGAATCATAATGTGACAGCAGTGGATATAATTGCGAAAAAAGTCGAACTTATCAATGAAAAAAAATCACCTATAGTTGATAAAGAGATCGAGGAGTATCTGGCTACAAGAAAATTGAATCTTGTCGCCACCACAGATGCGGAAAACGCGTATCGAAATGCAGATTTTGTTATAGTAGCTACTCCTACAAATTACGATAGTCGAAGTAATTATTTCGATACGTCTGCAGTAGAAGCGGTTATACAAAAGGTTATTAGCTACAATAAAAATGCAGTTATTGTTATAAAGTCGACCGTTCCCGTTGGTTATACAGAAGAAATTCGAAAGAAGTTCGGGTATTCAAATATCCTCTTCAGCCCTGAATTCTTGCGAGAGGGGAAGGCACTTTACGATAATCTTTATCCGAGTCGCGTCGTTGTCGGTACCGATCTTTCCGATAAAGTCCTTGTTGATGCGGCAAATACGTTTGCGAATTTGCTAAAAGAAGGTGCTTTAAATAATGAAACGCCTGTTTTGATCATGGGATATACGGAAGCCGAGGCTGTTAAACTTTTTGCGAATACTTATCTGGCACTGCGCGTTTCGTATTTTAATGAATTGGATACATATGCAGAAGTAAAGGGTTTAAATACGGCAGCCATAATCGATGCTCTTGGTTATGATCCCAGAATAGGAGACCATTATAATAATCCATCATTTGGTTACGGCGGATATTGCTTGCCCAAGGACACAAAACAATTGCTTGCTAATTACAACGAAGTGCCCGAAAATCTTATACGTGCAATCGTTGAATCCAACCGCACTCGCAAGGATTTTATATCGGATAGAGTGTTGCAAAAGGCGGGTTATTATAGTTCAAACGGCTCTTGGAATCCCGATAAAGAGAGAAAAGTAACCATAGGCGTATTTCGTCTCGCGATGAAGAGCAATTCCGATAATTTTCGTCAAAGTTCTGTTCAAGGTGTCATGAAACGGATAAAAGCAAAGGGCGCAATTGTTATCATTTATGAACCGACCCTTGAAGACGGTACGACATTTTTCGGCAGTGTTGTGGTTAATGATCTAAAGAGATTTAAAGAGCAAAGCGATGTCATCATGGCAAACAGATATAATGAGCTTCTTGATGATGTTCGCGATAAGGTGTACACAAGAGACATATATTTCAAAGACTGATCTAACAAAGTTATTTTTGAGAAGATTCCATTTACAAAACCGACGGTGTATCGCTGTCGGTTTTTGTGCGTAAATATTGCACTTTTGTTTAAAAAACTATTGCATTTTCTATAAGTATATGCTAGAATCTATACGAATATGGGTACGTGTTTGTTTTTGCGCGTACAACTCCGATTATAAAGCACGTTAAGGGGTAAACCTATGGATTACAATAAAAAAACAAACAGAGAACAAAATAACGAAGAATATTATACAATAGATGTTATGCATATACTCAAAGCTCTCTGGCACAGAGCTTGGGCGATAGTTCTCGCTGCGATCATTGCGGGTGGCATCGGCTTTTCGATCGCTTCGTTTTTGGTAGCACCGCAATATTCGTCTTCTATAATGCTTTATGTCAACAACGGCAATATCTCGATCGGCAGCACCAGTTTTCAGATAAGCTCGTCCGAAATCAGCGCGGCGCAAAGTCTTGTTAAAACCTATACCGAAATACTTAAAAACAGAACAACGCTTGAACGCGTTATCGAAAAATCGGAAGTGTCCTATAATTACCGACAACTTTCGGAAATGATCGTTGCTGCGCCTTCGAATGAGACCGAAATCATGAAGGTCACCGTAACCTCGACCGACCCGAACGAAGCAGCGCGCATAGCAAACTGTATCGCCGAAGAACTTCCCGTAAGAATTTCTGAAATTATCGATAACGCATCGATGGAGGTTGTCGATTCGGCAGTCCCCGATTATCAAAAAATATCTCCGAGTATCACAAAATACACCGCTATCGGTATTCTTTTGGGTGCGTTGTTGGCGGCCGCCGCAATAACACTTGCCGCTATTTTGGATGATACTATTCACGACGAAGAATATATCCTTAAAAATTATAACTATCCTATCCTTGCGAAAGTCCCCGACCTTCTCGGTGGCGGCAGTAAACGCTACGGCTATTATTACAGCAGCGGGAAGAGAAAGACCAAATAGGTGCGGAGGAAAATATGGGAACAAAGAAAAAGCATCGTAAAGCCGCGGCTTTTGCGATGAGTAATACCGAAAAAACACTTCATAAAAATCTCGAATTCAGCGCAACCGAACAGTATAAGCTTTTAAGAACAAACCTTAATTTCACTCTGCCCGCAGATCAAAAGTGCGCGATAATCGGCGTAACCAGCTCGATGCGCGGAGAGGGAAAGAGTACCACCGCAATAAACCTTTCCTACGTTCTTGCTGAAAGCGGTAAAAGAGTTCTGCTTATCGACGGCGATTTGAGAATTCCCAGCGTTGCTAAAAAAATGAATATCAAAAATACCCCGGGCCTTACAAATCTTCTTATGGGCTACGAAACACAGCGCTTCGGCGATTTTAAATCCGGTCTGCTCGATAATTGGTATGTTATGCCTTCGGGGGAATTGCCTCCCAACCCGTCCGAACTTCTCGGCTCGCGCCGTATGGAGCTTGTTTTAAAAACGCTTGCCGAAAATTTCGACTATATAATTATCGACCTTCCTCCTGTCAATATAGTTTCGGATGCGCTTGCAATATCCGGCTTTATCACGGGTATGCTCGTCGTGGTCCGTCAGGACTATACCGAAAAGAAGGAACTTGAACAATGCTTCCGTCAGCTTTCACTTTCAAACGTCAAGGTGCTTGGCTGTGTGATGAATGAAGCAAAGGACGGCAAGCGCTCTTACGGTAAATATAAAAAGTATTACAGATACTATAAATCGGGCGACTATTATGAAGATGCCCGCCATACCGAACAATGATCGATTTTCACGCCCACATACTCCCATCGGTCGATGACGGTAGTAAAAGCGTCGAGGAAAGCCTAAAGCTTCTCGCAATGCTTTCGGCGCAAGGCATCGAAAGCGTGCTTGCAACCTCGCATTACTATGCCGACAGGGAGTCGCCCCAAAACTTTTTGGAACGGCGAGCGATCGCTTATGAAACGCTAAAACCCTCGCTCGATTGCAAATATCCCGAAATGTTGCTCGGTGCCGAGGTCAGGTTTTACGACGGTATCAGCCGTCTGTCTGAGCTTTGCTCGTTGCGTATCCAAAATACTAAGCTTTTGTTGCTCGAAATGCCGTTTGCGCGTTGGACCGAATATACCGTCAAGGAACTGTGCGAGCTATCTTGCTCGAATGAAATCGTTATTGTTCTCGCCCATATTGAACGTTATCTCAATATGCAGGACCGCGGTGTGTTCGAATATCTTCGCGAACACGGGGTATTAATGCAGGTTAACGCAAGTTTCTTTGCCGATCTCCTTTCCCGAAGAAAAGCGTTGCGAATGCTGGAATCGGGATTGATCGATGCACTCGGCTCGGATTGTCACAATACGCATATCCGTCGTCCTCGAATCAATGAAGCTATCAACGTTATAAGAAGAAATTTCGGCGATACGTTTGTTAATGATTTTGCCGAATATTCCAAAGAGCTTCTTCAAAAATACAGAGACAATAATTAATATATTATTCCTACGAAAGGATTTTGTTATGAAAAAGATATTGGTATTCCTCCTCACAATCGCGATGCTCGCGACTCTCGGAGTAACGGCGTTCGCAGAACCCGGTAATTTTATTGTCAGCCCTTCCAAAAATAAGGCTCCCGAAATTATCGACGGCACAAACGAAAGCCACGATTGTACCGCGAAGCTTGTTATCACTCCTTATTCCGAACGCGATACACTCAGCGACGATAAGAAAAAGGAGATCGAGAATGCTTACGACCAAATCGTAAACGCAGACGACCTTACCTCCTTTAACCCCGATTTCGAAAAGCTTGTTTCGGATAAGGGCATTCCCTCCGAAAACCTTGCAGTAAGCGATCTTTTCGATATCAGCTACTACGGCTGTGATGTTCATAACGAACACGGCGCGTTCAAAATCACCCTCAAGGCAGATACTCTCGATGGCTTCGTTGCGCTCCTTAAAATGGTAGACGGCGAATGGGTGCTCGTTGAAGATGCTGTTGTTGAAGGCGATCTTTTAAAGTTCACCGCTAAGGACCTTTCGCCCTTCGCAATAGTTGTCGAAAAGGATAAGCACACTCCTCCTCAAACGGGCGACAACTTCAACTGGTGGATCTACGTTGCTCTTATGGTAGTATCCGCGGCGGCGCTCGGCGTTGTCGGCTATAAGCTCAAAAAGTGCGAAAACTGATAAACGGGTTGTCGTATTATGAGTAAAATAGATGGCAGCACAAAAAGGAAATATCTTCGCTACGCGGCAATAGTTCTCGCGGTAGTGTTTTGTCTTTCTGCCGTTTTGCTCGCGCTTTCGCTTTGGGAAAACAGTCAAAGCGGATACAGCGACGGTTATTCCGATACTTATGGCAATAAACTTGAATATGACGGCAGGGAATATACTCGCCGTGATGATGTTGAAGCTATCCTTGTTATAGGGCTTGATAAGCTTCAAAACGCAAACGATAACACTGCGTATAATAACGATAAAAGTGCCGACTTTTTGCTGTTGCTTGTTTTCGATAATACAAGTAAAACCTGCAAAGGCGTACAGATCAACCGCGATACTATTGCCGAAATGAACGTTCTCGGTGTTGCGGGAGATAAAATCGGCACGGTTAAACAGCAAATCGCTCTTTCGCATACTTATGGTAACGGCAAAGAGGTAAGTTGTCGCAATACTGCAGATTCTGTTTCGGGCTTGCTTTTCGGTGTAAAAATCAAACATTACGTTTCGCTTACAATGGAAGCTGTTCCGATATATAACGACCTTGTCGGCGGCGTAAAGGTAACCGTGCTTGATGACTTCACGGGTATCGACGACACTCTTGTCAAGGGCGAAGAGGTTACGCTTTACGGCGAACATGCGCTTAGCTACGTTCGCGACCGCTACGGTATGGAGGACAGCACAAACCTTAACCGTATGAAACGTCAGCGCCAATATCTCGAAGCACTGTATAAGCAAACGCAACTCGCAGCAAAAAGCAACGATAATTTCAGTTTGCAGGCGGCTTCCGACCTTTCCGAATACATAGTTTCGGATTGCACCGTAAATCAAATGCAATCGATTTTCGAAAAATTTTCCACTTATGAATTCGGCGGCATTTCCGAACTTCAGGGTGAATCGCGCGTCGGCGAAAAGTTTATGGAATTCTATCCGGACGAAAACGAAATGAAAAAGACGGTTATTGAACTGTTTTATAAAGAAGATCAATGATCTCTAAAAGCCGCAAAGCACCTTGCGGCTTTTCTTTTTGTCTTGACCGTAGACGATTATTGTGGTATAATGTCGAGTAAGATAATTAAGGAGCAGAGCAGGTTATGTCGGAATCGAATATACTCGACCGCGCACGTGAGGTGTACGCCATAATATGTCAGGCGTTGGATGAAATAAAGACCCCTTACACAAAAAACGAAAACGAATTTTCTGCACAGCTAAACCTAACGGGTCGCAACCGTTCCGTAAACGCAAATATATGCGTTGATTACGAAAATGAACTTGTTACACTCGTGTCGCCTCTGCCCACCAAGATTCCGAAAGACCGTTATTTTGAAGGTGCGGTTGCAATAAATGCGGTGAACTTTATCGTGCAGGACGGCGGCTTTACCTATAATATCGAAAACGGCGAGGTTGCTTTCCGTCTTAATTGCAGCTATAATAGCAGAGAAATCACAAAGGAGCTTGTCGTTTATATTCTTACCTGCTCCTTTATGACGGTAGATACCCTAAACAGTAAGCTCGATAAGCTCGTAAAAGGCGAAACCGAACTCGAAACCTTCGTCTCTCAATTCGGCTATTAGGAGGCTACAAATGTCCGAGGATAATAAGCGAATATACGCAGATAAGGTATATAATATTATTTGCGAAGCTATCGAAAACGAATTCCTGTACGAGAAGGATGAATCCAATCGTAAAATAACCTTCGGCATAAGCGGCTCTGAACTTCCGACGCACTTTTATATAATGGTTGACGAAAGCAGGCAGCTTATAAAGCTGTTTTCGTCATTACCGTTCCGTTTCAAGCCCGATAAGATAATCGACGCTTGTGTTGCGGCCTGCTTTGTTTCGGAAAAACTTACCGACGGATGCTTTGCCGTCGGCATAAACGATGGAGCATTGATCTACAAACAAACGCTTTCGGTCTTTAAAAGCGATGTTTCTCACGAAACGGTGCGTAACCTGATAAATACAGCCTATAACACAGTGGATATATTCAACGATAAATTTTTGCTTCTTGCAAGAGGAACGATCACTCTTGAAGAATTTCTTTCTGAATAAAGCGCTCGCGAGGTGAAGTATTATGACGTATATTGAATTTTTTGATAAAAATGCCGCCGAAAATATCTGTGCTTGCCTTGCAAGTATGCCCGAACGCGTTGTGTTTGTGGGCAACAATTCCAATCAGATGGAAAAACATATCGCGCGTTACCGCGAGATTTTTAAAAACCGCGGACAAGACGTCGAAATTTCGTGGCGGGAAGTTAGCCATAATAAGCTCGAAAAGATCGTGGCGATGCTTTCGAAAATCGTCGAAACCTACGATGATTGCGTGTTTGGTCTAACAGGAGGCGGAGACCTATACCTTGTTGCTATGGGTATAGTGTGCGAAAGATATAAGGATAAAAATATCCAGATGCATCGCTTTAATTTACGTGAAAATAGGGTCTACGATTGCGATCAGGACGGCAAAACGGTATTCGAAGGTAAGGTCCCTCGGATGTCGGTTGTGGAAAATATTCGTATTTTCGGCGGCGACGTCGTTAGCTCGGACGTTAAGTCCGACGGCACTTTTCCTTGGGATCTTAACGAAGAATTTCGTCAGGATATCCTGGATATGTGGGAAATCTGCCGACTAAGACCGCGTTCGTGGAACTCGCAAATCGGCGGTTTCGCCGCGCTCGTTTCGGTGGGCGAGGCTTCCGAGGACGGACTAACCGTAAGCGCTACACGTAAACAACTTGATATATATTACGAAAAACACGATATGAAATCGGTTTACAAACAGTGGGTGATCGCCTCGCTTCTCGAAAAGGGGCTTATAATCGAGTATAGCGAAAAAGACGGCAGACTTTATATCACTTTCAAAAACGAGCAGGTAAAGCGTTGCCTAACCAAAGCGGGTCAGGCGCTCGAATTGAAAATGCTTGTTACTGCACTCAATGCGCGTGATAAAGATGGCGAGCTCGCTTATAACGACGTGGTCAACGGCGTTTATATCGACTGGGACGGCGAAATCCATACCGGAAAAGGTGTTCAGGACACCGAAAACGAAATAGACGTTTTAATGATGCACGGTATCATACCCGTTTTCGTTTCCTGCAAAAACGGCAAAATCGAAACCGAAGAGCTCTATAAGCTCAATTCGGTCGCTGAACGCTTCGGCGGCAGTTACGCAAAAAAGGTATTAATCGCTTCTTCGCTCGGGCATGGAAAAAGCGATAACGCACTCCGTCAAAGAGCGAAGGATATGAATATCCGCATAGTAGACGAAATCACTCAAAAGGACGATGAAGAACTTTCGGCAATCATCGCGAGTCTCTGGCACGCAAACTGTTAATTTGTTTTTAATACCTTGATCAGTAAAGGAAAATATTTATGACTTGGACTGTATCCTTCATCCTTGCCTCTTTGTTGCTCTTGTGCGCAATAGTGTTTTCGCTCAGGCAGACCCTGTCAAAAAATAAGATGAAAAAACGTTTAAAGCCACTCGGCGTTTTAATGCCGATCTGCTTTGCCGCAACCATAATAGTGCTGTTTCCTGCGTTTCTCGCTGAGCATAAGGGCGAAGCCGCCGATATTATAAAGGCCTTCGTGCTGTCGGTAAGAAAGGCTATCCGCCTTATCGGTGCAGACGAAATATATCAAACGGCGTTCAAAAACGTTGTGCAGGCACCTTCGTGGCTTGTCGACCCTTATCAGGTAACCGTGCTCGTTTTGCAGTTCGTTACACCGCTTTTGTCGTTTGGCTTGGCGTTGTCGTTTTTCAAAAACCTCACGGCGTATTTTCGCTATATCGGCGCATTCTTCCGTGATATTTACGTTTTCGCCGAGCTTAACGAAAAATCGCTCGCGCTTGCCGAGGATATACAGAATAACCATAAAAAAACACGCGTTGTGTTTGCCGACGTTTCCGAAAAAGAAGGTAAAGAAACGGTAGACCTTGTCTGGTCGGCAAGAGCTATCGGTGCGATACTCTTTAAAAAGGATATAACATCAGTCAATTTTGCGTTTCACAGCAAAAACCGTTCGATAAGCTTTTTTACAATGGATGCCGACGAAATGAATAACGTTGAGCATTCGCTCAAGCTTATTTCCTCGTACAATACCCGCAAAAACACTCACCTCTATATCTTCTCAACCGGCGTTGAAAGCGAATTGCTACTCGCAGGTAAAGAAAAGGGCTTAATGAAGGTAAGGCGAATCGATGAGGTGCGTTCTTTAATTTCGAACTTCCTTTACGAAAAAGGCGAATGTATTTTCGAAAATGCAGAAGCACACGAAGATGGCACAAAGCAAATTTCTGCCGTTATCGTAGGCTTGGGGAAGCGTGGTACCGAAATGCTTAAAGCGCTTACTTGGTACTGCCAAATGGACGGTTACAAAATAAAAATAAACGCTTTCGACAGCAATTCTCTTGCCGAAGAACGCTTTTCTGCACTTTGCCCCGAACTTGTGTCGCCGAGCTATAACGGCGTTTCGGTAAAGGGAGAAGCAGCGTACACTATCGCGATACATCCGAATTTCGATGTAGGAACAAAAAGCTTTGCCGAAGCGTTTATGCAGATAAAGGACGCAACCTATATCTTCGTTTCGCTCGGCTCGGATGAACTGAACATAAAAACCGCAGTGCAGCTGCGTATGCTTTCCGAACGAATGGGCAGAAAGCCGCTTATAAACGCTGTGCTCGGAAGCAGCGATGCAAAGCCCGCTCTTGAATCGGCGAAAAACAGCGCGGGACAGGCTTATGATATCAAATTCATAGGCGACACATCGTCGTTCTATTCAGAAAACGTCATTATCGATTCGAAGGCAGAGGACGATGCCTTCGCACGCCATTGTATGTATTGCTACGGCGATAAAGAAAAGGAAGAGGATTTCTGGCGTTACGAGTATTGCTATCGCTCCTCAATGGCATCGGCTATTCATGCCGAAGCGCGTAAAAAGTGCGGCATAGTGGGCTCTTTTAAAAAGGAAGAGGAACTTACCGATGCCGAAAGGGAAGTTATCGAAGCGCTTGAACATCGCCGCTGGAACGCATATATGCGCGCAGAGGGCTACGTGTATAGCGGCTCGCCCGAAAAAACAAGCCGTAACGACCTTGCAAAAATGCATCACAATCTCGTTGTATATTCCGAGCTTTCCGATTCGGATAAACGCAAGGATTCGCGCGTTGCGGGAAATATAATACAGGAGGATTAAAATGGATATAAAAACGGTATTTTCGATATTCGGATTGCTTTCTTTCGCAGTTGCCGTTTATTCGCTTTACTACGCCTTGGTACTTTATAAAAGAAAGGACCGCGAAAACCATATATTCTCGTCCTTTCAGCTCTATACTGCGGGTATTTTCGTCGCTGTATTGCTGATTTTTATCCCCGTGTTCTATTATGATTACGAACTTTTCGGCGAATACAGTATTTTCCGCCCGTTTTTCATTGCTATTCATAACACCATAAGAGTTTTCATTCTCGACGGCGATTTTGATACCGTTGCAGATGCAATAAACGGTTTTGATAATGAATGGGTAAGAGTGCCGTTCTCCTTCTATTCGGCGGCGCTTTACATAACTGCGCCTATCCTTACCTTTGGTAACGTGCTCTCGCTGTTCAAGAATATAAGAGGCGAAGCAAAACTCTATTTCTGTAAAAAACGCCCGATGTATATTATGTCGGAGCTTAACGTTTGCTCGCTTGCAATGGCAGAAAGTATTGTGGACCAATGGAACGCCCTTTTGAAAAAGTCGGACAAAAAACGCCCCGATAAGCAAACCCGCGCTTCAAAACCGGTAATCGTTTTCACCGACGTTTTCGAACAGAACGAAGAAGATGATTACGAACTTCTTGTTCGCGCCCGCTCGCTCGGCGCAATATGCCTAAAAAAGGATATATCTCACCTTAATCTTTCCGAAAAAAGCTCTAAAATAGAAATTTTCCTCATCGGCGAAAACGAATCCGAAAATGTCGAGCATTCGATAAAGCTTACCGAATCCTATAAAACCAGAAAAAACGTATCTATATACGTTTTCGCCACCTCCGCGGGCGCAGGCTATGTTATCGATTCGCTCGATAAAGGCGAAAACACACTTGACGATAAATTCGAAGATTATATTATCGAAAAGCCACGAGAACTTCTTTACGGCGATAGCTGGAAAAAAGATGATATTCAGGTTGACGGCGGCTTTTATATAAGACGCGTTAACTGTGTCGAGGCACTTGTTAAAAATACGCTTGACAATAAAGCGATATACGAAGCGGTAAGAGAATCAGCCGATGAAAACGATAAAATCATTTCCGTGCTTATTATCGGTATGGGTAAATACGGAAAACAGTTTTTCAAAACCCTGCTTTGGTTTTATCAGCTTGAAGGCTACAAACTCGAAATCAATATCTTCGACGCCGATATAAACGGCACGGATTCGATAAAAAAACAGCTCGAACAGGAATGTCCCGAGCTTATCCAAAAGAATCCCTCGGATGAAAACGGCGATGCAAATTATGATATTCGCTTTTTCTCGGGAATCGATTGCTTTACCTCTGATTTTGATAACTGCTTCGATTCTTCCGAAAACGGCAGACGCCTAAAGCGCACAAACCTTGCGTTTGTAACTCTTGGCGATGACGATAAAAATATCGAAGCGGCGGTAATGCTCCGCAAGCTCTTCGACCGTAAAAAGCATTTTACTAAAAACGATGTTAAAAATGCAGGACCCTACGAAATGCCTATAATCAATGCCGTTGTCTACGACGAACAGAAGGCATCGAACTTAAGCGCACACGGCAGTATGCTTAAAAACCATAAAGGGCAGGACTATCACGTCAATTTCATAGGCGACAGAGCATCGCAATACAATTACCGTAATATCGAAGAAAACAGAAAGGTCGAGCATTCGGCATTCAAATTCCATATCGATTGGTTGCGTAAGATCGCACAGCTCAGATATTTTTACGAAACCGATCCCGATTTCAGAAGCAACGTCGATAAAAACCGCTCTAACCCCAACGAGCCTATATATTGGGATGATGAATACATCTTCATTTATAAGGGTGCCGACGGCAAAACCGATTTCGACGGTGCAATCAATTCGGGTGAAGTTAAAAAAATAGCGAGCGACTACGTCAATTACGAATATTTCAGGCGTTCATCTATTGCGAAAGCTATGCATAAAAATATAACGAAGGCGTATTTTTCGGAATCGGAGGGTCATAATGATATATGCACCTGTTCCGTGTGCGAAGCCAAACGCAAATCCGAACACATGCGTTGGAACGCATATATGCGTACAGAGGGATATATTCGCGGAGCGAGAAACGATCGCGGAAAAACCCATCCCGATCTTTGCGCGTGGGATGAGCTTCCGTATCTCGAACACTTTAAAGATTAGAAAGGAACTATATGTACACTCCAAATCCTGTTGATACAAGCAATATAAAACTCCCCGATGAACTTCTCGAACTTACCGAGGAAATTGCCGAAAACGTTCACGAAATTTGGTCTGTCGGCAGAATATCCCAAGGTTGGACTTACGGCGAAAAACGCGACGATGTAAAAAAGAAAACGCCCTGTCTTGTTCCGTATTCCGAACTGTCCGAAAGCGAAAAGGAATATGACCGCAACACCGCGCTCGAAACGCTAAAGCTTATCGTCGCACTCGGCTATAAAATAGAAAAGGTGAAATAATGAAAAACATAGACATATATTCCGAAGAGTTCAAAATCAAACACGAACAGTTTATTATCGGCTGTGATTCTGTCGAGGAAATGGGACTTTGGGACAAAGAAAGATACGGCGAAATGGATGCCTTTTATTCCTCGGATATGGCGTGCATAATTATCCGTCTTATCGCTTCCGACGGAAGAGTGACCGAAAAAGAGGTGGAATACCTCAACACGAATTTCGGTTTCGATTACAGTCTTGAATCGCTTGTCGAGGTATACGAAACAAGCGGCGATGCAATAGGCGGCTCTTTCAATGAATTTTTCGAAAGCGGTGTAAATCTCCTCCGCACGGTTAACGAAAAGCTCGCGAACGCATATCGCGAACTGCTCGCCCTCGCTTGCGATATAATCATAGCAAGCGACGGTATCGTGACCACCGCCGAAATTAACGAACTAAACCGCGTAAGGGCTTTGTTTGAATAAAAATAAAGGCGTTGCCGTCGCGCAACGCCTTTGCTTTTTGCAGCAGTCAACATCGCACTTGATTTGTTTTGCAAAATATGCTATACTGTCGAAAAACAGAATCGGAGCAGCTATGAAGAAAACGATAATCCGCAGATTTCTCGATAAGCTTTTTCGTTTAAAAAAGCTGTCGCTTATATTGCCGCTTGCGGTTGCGGCGGTAATGCTTACGCTCGGCGCAATCTTCAAAGACAAAAACGCGAATGAGGGTTGGTTTTTGTTTTTGGCGACGCCGCTTTTCTCGGCAGTATTTTTTGGCTTTGTCTATTTTCTTCTCCGAATGTTTGCAAGGTTTAAAAACTGTCCGGATTGGTACACCGATAGCTTGGAATTGTTTTCGTTTATAGTATTTAGCCTTAGTGCGATATTTCAAATTATCGATTTTATAAAAGACGTAAATACTTTTTCGATCGCTATGAGTCTCTGTCTGGTTTCCTGCAGCGCAATATCGCTCGCTCACAACAAACGCAATTAAAGGAGAAACAAATGACACCCAAGGACTATGTGATAACAAAAATCGAAGGCGAATACGCCTATCTCCGCGAATTAAAGGGAAACGCTGACGATGAAATATTCATCGCTCTCGCGCTTCTTCCGCAAGGTGTCGATATCGGCACAAAACTGCATTACGAAATGCTCGAATACACCGTTATAGAATAGGATAAATTTATGAATAAAAATTCAATCATTCAAGCCGTGAAATTTGTGTTGTTTTCCGCATCTGCGGCAATTATTCAAGCAGTGTCGTTTACTATTTTAAATGAAGTTTTAAAATGGGAATACGAAGTGTCATATTTTATTGCGCTTCTTCTTTCGGTTATCTGGAACTTCACGTTCAACCGCCGCTTCACCTTTAAATCCGCCGCTAACATTCCCGTTGCAATGGCAAAGGTGCTTGGCTTCTATGCCGTTTTCACTCCGCTTTCCACTTGGCTCGGCGGCATAGCGGAGGGCAATGGTGTGAACGAATATATTGTCCTTGCTGTTACTATGATATGTAACCTCGTGCTCGAATTTCTTTTCTGTAAATTCGTCGTTTACCGCAATCAGGAAAATACGCTTAAAAAATAAAATAAGGCTGTCACGAAGCAAAACGTGACAGCCTCTTTGTTTTATCCGCGCCTTATTACGTTTCCGTCTTTGTCGTAAACCGTATAATACGAAACGCTGTGATAACCTTTGCTCGAATTAAAGTCTTCCTGCAATTCCAGCTCGAATTCACGCGCGTAGTTCAGTGCCACGATATCGTTTGGCTCTGCCAAAATCGCGCGGTAATCGTATTCACAAACGTCGCCGCAATATTCGAGTCCGATAAACCAAAGTCCTCGTATCGTAAACCCCGCCCCGAGATAAAGCGTGTAATCTCTTTCAAGTGCATTGAAATATAAAGCGTCCTTGTCACGGTAGGCTTCTGTTACGGTAAGCTTGTGCCCGTACATCGAATCGAAAATCGTCGATCCTTCTCCGTAACTTGCCGTTTCGCCCTCGTTGAAAGGCAATTCGATCTCGTTGATTGTCGGCTTTTTAATTTCTCCGATAACTATTTCGTAATTGCCCAAATGGTTATCGAAAAACGTAACTATATTGCACTTCCTTCCGTCTTCCAAGACGTATATCGACATAGAATGAAAATCTATTTTATCAACGTCGGTGTCGCTTATATCGTACAAAAAAGATTCATCTTCGATAACCGAATATATCAATATGTCGTCTGCACCTTTGATATAAATGTAGTAATATCCGTTCCATTCGATATAGGTGTCAACGTTTTTCGCGATAACCGTTCTTTCGCCTTTTCCGAAAATCGGCTCGCGGCAGAGAAGTAGGGAAGACTCCTCCTCTTTGGTGTTCCGGTTTATATATTCGCTTGCTTCTACTATTCTGTAATATTCGTGTTCTGGCAATTCGCATTCGGCGGTAATATCTTTAAGTCCGTCAAGTGTAAGTATCTTATAATTACCGTTCGCGTAAACGATCATCGATAAACCGTCTTCGGTGAATGAGAGAATATCGCCGTAACCGTTTTGAATACTTTCGGTTTCGGTGTCGTAAATGATCCAAAAAGGCTCAATGGCTTCCATTTGGTCGTTGGTTTTATAAATTATATATCGCCCGTTTTTTGAAAATTCAGCGGTATTTGAAAGTAACGAAGAACTCAAAGGTACGTGGTATATCACCTTTTCGTTCAGCGTTATTGTGTTCAGTACGCTTATTTCGACCGTAACGCGTCCGTCGGCGTCGGTCACCTCGCCCATACGCACTACAAAATCGTAATTCTTCGATGCGCCGATAATATTCCGCCTGTCGGCAAGCTTTGTCATTTGTCCGCTTTCAACGTTAATTAAAAACTGTTCAAGCTGTGTCGGAAAAACAGCATCGTTCCATACGTTGAATATGCCCCATTCGCTGTTTTTGCCGAATTCGCAAACAGATATCATATCTCTGGGCAAACGTTGGTAGGGATTTCTTGCGGTAAAAAACTCCTTGTTTTTTTCATAAATATCGCTGATTATGCTTCTTACTTTTTTCTTCTTAAGGTCGTAAACAATCAAACCCTCGTCGTAAAAAGGATTTTTGTAATGATGGTCGTATCTTAACTCAATATAGCGCTCGTTAAGCATATAAGTGTGTGTCACCCATTCGGGAAGAACTACATCGCTGTTTGCGGAATTTTCAAAACCGCCCGCGCCCGAAGCGGCTTTTCCGCTCGACGTGAAAGCCGTAAGTTCAACGCGAAATTCACCCGGCTTATACCAATCTGCTATTACGGGTGCCGTATCGCGACTGTTTTCTGCGTGTGATATTTCTGGTATGCTCGGCTCGTCTCTTTTTATAGAAGCGATTAAATAGGAAGCTGAGATTATCATAGCAAGACACGCCGCAATCAATGCAGCAACCTTAATGCGTATGGCTTTTTTCGCGATACCGCAAAAAGCAAACGCTTTTATGTTTTCCTTTTCGGGTACGCATAACGATTTTTCTTCGGCGTCAAAATATTCCTTCAATAGGCTTTCGATATCATTGTATTTCATTTCTTTTCCTCCTGCTCTTCAAAATAACTCCTCAGCTTTTCCAAAGCACGTTGGCATCTTTTTCTTGCCGCGGCACAAGATATTCCCATAACCTTTGCGATTCCCTTGTGGTCAAGGTCGGCGTAATAGCGAAGCTTTATAATAAGCTGTTCGTCGTGTGAAAGTTTGTTTAACGCTTCGTTAATATAAATAAACTCAACGTTGTCCTCGGTAAATGAACAGTCACGTACCTCCGCATCCAAAGGCAAATCGTTTCCACGCTTCTTAAGCCTGTCCAATGCACAGCTCCGCGTAATCGATAATATCCACGCCTTCGGATTGGTCCCCTTGCGGTAACCGTGCGCGGATTTTAATATTTTAAGCATAGTGTCCTGCAAAACGTCTTCTGCATCGCTTTTTTGTTTAACTATCTGTAATGCCACCGAAAATATCATCTTACCGTATTCGCGGTAGATAACCGAAAGCGCGTTCCTGTCGCCCTTGGAAATACTGTATATCGCCTCGTCGCATTCATCGTGAATGTTCCAAAACAAAAACAAACTTATCACCTCCGTTCATTAAGTATAACTGTCGCTTTTGCTGTTTTGTGACAGCTTTTTAAAATCTCACAGTCGGAAAAATATATAAGCATTATAATAAATTGTGCCTTAGAATGCAAAAAAATATTGAAAAACGTATATCGCTGTGATATTATATCGTTATTGATATTTTTACTCTATGGAGGATATTTAATATGAGCATTCGTATAGGTATTTTCGGCTACGGAAACCTCGGCAGAGGTGTCGAATCTGCAATACGCCAAAACAGCGATATGGAGCTTGTCGCAGTATTTACACGCCGCGACCCCTCGACCGTTAAAATCGCAACCGAGGGCGTAAAGGTTTGCCATACCGACGATGCGAAGAATATGATAAACGATATCGACGTTATGATACTCTGCGGCGGTAGCGCAACCGACCTTCCCGTGCAAACCCCCGAGCTTAGCAGGTATTTTAACGTTGTCGATAGCTTCGATACACACGCCCGCATCCCCGAACATTTTGCGAACGTAGACGCAGAAGCGCAGAAATCGGGCAAGGTTGCCCTCATTTCGGTTGGCTGGGACCCCGGTATGTTCTCTCTCAACCGCCTTTATGCTTCCGCAATTCTCCCCGAGGGCAAGGATTATACCTTCTGGGGCAAAGGCGTTTCGCAGGGGCATTCGGATGCTATCCGTCGTGTAGAAGGCGTGCTCGACGCAAAGCAATATACCATTCCCGTATCGGATGCACTCGATGCGGTAAGAAGCGGCGTTAACCCCGAACTCACTACAAGACAAAAGCATATCCGTGAATGCTTCGTTGTTGCAAAAGAGGGTGCAGACCTTACGCGTATCGAAAACGAAATAAAGAATATGCCCAACTATTTCGCCGATTACGATACAACGGTGCATTTCATTACAGCCGAGGAATTAAAGCGCGACCATAGCGGTATTCCTCACGGCGGCTTTGTTATAAGAAGCGGCAAAACGGGGCTTAATTCCGAACATAACCATATAATCGAATATTCCTTAAAGCTCGATTCCAATCCCGAATTCACGGCAAGCGTTATCGTTGCTTATGCACGCGCGGCTTACCGATTGAATAAAGAGGGCGCTTGCGGTTGCAAGACGGTGTTCGATGTTCCCCCCGCATATTTGAGTATGAAGACAAACGAGGAATTGCGTAAGACGATCCTTTAAACAATACAATCGTTATTTTGTCACGACATTTCGAACAAGGTTAATTTCCTTTTGTTCGAAATGTCATATTGACAATTATATTCGCTTTGTGGTATAATCTCTTGAAATAAGCAGTATGAAGAAACCGCGCCCTGCGCGGAAAGAGGTATTCTATGTCCGCATACGGAAGATACAAGGTCATACGATCCGAAGCTCATCCCGAACATACCTATTTTTTCGAGGGTGCTTTGTCCTCTTTTACGGAATATTTTTCTCAAAATAAAGAATATATTGTTTTTCCCGGTTTTTGCGATGTGCACGTGCATTTTCGTGAGCCGGGTTTTTCTTATAAAGAAACGGTAAAAACAGGCTCGCTTTGCGCGGCGCGCGGCGGCTACACCGCGGTCTGCACAATGCCGAATCTTAATCCCGTGCCCGACAGCGCACAGCATTTAAAACAGCAAACCGATATAATCGAACGCGATTCTGTAATAAACGTTTACCCCTACGCTTCAATAACCGTCAACCAAGCAGGCAACGAGCTTTCGGATATGGAAGCGATGCAAAACAGTGCAATCGCCTTTTCTGACGACGGCAGGGGAGTTCAATCCGATGATATGATGCGCGCCGCGATGCTTAAAGCGAAAAGCCTCGGCAAAATGATAGTCGCACATTGTGAAGTGAACTCACTGTTAAAAGGCGGCTACATTCACGACGGCGATTATGCAAAAACGCACGGACATAAAGGAATCTGCTCGGCAAGCGAATACGAACAGATCGCGCGCGATATAGAGCTTGTAAAGGAAACCGGCTGTGCTTATCACGTCTGCCATATATCGACAAAGGAAAGCGTAGAACTTATACGCCAAGCAAAAAAAGATGGCGTAGATATCACCTGCGAAACCGGTCCGCACTACTTGGTGCTCGACGATTCCGACCTGCAGGAGCACGGCCGCTTTAAAATGAATCCTCCGCTCCGTTCTAAAGAGGATAGGGAAGCCTTGATACAAGGCATTCTTGATGGCACGATAGATATGATAGCAACCGACCACGCCCCCCATTCGGCAGAAGAAAAATCAAAGGGCTTGGAAAAAAGCGCATTCGGTATAGTAGGGCTCGAAACGGCGTTCCCGGTGCTCTACACCAAATTGGTCAAAACAGGCGTCATCACACTCGAAAAGCTTGTCGACCTGCTTTGTATAAATCCTCGCAAACGCTTCGGTATTCCGCTGAATTGCGATTTTACGGTGTGGGAAACCGAAACCGAATTCACGGTAGACCCGAAAGAATTCCTTTCACTCGGTAAAGCGACCCCCTTCGAGGGCGAAAAGCTTTTCGGCAGATGCGTTCTCACCGTCTGCAACGGAAAAGCAGTATATACAAACAAAAACGATCAACAAGATATATAAGTATTCAGGAGGCACAGAAATGGCAAAAAGAACAGATATTAAAAAAATTCTCATCATCGGCTCGGGCCCTATCGTTATAGGTCAGGCGGCAGAATTTGACTATGCGGGTACTCAGGCTTGCCTTGCTCTTAAAGAAGAAGGCTACGAGGTTGTGCTCTGCAACTCCAACCCCGCAACCATTATGACCGATACCACCATAGCAGATAAGGTCTATATGGAACCGCTTACTCTTGAATATATCGCAAAGATACTTCGCTATGAACGTCCCGATGCAATCGTTCCCGGTATAGGCGGACAAACAGGCCTTAACCTCGCTATGCAGCTTGAAAAGAAGGGCGTACTGCGCGAATGCGGCGTTGAACTTCTCGGTACCAGCAGCGAATCTATCGAAAGAGCAGAGGACAGAGAACTCTTCAAGGAACTCTGCCAATCCATCGGTGAGCCTACCATTCCCTCCGAAATCACCTATAATATCGAAGAAGCAAAGAAGGCGGCTAAAGAAATCGGCTATCCCGTCGTGCTTCGTCCCGCGTTCACGCTCGGCGGTACCGGCGGCGGCTTTGCAAACAACGAAGAAGAGCTTGCCGAAATCGGCCTTAATGCATTCAAGCTTTCTCCCGTTCATCAGGTGCTTATCGAAAAGAGCGTAAAGGGCTACAAGGAAATCGAATTCGAGGTTATGCGCGATTCGAATGACCACGCTCTAACTATATGCGGTATGGAAAACGTTGACCCCGTCGGCGTTCATACCGGTGACTCTGTCGTTGTCGCGCCTATTATGACCTTGAACGACCACGACCTTAAAATACTCAATGATTCTGCAATAAAGATCATACGCGAGCTTAAAATCGAAGGCGCCTGTAACGTTCAGTTCGCTCTCGACCCCCATTCCAGCCAATATTATCTCATCGAGGTAAACCCCCGCGTTTCGCGCTCCTCTGCGCTCGCATCCAAAGCAAGCGGCTATCCTATCGCACGCGTAACCGCGAAAATAGCTGTCGGTATGGCACTCGAGGATATCGCTATCGCAAATACCAACGCGGCGTTCGAGCCTGCGCTTGACTACGTAATCGCAAAGCTTCCCAGATTCCCGTTCGATAAATTCGCTACCGCTCCCAACACTCTCGGTACTCAGATGAAGGCAACTGGCGAAATAATGAGCATCGGCTCGAATCTCGAAGAATGCTTCTTAAAAGCTGTCCGTTCTCTCGAAACGGGCGCAGACCATTATCAAATACCCAAATTCACTAATATGTCCACCGAGGATATTCTTGAATATATCAAGGAATTCAAGGACGATAACATTTTCGCGGTATGCGAGCTTCTTCGCCGCGGTATCACCATCGAAGAAATACATAACATTACAAAAATCACCCGCTACTTCCTCGAAACCTTTGCAAATATCGTTAAAATGGAAGAAAAGCTTAAAGCAAACGTCGGCAATTTCGAAGTTCTTGCCGAGGCTAAAAAGCTCGGCTTCTGCGATAAGATAATCGCAAAATACTGGGGTATGAACGAGCTCGATATTTTCGCGCTCCGTAAGGAAAACAAGCTCTTCCCGATATACCGTATGGTCGATACCTGCCACACAGGTGCGTATATCCCTTACTTCTATTCCTCCTACACGGGCGAAAATACCTCGATCGTTACCGATAAAAAGAAGATCGTCGTTCTCGGTGCAGGTCCTATCCGTATAGGTCAGGGTGTTGAATTCGACTATTCCACCGTTCACGCGGTAACCACCATTAAGAAATCGGGCTACGAAGCGATTATCGTTAACAACAATCCCGAAACCGTTTCTACCGACTACACCACGGCAGACAAGCTCTATTTCGAACCTCTTACTCCCGAAGACGTTATGAATATTCTCGAGCTTGAACAGCCCGAAGGCGTAATCGCATCTCTCGGCGGACAGACTGCTATTAACCTTGCAGAGCCGCTTATGAAGCGCGGCGTAAAGATTATCGGTACCGATTGCGAAGCTATCGACAGAGCCGAAAACCGCGATTCCTTCGAAAACCTTCTCTCTACTCTCGGCATTCCTCAGCCTACGGGTAAGGCTGTTACAAATATCGAAGACGGTATAAAGACCGCAGCAGAAATCGGCTATCCCGTGCTCGTCCGCCCCTCCTTCGTTCTCGGCGGCAGAGCGATGCAGATAGTTGCAAACGAAGCACAGCTTCGCCGCTATCTCCGTACCGCAGTTGAAATCGACGAGGATAAGCCCGTTCTCGTAGATAAATATATCGAAGGCAAGGAAGTCGAAGTTGACGCTATCTGCGACGGCAGAGACGTATTCGTGCCCGGCATAATGGAACTTGTTGAACGTACCGGCGTACACTCGGGCGACTCGATAAGCGTATATCCCGCATTCAGCATTTCCGATAAGGTTAAAGGCATTATTCTTCAGTACGCTAAAAAGCTCGGTCTCGGCGTAGGCATTGTCGGTCTGTTCAATATTCAGTTCATCGTTGATAAGGACGAAAACGTATATATCATCGAGGTTAACCCCCGTTCCTCGCGTACAGTACCCTTCCTTTCCAAGGCAACGGGCTACAGCCTTGCGGATATCGCAACCGAGGTTATTCTCGGCAAGAGCCTTAAAGAGCAGGGAATATTCGATATATATCCCAAGGAAAAGGACCGCTGGTACGTAAAGGTCCCCGTGTTCTCTTTCAATAAGATTCGCGGTCTTGACGCATACCTCTCTCCCGAAATGAAATCCACCGGCGAAGCTATCGGCTACGACGATAAGCTCAACCGTGCACTTTATAAAGCGCTTCAGGCTTCGGGTATGCATTTGCAAAACTACGGTACCGTGTTTGCAACCGTTGCCGATAAGGATAAGGAGGAAGCGCTTCCTCTCATCCGCCGCTTCTATAATCTCGGCTTCAATATCGAAGCTACCGAAGGAACGGCAAACTTCTTAAAGAGCAACGGCATCCGTACCCACGTTCTTAAAAAGATCGGCGACGGCTCTTCGGAAATTCCCGATTCTATCCGTCAGGGTCATATCGCATATATCATCAATACACGTGATATCTCTGCACCCGATCAGGCGAGCGACGGCTACGAAATCCGTCACCTTGCAACCGAAAATAACGTTACTATCTTCACCTCGCTCGATACGGTAAGAGTTCTTCTCGACGTATTGGAGGAAACCACTCTTACCATCTCGACAATCGATTCATAAATAAACACAAAGGCGGCAAATATGAAGCAATCTCTGTTTCAGATAACCGAAAATATTAAGCTGACCGAAAACGTTATGCGTATGCGCCTCAAGGGCGATACAAGCGCGATAACCGCATCGGGACAGTTCATAAACATCAAGCTCGAAGGGCTCTTCCTTCGCAGACCTATCTCGGTTTGCGATTGCGAGGGCGATACCGTTACTATCATCTATAAGGTGGTAGGCAAGGGTACCGAGCAAATGGCAGAAATGCAATCCGGCACTCTCGATGTCCTCACGGGCTTGGGCAACGGCTACAATACCTCGCTTTCGGGTGAAAAGCCTTTGCTTATCGGCGGCGGCGTCGGTGTTCCTCCTATGTATCTTCTTGCGAAAAAACTTCGCGAAGAGGGAAAGGATGTTTCCGTTATCCTCGGTTTTAATACAAAAGACGAGGTTTTCTACGAAGAAGAATTCAAAGCACTCGGCTGTAAGGTCGGAGTAACTACCGCCGACGGCAGTCACGGAACAAAGGGCTTTGTAACCGCACTTATGCTGGATGCCGATTACACCTACACCTATTCCTGCGGCCCCGAGCCTATGCTCAAGGCTGTCTTCAATGCATCAAAAACCTCGGGTCAGTACAGCTTTGAGGAAAGAATGGGTTGCGGCTTCGGTGCTTGTATGGGTTGCTCCTGCAAAACCGTAACCGGCTATAAACGTATATGTAAAGAAGGCCCCGTCCTCGAAAAGGAGGAAATCCTATGGTAAACACAAAAGTCGAGCTTTGCGGAATAACTCTCGATAATCCCGTTATTCCCGCAAGCGGTACTTTCGGCTTCGGCTATGAATTTGCCGAGCTTTACGATATAAATATGCTTGGTACGTTTTCCTTCAAGGGAACAACCAAAGATCCGCGCTTCGGTAATCCGACACCCCGTATTGCCGAATGCTCCTCGGGTATGATCAATGCCGTCGGGCTTCAAAACCCCGGCGTGGAAAAGGTTATAAGCGAAGAATTGCCCAAACTTAAAAAATGCTTTGATAAAAAGGTAATGGCAAACGTTTCGGGCTTTTCGGTAGAGGATTATGCCTATACCTGCGAAAAACTTGATGAATGCGATGCTGTTGGGTGGCTCGAGGTTAACGTAAGCTGTCCTAATGTTCACGGCGGCGGTATGTCCTTCGGTACAGACCCCGAAGCCGCGGCAGAGGTTACGCGCGCGGTTAAATCGGTCACCAAGAAGCCTGTTATATTAAAGCTTTCGCCTAATGTAACCGATATCGTTGCTATCGCAAAGGCTTGTGAAAATGCAGGCGCAGACGGCATAAGTCTTATAAATACCTTGCTCGGTATGCGTATAGATCTTCGCACAAAAAAGCCGATAATCGCAAATAAAATGGGCGGTTTTTCGGGCAAGGCGATATTTCCCGTTGCCGTAAGAATGGTTTATCAGGTTGCTTCCGCTGTCGAAATACCGGTTATCGGTATGGGCGGCGTAAGCTGTGCCGAGGATGTTATCGAAATGATGCTCGCGGGTGCAACCGCGGTAGAGGTTGGCGCGCAAAATCTTGTCGATCCCTTTGCTTGCAAAACCATCATAGAAGAACTTCCCTCGGCAATGGAAAAATACAGAATAGAAAATTTAAAAGATATAATAGGAGCTGCACACAATGGGTAAGGACGTAATCATCGCCTGCGACTTTTCAAGCGCAGAAAAAACATTCGAATTTCTCGATAAATTCACGGGCAAAAAGCCGTTCGTAAAGATCGGTATGGAGCTTTATTACGCAGAAGGCCCCGCAATTGTACGCGAAATCAAGGCGAGAGGGCATAAGATATTCCTCGACCTTAAACTTCACGATATTCCCAATACGGTCAAGAAGTCTATGGCTGTCCTTTCCAACCTCGGCGTCGATATATGCAACCTTCACGCAGGCGGCACCGTGCGTATGATGGAAGCGGCACTCGAAGGACTTACCCGTCCCGACGGAACTCGCCCCCTTCTTATCGCCGTAACACAGCTCACCTCCACCGATCAGGAAAGTATGGAAAACGACCTGCTTATAAAGGCGCCTATCGATGAAGTCGTTATGCACTATGCCGAAAACGCTAAAAAAGCAGACCTCGACGGCGTTGTTTGCTCGCCTCTCGAAGCTGGCAAGGTGCACGAACGTTGCGGCGCGGAATTCTTAACGGTTACCCCCGGCGTTCGCTTTGCCGATGGTGATATCGGCGATCAAAAGCGTGTTATGACTCCCGAGCAGGCAAAGCTTATCGGCTCGGACTATATCGTGGTCGGCAGACCTATTACCGCAGCTGAAGACCCTGTTGCGGCATACGAGCGCTGTGTTCGTGAATTCGTAGATTAATCGGAGGCTAATATGGAAAGCTATAAGAGAGAGTTTATACAGTTCCTTCAATCCGCAGGCGTGCTTAAATTCGGTGATTTTACCGCAAAAAGCGGCAGAAAAATCCCCTATTTTATCAACGCAGGCGAAATAAAAACCGGCGAACAGATACAGAAGTTGGGCGAATTCTACGCCAAAGCATATTTCGAAAAAATAGGAAACAAAAGGACCGTTCTTTACGGCCCTGCCTATAAAGGCATTTCTATCGCCGTTTCCGCGGCGGTTGCGCTTGCAAAAAACGGCTTGGACGTACCCTTCTTCTTTAACCGTAAAGAAGCAAAGGACCACGGCGAAGGCGGCGTTTTTGTCGGCTACGTTCCCAAGGCAGGCGAAGAAATCGTAATTGTCGAAGACGTTATTACCGCGGGCACCGCTATTCGCGAAAGTATGGCTATCCTTTCGGGTATAGAAGGCGCAAAGGTTGCGGCAACCTTTGTAATGGTAGACCGTAAAGAAAAGGGCAAAACCGATAAATCTGCTATGGCAGAGGTTGGCGAGGAATTCGGATTCCCCGTATATTCGGTTGTCGACGTTTACGATATCATCGAATATCTCGAGGAAGACGATGCAAATAAAGAAAACGTCGAAAGAATCAAGAATTATCTTGCAATCAACGGAGCAAAAGAATGAGAAGCCTTATCGACATACTCGATTTTTCGGTAGAAGAGATTAATGAACTTATCAATACTGCCTGCGATATGATAGAAAATCCGAATAAATATTCGGAGCTTCTTCGCGGCAAAAAGCTTGCGACTCTGTTTTTCGAGCCCTCTACCCGTACTCGCTTGAGCTTTGAATCCGCTATGCTCGAGCTTGGCGGTAGCGTAATCGGCTTTTCGGATGCGAAGAATACCTCGGCTTCAAAGGGCGAAACCGTTGCGGATACCGCACGGGTAGTAAGCTGCTATGCCGATATAATCGCGATGCGCCACCCGCTCGAGGGCGCTCCTCTCGTTGCGTCGCTAAATGCAAGCGTTCCGGTTATCAACGCGGGCGACGGCGGGCACGCACACCCCACCCAAACGCTTGCCGATCTTTTAACTATTTACCGCGAAAAGGGTCGTTTCGATAACCTTACCGTCGGCTTTTGCGGCGATTTGAAGTACGGCAGACCGGTACACTCGCTTATCCACGCGCTTTCGCGCTATACGGGTATAAAGCTTGTGCTTATCTCTCCCGAGGAACTCGTCCTTCCCGATTATATCAAAAGGGAAGTTATCGAAAAGCATAATATGCCCTATATCGAAACGCGCGATCTCGAATCGGCTATCCCCGAGCTCGATATCCTTTATATGACCCGCGTTCAGGGCGAACGCTTCGATGATCAGGACGAATACGAAAGATTAAAGTCGCTCTATATCCTCGATGCGGAAAAAATGAAAAACGCAAAGCACGATATGGCTGTTCTTCATCCGCTTCCCAGAGTAGAGGAAATAAGCGTCGACGTAGACAGCGACCCCCGCGCTTGCTATTTCAAGCAGGTGTTCAACGGCAAGAATATGCGAAAGGCTCTTATACTCAAGCTCCTTTCCGAATCGGAAAATTCGCTTTCGGCATCGGCTTGCGGACATATCCCGTTCGACGGTGTTTGCGGCAACGCACGCTGTATCTCGAACAACGAACGCGGCCTTGTTCATAAGGCAGTAAAAACCGATGAAGGACTGCGATGCGCGTATTGCGAAGCTGCTGTAAAACAATAGTATAAAAGTTGCAGTAAAATCCAAAAAAATCATATAATTTTGTGCCGATGTACCTTGACACAAAAATGTCAGTATGATATAATCAGCGATGTAAGTCAAACGGTTCTTTGCGACTGACGGATAAATGTGGAGTACCACAATGGAACAAAGAACTTTCCCCGAATTCGGGGGGCCTCAAATCGTTTGTTTTTGGGGTTAAATCATTGCCGACCGTCTGGGCGCATTTGCTCTTGAGTAAGTGCGCCCTTTTTGTTTTTTAATAGGAGAAAATAATGAAAAAAGTTGGAATAGTAATGGGCAGCGACAGCGACCTGCCTATAATCAAAAAAGCCACCGATATGCTCGATGCCCTCGGCATCCCCTTTGAAGTTCACGTTTATTCCGCGCACCGTACCCCCGAACAGGCTCGCGATTTTTCGGTTAACGCACGTGCTAACGGCTTCGGCGTTATAATCGCGGCGGCCGGTATGGCGGCTCACCTCGCCGGTGCGGTTGCGGCAAATACCACTCTTCCCGTTATCGGCATTCCCTGCAAGGGCCCCGTGCTTGACGGTATGGATGCGCTTTTGGCAACCGTTCAAATGCCCACGGGCATTCCCGTTGCTACCGTTGCTATCAACGGCGGCGCGAACGCGGCACTTCTTGCGGCTCAGATTCTTGCGGTAGAGGATAAAGAGCTTGCCGCAAAGCTCGATGCAAAGCGTGCATCGGATGCCGAAGCTGTTCTCGCAAAAGACGCAGATATAATCAATAAACTTTAATCTTACATTCAATTTACAGGAGATATAAAAAATGAAACTTGTTTACACCGGAAAAACCAAAGACGTATTCGCACTCGACAACGGCAACTACCTTCTTAAATTCAAGGATGACTGCACCGGCAAGGACGGCGTGTTCGATCCGGGCGAAAACTCGGTAGGTCTTACTATCGACGGCGTGGGTGACGTAAACCTTCGTATGTCGGTTTACTTCTTCGAAAAGGTAAACGCAGCAGGCATCAAAACTCATTACGTAAGCGCAGACCTCGCAAACACCACTATGGAAGTTCTTCCCGCAAAGGTGTTCGGTAAGGGTCTTGAAGTAATCTGCCGTCATAAGGCTGTCGGCTCGTTCTACCGCCGTTACAGCGATTACTGCGAACTCGGCGCAGATCTTCCCGCGTACGTAGAAACCACCTTCAAAAACGACGAAAAGGGCGATCCCCTCGTAACCAAGGACGGCCTTGTCGACCTCGGCGTTATGACCGCGGAACAGTATGACGATATCAAGGCTATGACCCAGAAGATCACTCAGATCGTTGCTGACGATCTTAAGGAAAAGGGACTTGTTCTTTACGATATCAAGTTTGAATTCGGCTACGATGCAGACGGCAGCGTTATGCTTATCGACGAAATTGCTTCCGGTAATATGCGTGTTTACAAAAACGGCGAATATATCGATCCTATGACTCTTTCCGAGCTTTTCTTCGCATAAATCAAGAAATTTCACAGAAAGCAAAGGTAACCCAATGGGCGGATTTTTTGGAGTAGCGTCGAAGCATGATGCACTTGCCGATGTTTTCTTCGGCACAGACTACCATTCTCACCTCGGCACACGCCGCGGCGGTCTGGCGGCTTACGATAAAGAAATCGGGCTTCAGCGCGTAATTCATAATATAGAAAACTCTCCCTTCCGTACTAAATTCGATCACGTTCTCGAGGATATGAGCGGTATCGCGGCTATCGGTTGTATAAGCGATTCTGAACCTCAGCCTCTGCTTATTCGCTCGCATCTCGGCACTTATGCGCTTTGCTTTGTCGGCGCAATCAATAATGCCGATAAATTGGTCGAGCTCTGCCTGAATACGGGCTATGATCATTTCGATGCTATGACGGGCGGTGCAGTAAACGCGGTTGAACTTTTGGCGGCTCTTATAAATCGCAAGTCGGATTTTGTAGAGGGTATTCGTTACGCTCAGGAACTTATCGAAGGCTCTGCTTCGATACTCGTTCTCCGCGATAACGGTACTATTATCGCCGCACGCGATAAGGTCGGCAGAACACCCGTGCTTGTCGGCAAATCTGACGAAGGCTATGCCGTTTCGTTCGAATCGTTTGCATATAAAAAGCTCGGCTACGACGATGAAAAAGAACTTGGCCCCGGTGAAATCGTCGAAATAACCGCAGACGGCGTAAAACAGCTTGCGGAAGCGGGCAAGGAAATGCGCGTTTGCGCCTTCCTTTGGTCGTATTACGGTTATTCCACCTCGGATTACGAAGGTGTAAACGTAGAAGTAATGCGTTACCGCAACGGCGAAATAATGGCTGAAGCGGATATGGCAACGGGCTTGTATAACGATATCGATTACGTTGGCGGCGTGCCCGATTCGGGAACACCGCACGCTATCGGTTATGCAAACAAAAGCCGCATACCTTTTGCGCGTCCCTTTATCAAATATACTCCCACTTGGCCGAGAAGCTTTATGTCCTCTCGTCAGGCGGAACGTTGCAAGGTCGCAAAAATGAAGCAGATTCCCGTTCACGACCTTATAACCGATAAAAACCTTTTGTTTGTCGACGATTCGATAGTTCGCGGCACACAGCTTAAAGAAACGGTCGATTTTCTGTACGAAAACGGCGCAAAAGCTGTTCATATGCGCTCGGCTTGCCCTCCGATAATGTACGGATGTAAATATTTGAATTTTTCCCGCAATACGAACGATATGGAGCTCCTCGGCAGACGCATTATAATGGAGCTCGAAGGCGAGGAAGGCTTTAAATATATCGAAGAATACAGCGATTCCTCTACCGAACGCGGAAAGAATTTCCGCAAGGCGATATGCGAAAAGCTTGGTTTTGCCTCGCTTGAATTCCAATCGCTCGAAGGAATAATCAAAGCAATCGGCATCGATGGATGCAAGCTCTGCACCTATTGCTGGAGCGGAAAGGAATAATCATTATGCATAACGAATCCAGATCTGAAAGCTACGCTGCAGCAGGTGTTGATATCACCGCGGGATATAAAGCAGTCGAGCTTATGAAAAAGCATATAGCACGCACCCGCAACGAAGGCTGTCTTGATGATGTCGGCGGCTTCGGCGGCTGCTTCGGCTTGAATATCGCAGGAATGGAAGAGCCCGTTCTTGTTTCGGGTACCGACGGCGTCGGCACAAAGCTTAAGCTTGCCATTCTTATGGATAAGCACGATACTATCGGTATCGATTGTGTGGCGATGTGTGTTAACGACGTTGTGTGCGTTGGCGCAAAGCCCTTATTCTTCCTCGATTATATCGCTTGCGGTAAGAACTATCCCGAAAAAATCGCGGAACTTGTTGCAGGTGTTGCCGAAGGCTGTGTTCAATCGGGCGCGGCGCTTATCGGCGGCGAAACCGCAGAGCATCCCGGTATGATGCCTCACGATGAATACGACCTCGCGGGTTTTACCGTGGGCGTTGTAGATAAAAAGAAGATTATCGACAATAAGCGTATGGCGGCAGGCGATGTCGTTATCGCACTTCCTTCCACCGGTATTCACTCCAACGGCTTCTCGCTTTGCCGTAAGGTGTTTGATATCGATAATAACAACCCCGAACTTTACAAACCCAATGCGGACCTCGGCGGCAAAACTATCGCAGAAACCCTTCTCGTTCCCACTAAGATATACGTAAAACCCGTTCTTGCGCTTATCGAAGCGGTAGACGTAAAGGGTATTTCGCATATCACGGGTGGCGGCTTCTACGAAAATATTCCGAGAAGCATTCCCGACGGTTTGGGCGCAAAGATCGACAGAAGTGCGGTCAAGGTGCTTCCTATCTTCGATCTTATCGCAAAGACCGGCAATATTTCGGAACGCGATATGTTCAATACCTTTAATATGGGTGTCGGTATGAGCGTTGTCGTTCCTGCAAGCGATGTTGAAAAGGCTATCGACGTGCTTAAGGAAAACGGTATCGACGCTTACGTTATCGGCGAAATAGTCGAGTCCGAAAACAAAATAACTATTGATTAATAATGCTAAACAATGACATAGGCAGCTAAAAACTGCCTATGCCTATTGTTGTTTTATGAAAGGGAACTCATTATGCCGAATTCTCAAACAAGAATCGCTGTTTTGGTGTCCGGCGGCGGCACTAATCTGCAAGCGCTCATCGATGCAGAAAAAAGAGGTGAGCTGGGCAACGGTAAAATTACCTTGGTTATTGCTTCAAAACCCGAAGTTTACGCGCTCGAAAGAGCAAAGAATAACGGTATCGAAGCAAAGGTGCTCGCCCGTAAGGAATACGAAAGCATCTCGGCATATTCAAAGGCGCTTGCCGATACGATGACCGAAGCAAATATCGATTTGGTGGTCCTTGCAGGGTTTCTTACCATCTTCGACGAACAGGTATATGAAGCTTTTCCGAACAAAATACTTAACGTTCACCCCGCGCTCATTCCCTCGTTTTGCGGAAAGGGATATTACGGACTTCACGTTCACGAAGCCGCGCTCGAAAAGGGCGTAAAGGTATCGGGTGCAACCGTGCATATAGTCACCCCCGAATGCGATGCGGGCCCGATAGTGCTTCAAAAAGCAGTTGAAGTAAAGCAGGGCGATACACCCGAAACGCTTCAAAAACGAATTATGGAAGAAGCCGAGTGGAAAATACTTCCCGAAGCCGTCAAGCTTTTTTGTGATGGCAAAATCAACGTTGAAAATAATAAAGTAACGATAAAAGGAGAATAAAATGAAGGTATCTACTATTGCAAATGAACTCAATTCCCTTAAATATCACGGAAGAGGCATAATCATCGGTAAATCCGCCGACGAAAAAAAGGCCGTAACCGCATATATTATTATGGGCAGAAGCGTTAACAGCCGTAACCGCGTTTTCGTTGCCGAAGGCGATGCGATGCGTACAAAGGCATTTGACGAATCCAAGATGGTAGATCCCCATCTTATCATTTATTATCCCGTACGCGTTCTCGGAAATAAAACTATCGTAACGAACGGCGACCAGACCGATACGATCTACGAGCTTATGGATAAGCAAATGACCTTCGAGCAGGCGTTAAGAACGAGAGAATTCGAAGACGATAAGCCTAATTTCACCCCCCGCATCTCGGGTATCATTCATAGAGAAAACGGCGACATGAATTATGCTATGTCTATCTTGAAAAGTGCAGAAGGCGACGATAGTTCCTGCGAAAGATTTACCTATGCATACTCTAACCCCATAGCAGGTAAGGCGAAATTCATTCATACGTATAACGGCGAGGGCGACCCCCTTCCTTCCTTCGAGGGCGAACCTAAAACGCTTGAACTTCCCGATATGGATATCGATGCACTTACCGATCTTATCTGGACCAACCTTAACGAAGAAAATAAGGTTTCGCTCTTCGTAAGATACATAGATATCGCAACGGGCGAAACCGAAACAAGAATCGTTAATAAAAACGCTTGAGGAGATATAAAATGAAAGAATTTGAACTCAAATACGGCTGTAACCCCAACCAAAAGCCTGCTAAAATATTTATGCACGACGGAAGCGAGCTTCCTATCGAAATATTGAACGGCAGACCCGGTTTTATCAACTTTCTCGATGCTTTCAACTCTTGGCAGCTCGTAAAGGAATTAAAGGAAGCGCTCGGTCTTCCCGCAGTAACCTCCTTCAAGCACGTAAGCCCCCCCTCTGCGGCTGTCGGCGTACCTCTTTCGGATAAGCTTAAAAAGGCTTGCTTCGTAGACGATATCGAAGGACTTGACGAATCTCCCCTCGCTTGCGCGTATGCAAGAGCAAGAGGTACCGATAGAATGTGTTCCTTCGGCGACTGGGTTGCACTTTCCGACGTGTGCGACGTTACCACCGCAAAAATGATCGCGCGTGAGGTTTCCGACGGCATTATCGCCCCCGGCTATGAGCCCGAAGCACTCGAAATTCTCAAAACAAAGCGTAAGGGCGGCTACAATATCGTTAAGATAGACCCCAACTACGTTCCCGCCGAAACCGAGCATAAGCAGGTTTACGGTATTACCTTCGAGCAGGGAAGAAACAACTTTAAAATCGATGCGGAACTCCTCAATAATGCAGTAACCGCAAACAAAGAACTTCCCGAAAGCGCAAAGCGCGACCTTATCATCGCTCTTATTACTCTTAAATATACCCAGTCCAATTCCGTTTGCTATGCGGTAGACGGTCAGGCGATCGGTGTCGGCGCAGGTCAGCAATCGCGCATTCATTGCACACGCCTTGCAGGTACAAAGGCAGACACTTGGTTCCTCCGTCAACACGAAAAGGTGTTGAATCTTCCTTTCCGTTCCGATCTTGGCAGAGCGGACCGCGATAACGTTATCGACGGCTATATAAACAAAAACGAAGAAGACGTTTGCGCAGACGGCGTTTGGGAAAGATACTTCACCGAAAAGCCCGAGCCTCTTACCGCAACCGAAATGCGCGAATATCTCGATTCTATCGATGGCGTTGCGCTCGGAAGCGATGCATTCTTCCCGTTCTTCGATAATATCGAACGTGCAAAGAAGAGCGGCGTTAAATATATAGCAGAGCCGGGCGGAAGCATCCGCGATGACGCTGTTATCGATTGCTGTAACAAATACAATATGACAATGGTGTTCACAGGTATGCGCCTCTTCCACCATTAATTCGGAGGAAAAATGAAGATACTCGTAGTAGGTGGCGGCGGCAGAGAACACGCCATCATCACAAAGATAAAGCAAAATAAAAACGTCGAAAAAATATACGCACTTCCCGGCAACGGCGGTATCGCGCGTGACGCCGAATGTGTGAATATCGGCGCAAAGGATATCGAAGCTATAGTTGCCTTTGCGGTAGATAATAATATCGATTATGCAATCGTCGCTCCCGACGACCCCCTTGTCCTCGGCTGTGTCGATGCGCTCGAAGCAAAGGGAATACCCTGCTTCGGTCCTAAAGCAAATGCCGCAATTATCGAGGGAAGCAAGGTCTTTTCCAAGGAATTAATGAAAAAATACGGCATTCCCACCGCCGCTTGTGAAGTTTTCGATAACGTTGATTCTGCACTTAAATATATCGAAACCGCGCCTATTCCCACGGTTATCAAGGCAGACGGTCTTGCGCTCGGTAAGGGCGTAATTATCGCATTTACCCGCGAAGAAGCTGTTAATGCAGTTAAATCGATGATGTGCGATAAGGCTTTCGGCAAAAGCGGCGAAAGAATCGTTGTCGAGGAATTCCTCGAAGGCCCCGAGGTTTCGGTGCTCTCGTTAACCGACGGCAAAACCGTTGTTCCTATGATTTCCTCTATGGACCATAAGCGTATCGGCGATAACGATACCGGTTTGAACACCGGCGGTATGGGCACTGTTGCTCCCAACCCTTATTATACCGAAGCTATTGCAAACGAATGTATGGAAAGGATATTCCTTCCTACCATCAACGCGATGAACGCAGAGGGACGCCCCTTTAAGGGCTGCCTCTATTTCGGGCTTATGCTTACAAAAGACGGTCCCAAAGTTATCGAGTATAACTGCCGCTTCGGCGACCCCGAAACTCAGGTCGTGCTTCCTCTTCTCGAAACCGATCTGCTTACCGTAATGCAAGCGGTTACCGACGAAAAGCTTGGTGAAATCGAGGTTAAATTCAGTAATAAACACGCTTGCTGTGTAATAATGGCATCGAAGGGCTACCCCGAAAGCTACGCGAAGGGGTTTGAAATTCATATTCCCGAAGAAATTCGTGAAAACGTTTTCGTAGCCGGCGGCGCGATAAACGAAAGCAAGCTCGTCACCTCGGGCGGCCGTGTTCTCGGCGCGACTGCAATCGCAGAAACACTTCCCGAAGCAATAAAGGCGTCATACGCTTTGGTCGATAAGATTAGCTTCGAAAATTCCTATTTCCGCCGCGATATCGGCGCACGCGCTTTAAAAGCGTGGGAGGTAAAATAAATGGTTTACAGAGTATTTGTCGAAAAGAAAAAGGAACTTGCATTTGAAGCAAATTCGCTTCTTTCCGATGCACGCACCCTTCTCGGTATCGAAAGTCTTACCGACGTAAGATTGCTTAACCGCTACGATGCCGAAAATATAACGGAAGAGCTTTTTGAATACGCAAAGAAAACGGTATTTTCCGAGCCTCAGCTCGATATCGTAACAGATAATACCGATAATCTCGGCGAAGCTGTCGTTTTCGCCGTTGAATATCTCCCCGGTCAGTTCGATCAGCGTGCCGATTCTGCTGCACAGTGTATTCAGATCATCTCGCAGGGCGAACGTCCCGTTATTCGCACCGCAAGAGTTTATGCGCTTTACGGCGCACTTGCTGAAAGCGATATTGCGGCAATCAAAAAATATGTAATCAACCCCGTTGAATCCCGCGAAGCAGAGCTCGGCAAACCCGAAACTCTTGCAACAGATTACGAAATACCTACCACCGTCCGCACACTCGAAGGATTTATCAAGCTCGATAGGGACGGCTTGGTGGACTTTATAAAGGAATACGGCTTGGCTATGGATATCGATGATATCATCTTCTGCCAATCCTATTTCATCAAAGAACAGCGCGACCCCACTATAACCGAAATTCGTATGATCGATACCTATTGGTCTGACCATTGTCGCCATACCACCTTCTTAACGGTTATCGATAACGTTACTTTCGAAGATAAGCTTCTCGAAAAAACCTATCTCGATTATATTGAAACACGTAAGGAATTGGGCAGAACAAAGCCCGTTTGCCTTATGGATATCGCTACTCTCGCAGTAAGATATCTTAAAAAGAACGGCAAGCTCGATAAGCTCGATGAATCCGAAGAAATCAATGCCTGCACAGTCAAGCTCGATATCGAGGTTGACGGCGTTACCGAGCCTTGGCTTCTTCTCTTCAAAAACGAAACACATAACCACCCGACGGAAATCGAGCCCTTCGGCGGTGCGGCTACCTGCATCGGCGGCGCTATCCGCGACCCGCTTTCGGGCAGATCCTACGTGTATGGCGCGATGCGTGTAACAGGCGCGGCAGACCCGCTTAAACCTGTTTCCGAAACTATCAAGGGTAAGCTTCCTCAGCGTAAAATCGTCACCACCGCGGCGGCAGGTTATTCCTCCTACGGCAACCAGATCGGTCTTGCTACCGGTATCGTAGACGAGCTTTATCACCCAGGCTATGCCGCAAACCGTATGGCAATCGGTGCTGTTATCGCAGCGGCACCTGCCGAAAACGTTCGCCGTCAACGTCCCGAACCGGGCGATGCAGTTATTCTTCTCGGCGGCGCAACCGGACGTGACGGCTGCGGCGGCGCAACCGGCTCT
>JAZSHQ010000030.1:0-6118 GCA_045533335.1 Eubacteriales bacterium
GGTGCAGATATCAGCTTCCCAAATTTGAGATCGCCTACAATGATGGCGGACGGCTGGACGACGTGTTGCAGTCGCTCGGTATGACCGACGCCTATTCGCTTGCCAAGGCAGACTTTAGCGGCATGGGCGAGATGGCATCCGACAAGGATAATATCCACATCGGAAGCGTGATGCATAAGACCGTGATGAACGTCGACGAGAACGGCACGCGCGCCCCCGCCGTGACCGCGATCAATGCGCCCGGCTCGCCTCAGCCCATCGAGATCCGCAACGTCGTGTTCGATCGCCCCTTCGTGTGCATGATCGTCGAGTGCGAAACGGGCATCCCGCTCTTTATGGGAACGGTGATGGACGTGCAGTAAATATGGAATTTTGTGGGGGAGAGAGGACTTTTTTTCAAAAAAGTCCTCTCTCGAAAAACTATTGCGTTCCTATAAAAGCAACGGCTGGATTTGAATGCCGTTGAGGGCGCAGTCGAGCGTCGGCTCGACGAGCGAAAAGTCGCAGATAAGCGAGGTTTGCTTGCTTTGCGGGTCGTCCTGCGCGAAGGGCACGAAATAGACGTTTTTCTTTTCGAGCGTGCGCGCGATATTGGCAAGATTCGCGCCCAAGCCGTCGTTGGTGGCAAGCGCGATTATTACGGGTCGGCGGTTGCGCAGCTGAGCTTTTACGCACATAGTAACCGTCGAATCGGTTATTCCGTTCGCGATTTTCGCAAGCGTGTTGCCGGTGCAGGGCGAAACGATGAGTGCATCGAAGCCTCCGCGGGTTATTTGCTCCTCGGCGGCGCGTATCGAAAGTATCGGCGCGATCCCGCTTATGGCGGTAATGGTTTCGCGCAGGGTATCCGCCCTGCCGAAGCGTGTGTCGGTGTCACGCGCGGATTCCGAAAGCGCGCAGGTTATATCGTGCTTTTGTGCGAGCTTTCGCAACACCTCGAGCGAATTTTTGTGGGTGCAAAACGACCCGCAGAACGCATAGGCGAGCTTCATTTTACAAGCCCCCTTTCGCAAAGGATCTCGGTCACGGCTTTAAAAACAGCTTTCCCCGCGGCTTCGGGCGCGTGCCTGCCGGGCAACGCAAGCGCGTGGATAAGCCTTATTCCCAACTTTTCGGCGGCGGCTTTGTCGCAACCGCCCGCTCCCGAGGCGAGGTCGATTATTAAAGTTTTGCTTTTCAGCTTTTTAAGCGCTTTTTCGCCGAGCATTAATTGCGGGACGGTGTTAAAGATAATTTCGGCGGTCCTTGCCTGCTTTGCAAGGTCTGTTACGTCTGCCGAGTTCGCGCCCGAAAGCTCGGCAAGCAAACGGCTTTCGCTTCTGCGCGCCGCGACGGTCACGCTTGCGCCGAAGGCGGTGAGCAATCGGGTTAGCTGAACACCGATGCGCCCGTAGCCGATTATTAATATTTTCGCGCCGAAGAGGGTGGATTTTGTTTCGCGCAGGGCGATTTCGACCGCCGCTTCGGCTGTAATAAGCGCGTTTTGCAGTAAAAAATCCTCGCGCACGGCGTAGTCGGCAAAATCGCCGCCCCGTTGCGAAAGCCCGCCCCCGATAAAGAGTGTGCCGCCTTCTGCCGCGGCAAAAACATCGTCGATATTTATTGCTTCATTCGACATCGGCGAATTCAGTATCCCGCCCTTCTCGTAAGGCAACGGCAATACCGCCGCCGCGGCACCGCACAGCGCGTTTTTTATTCCTGCCGAGCCCTCGCCGAGCGCGGCTGTTGCAGTTTCAAAGCCGTTTTCTCCAAACAGCCTTGCGGCGGCGAGCATTCTCGCGTCGCCGCCGACGACAGCAATCTTCATCGAATCACTCCAATGACGTTTCTGCTGTTATATTATGCCGAAAAGAGGGGCTTTGTTACAGCTTTATAAGTATCGGCTTTGCGTTTTCGGCGGCAACGCCGGATTCGTCAAAGCTTTCGGGGTTTGCGTTTTTAATGCTTTCGGGGTCGACGCGATAATGCTTCGCGATGCTCCAAAGCTCCTCGCCGCTTTGCGGGAAGCAGTAGACCAGCGCAACGCCCTGCTCCGCCTGCTCGCGCGCGGTGCGCTTGGTTATTTCGGTAATAAAGCTTTCCTCCGCCTCGGTGCATATCTGTATTTTCGCAGAGGCGATAACCCGCACTGTAACGCTCCCGTCGGCGTGAAGCGTCGAAACCACCTCCAACGGCGCGACCTCTGCGTCGAGCGTCGCTTCTTCGGGAATGTCGAGCTGGACGAATTGGCTGTAGGGCAGGGAATGGTCGAAGCTTTGCACGCCTTCGGCGGTGTCGGCAAGAAGCGTGACGATAAAATTGCCGTTCAGCTCTGCGCCGCCGTCGGCTTTGGTAATGCTTGCGCCGTAATCGCGCGCGGTGGAATCGAGCAATAATTCCGGCTTTGCTTCGGCGGGCGGGAGCTTTATTTCGGCGGAAAAGCCGAAGTTGGTCGGGGAATAAAGGTGGGGGAGCGCAACCCTGCTTGACGTCGGAATACCGTCGAAATCCTTTTCGAACATATCTTCGGCAACCGTGTATGCCTTCGGCTCGCTCACACGGAGCGTTGCTTTTACCGAAAAGGCAAGAGCGATGTTCCTGCTTTCGCCGTATTGGTCAAGCTCGGGCGAGAATTCGCTTTCGGCAACGGTAAGTTCGGCGGATATCTGCTTGTGGTCCTCTATCGCGTCGTTTTGAAAATCAATGCTTATCGGGAGGGTTTTCGAGGAGGTGAAGTATTTCCCCTCGTTGCTTTCCTCCTCGCAAAGCACGCGCACCGCCGCGGAGGTGCGTATTTCGGCGCGCCCGCGCGAAAGGGTTATTTGCGGGGCTTGCAGAGATATGCTACCGCATACTATTTCGCCGATGCTCTTTTCGCTCTGCGCAAGCGAAAGAACGTCTTTAAAGGAATAGCTCCCGTCGTATTGCTTGGTTATGCCGTCGAAGCCTATCGTTTTTTTGCGAAAAAAGGCTTTGCCGTCCTCGTTCACGGCAACGGCTTTTACCGCCGTTTCGCTTTCCAGCGCGAGCTGTGCGCCGACGGTCGATTTAACGATAACGCGGCGCGGACTTAAAAGCTTACAGCCGATCCTTTCGCAATTAAGCCTGCAAAATGCCGCCGCGGGCTTGCCCGAATTGCGGGGTAACGCCGCAGTTTGGCTGAATTCCTGAACAAAGCTTACAAAGCGCAAACGGCTTTTGTAATCGGTTTCGTAAAGCAGGTCGTAAACGACCTTTCCCTTAACCGTCGCGGTTCCCTCGCCCGCTTCGCAGTTTTCGCAAAACGGCGTGCAGTCGATTTTTATAATTCTTGCAATATCGGGGCAGTGCTCGGGCAGGGGAAAATCGAATTCAAGCTCCTTTTCGAATTTCGGGGTAAAGGTCTTTTTGGGTATAAGTATTTCGTTGGTGGTGATAGCTATTTTCATCGCGCCCTTTCGTTTTTTGTAAGAATATATGAGCAATCGCAAGAGTTTATGAATAGAATGGTAACGAAAGGCTGTGATGTTATGCGTTGTCATTTCGCAAAAACCGCGGGAGTGGGTGCGCTGGCGTTCGGCGCGGGGGTATTGCTTTGCTTGGTGCTCCCGACGGGCGCGCTCGTGTTTGTCGAATCGGCGCTCGTAATCTGCGCGGGCGCGGCTCTGTTTATTAAGTGAGGTTTTTTATATGAAAATTTACTGTTTCCGTTCTCCAAAGCTTTTAAAACCGTTACTGCGGCTGTTTTTCCGAGAAAACCGTTGACACAGCGGGCGCGCGGTGGTATAATGAGCGGAGTGAGCAAATCGCTTTATGCAGGTCGATTTTCGCTCACTCTATAAATTGAAGAGTAAGGGCTTATTCGTGAAGTGCCGTGCGGACGGGGAGTTGCCGTGCGGACGAAAAACCTTGTGTTTGCGGTCTGGGCCCTGCATCCCGCTTCATACGGCAAAATACATAGGCGTTCCCGCCTTCGCGGAAAACCTTCTTTCTTGCTATATGTACGCAGGGGAGGAGGTTTATTTTTATGAAGAACAAAGAAAAAGCAAAGAACAACACGAAAAAAATCGTTTTCTCGGCTTTAATGGTCGCGATGAGCATTGTTATCGGCATCGTTTGCAAGGCGTATTTTACGCTCACGCCGATATTGCGCATAACCTTCGATAATATGCCGATAATCCTGCTCGGCTTTATGTTCGGCCCGCTTTACAGCGTTATGGCGGCGGTCGGGGCGGATATTATCTCGGCACTTATCGCGGGCTACGCTCCGACACCGCTTATCACCGTCGGCGCGGCGTGTATCGGACTGCTTGCGGGTGTTTTGCCGCGCTATATAATAAAAAGGAAGGGATTTTTGTCGGTCCTCTCGGTTTCGCTCATCGCGCACGGCGTCGGCTCGATGCTTGTAAAGACCTATGGGCTTGCCGATCTGTATTCGCTCGAATTCCTACCCACGCTCTGGGTGCGTATTCCGCTTTATGCAGTAATAGCGCTTGCCGAGTCTTATCTTGTCTATATCATACTTAAAAACAAACTGATCTCCTCGCTCGGAACAGAAAAAGGAAAGCAAAAATGAATTATAACGAAGCACTTGAATATATCCATTCGGTCGAATGGCTCGGCTCGCGCCCCGGACTTTCGCGCACGCAGGAGCTTCTTTCCAAGCTCGGCAACCCCGAAAAGGGAATGAAATATATCCACGTCGCGGGGACGAACGGTAAAGGCTCTACCTGCGCGATGCTCGACAGCATCCTTCGCGAGGCGGGCTATAAGGTCGGGCTCTATACCTCGCCCTATATCGTCCGCTTTAACGAGCGTATGTGTGTCGGCGGCGAGTCGATAAGCGATAGCGAGCTTGCCGAGCTTGTCGAAACGCTAAAGCCGATAGCCGATTCTATGGAGGATAAGCCCACCGAGTTCGAGATCATCACCGCGCTTGCCTTCCTTTATTTTAAAAGACATAACTGCGATATCGTCGTGCTCGAGGTCGGAATGGGCGGCAGGCTCGATTCGACCAACGTTATCTCGTCGCCCGTTGTGTCGGTCATAACCGGCATCGCGCTCGACCATATTGCCGTACTCGGCAATACCGTTGCCGAAATAGCGGCGGAAAAGGCGGGCATAATAAAAAAATCGCGCCCCGTCGTTTACGGCGGCAGGGACGATACGGCGTTCGGCGTTATCCGCGAAAGGGCGGAATCGCTCGGCTGTAAGCTTACAAGGACCGCGCTCGATACGCTTGATGTAAAAAACGTCGGCGTTAAGGGTACGACGTTCGATTACCGCGGAATGAACGGTATATCGCTTTCGCTTTGCGGCAGCTATCAGCCCGAAAATGCCGCAACCGTTATTGAAACGGTCGCCGCGCTCAACGAAAACGGGTTTGGAATTTCGGAAGAGGCTTTAAGAGAAGGGCTCGCGAGTGCGCGCTGGAGGGCAAGGTTTGAGCTTCTCGGCGAAAATCCCTACGTTATCTTCGATGGCTCTCATAACCTTCAAGGCGTTACCGCGGCGGCGGAAAGCGTGCGCGCCTTCTTCGGCGGCGAAAGGGTTTGCCTGCTTATGGGCGTGCTTGCCGATAAAGAATGGAGCGCGATGCTCGATAAGATATTGCCGCTTGCAAAGGAAATGCATTGTGTCACCCCGAATTCGCCGCGTGCGCTCTCGGCGCAGGCTTTGGCGGCGGAATGTAACGAAAGAGGGGTAAAATCGCGCGCCTACTGCTCGATAGAGGAGGGTGTCGCCGCGGCGTATCAAAGCGCAAAGGCACAAAATATGCCGCTTGTAATGCTCGGCTCACTCTATATGTACGGCGATGCGGCGCAAGCCTTCGAAAAAGTAAAAAATTTATAAGCAAAACGAGCTTTTTTGAAAATTATTTCGTCAAAAACCTTGTATTTGCAACGCTTTTAGAACTTTTTCAAAAAAAAGAAAAAAAGTTTAAAAAAAGGGTTGACAAAAGGAAAAACTTGTGGTAGAATAGCCAAGCTGTCCGCGAGAGAGGCGGTAAGCCGAAGCAAGCGGACGGTACGAACGGACATTGAAAATTGAACAACAGTGTACTACAAAGCATTAAGATGTGAAGTAGAACAAAGACTCGTTAATTCTTTAAAAAGTAAAGAGCAAAACAGGAAATTTAGACAGGCTAAGCCTGGATAAA
>JAZSHQ010000054.1:0-69529 GCA_045533335.1 Eubacteriales bacterium
GTCAACTACTGCGTCCTTGTTAACGTTTGCGCGGGTCATTTCGTCTGCCGTAAGCATACGGGTTTCGAAATAGTGACGCTTAACGAGGATGTAGTCGTACTGGTCGATCGAGCCGTCGTTGTTAACGTCGCCGAGCTTGCCGATAACGGGCGTAGGCTCAACAGTTTCAAGGAGCGTGTTGCACACGGTGCAACGGCGTTCCTGAGTGCCGTCTTCAAGAGTGGTCCACTTGCCGTTATCGTGGCCCTTTGCAGGGGTAATAACTTCGCCGCATCCGGTGCAGGTCTGGTCATCGGTGCAGGTTGCCGCACTGCCGGGTGTGTGAACGTGCGGCTGAGGCTCGGATGCGACAGCAGCGTATGCAGCAACTTGAAGCTTGCCGGCATTAAGGTCGACACCGCTAAGCTTAATAACGTCGCCAACCTTTACGTTCTTGGCTATGCTATGGTTATTGGCACTGCCGTAAACGGGGTTATCGATTTCGCCGACTTCCCAACCGTGTGTAGCAATAAAAATCTGATTGGAATTAAGGGTAACCGAAGGAGTAGAGCTTGCGCCGGTACCGGCGGTAACAGACTTAACTACGTAGCCGTTGTCGGATGCGCTCCATTCAGCTAATATATTTATTGTCCAAGAGTGGTTAGCAAGTTGGGTTGTAATCGTGCCGAACGAAGGAGTGAAAATTACGCTGGCACCCGAAGTAACGAGCTTGTTAACGGCAGTTACATAAATACCTGCGGGAACAGCCTTGGTGCCTGTACCAACTTCAACCTCATCCAGCCATACGTGGGAACCGTTGGGAACTATATCGAACTTAACGTATCTTTCGGTGCGGGGACTGTCTGCCCACGCGGTAACAGTATACGTGGTCCAATCACCGTTAACCGCTTTTACCGAAACTGCGGTAGAGGACGCAATCTCGGTGAAGTTCACACCGTCGTTCGAAACAGAAATCTTAAGGTTTTGAAGAGTGGTGATACCCCAACCGGCGTTGTTCGCACAGTAAACCTTATATGCGTTATGCGAGGTGTTGCTTCCGAGGTCAACGACTATCTGAGCGCCCATACCGTTGCCCCAGCCGGAATAACCGTCGGTACCGCCGTCGGTTACGCCTTTGGTGCCGTCGGTAAGACGAATCTTATCGTCTGCCCATTTATCTTCACGAGTGTTTGCGTTGGTAGTGTACTTTTTGCCTTTGGAAATAACCGTAAATCCTGCCTTGTAGGCATTTTGAAGAGTGGTATATGCGGAGTTTAACGTTGTGTCGGTAGAAGAAGTGCTCGCAAGTGCATTGACTGCATTATTGTACGCATTGCGAAGTGCGGTAAGCTGAGCTTCGGAGTAATCGAAATGACGAGCATTCGCAACCTCATCAACGAGAGCCTGTAGGTTAGTTCTTGCGGGAGATCCGCAGTTATTATAGCCGTACTGCTTTATGATCGAAGGATAATCCTTATAGCAAACGTTCATATCTACCGAGGTGCTGGACAAACCATCGTAATAGCCGAAAATAGCGTGCTGCCAGATACCGCAGTAGTCACTGAAGTCGTAAGCGCTCGCAGAGTGCTGATTACCCTCGTAGTTAGACTTATAACGGGGATACCAAAGATCATATCTGGATTTAAAGGAGCTCGAAAGCTTATCGATAACCTGAGAGCCGCCGCCGTAGATGCCGGGGAAATAGCCGGCAGCCTCGAGCGTTTCACACCAGCCCAAGCAAAGCTGTTCCATAGCGTAAGAGCCAAGGCTAACCTGAGCACTATCCTCTATATCGTAATAAATGGGGAATTCAAAGTACATATCATACTTCTCGATCTGTGACATTACCCACTGAGCATCCTGCTTTGCACCGGCATAGGTGGTAGCAAGAGAGTAGAAGTAAAGACCTACAGGCATACCTGCCGCACGTGCATTATTATAGTATGTAAGGAAATTCGTGTCGAGTGTATCTGTGCGGCTTGCGCTGCCTTCGTAGCCGATACGAAGAATTGCAAATTGGCAACCGCTTGCCTTAAGCTTTGCAAAGTTAACGGTACCGTTCCAATAGGAAAGGTCGACACCGTAAGAACGGTAATACGTCTGCGGTAAACCGCCGCCCGGTATAGCCGACGCGGTCATCACGCCCGATGCAACGATCATAGAAAAGATCATAACGAGCGAAATGCAGAGCGCGAGAATATGTTTGATTGCTTTCATTTGTATCCTCCTAATTAATAATAGCATCACATAGTCGTATCATTTTACCTTTTTTGCGCAAAAATGTCAACAACAAAGCGTGTGCCGAAAATATTTTTGTAATCTCACACAATAGCCACACTCTTTTTTTGGTGCTTTGTGACAACTAAAAGCCTCAGGGAAAAATAAAAGAGCAGACACATCGCCCGCCCTTATATATTCTTATGTAATATTATGGAAGAAAATCAATTTTCCGAAAACAAACGCCTTCGTATCGCAATTCAAACAAAAGCCCCAAACCCTTGATTTTAAATCATAATATGATATAATGTGGCTTATAGATATATCTTTATGAAACGGTGGAAAATGAGCAACATAATATCCAACATAAATATCCGCAGATTTGAAGAAAAAGATGCAGAAGCCGTGCAAACGCTGATTGTGCGCAATTTTCTTGAGGTTAACAGCAAAGATTACGGCATCGAAATTATGCAAGAAATTGCAAAAGCTTATGACGTAGAAAAGGTAAAAAGAATTGCCGGCTACGCACATATGTATGTATTTGAGTATAACAAACAGATTGTGGGCGTTGGCTCTATTTCAAGTTTTTGGGGTAGCGAAACCGAAAGTGTTTTGTTGACTATATTCGTGTTGCCCGAATTGCACGGAAACGGCATCGGCAGGCTTATTATGCAAACCTTGGAACAAGATGAATTTTATATACGAGCAAACAGAATCGAGATTCCTTCCTCAATAACAGCTGTAGAGTTTTACCGCAAATTCGGATACGATTATAAAAACGGAATTAAAGAATTAGATAAAGAAAACCATTTTGTTTTGGAAAAGTACAAATAAAAGCCAAAAGGGACTTCGGTTGAAGCCCCTTTTATTATTCACCTATCTCTTGTCAAATGACGGGTTATAAGCGTAAAAGTTCTTGTAGTCCAAATTGTCTTGAACGATACGCAGAGCGTCGCCGAAGCGTTGGAAGTGCACTATTTCGCGCTCGCGGAGGAAGCGGATCGGGTCGGCAACGTCGTGGTCATCGCAGAAGCGAAGAATGTTGTCATAGGTCTTTCTCGCCTTCTGCTCGGCGGCGAGGTCCTCCGAGAGGTCGGCTATCGGGTCGCCCGTGGATTGGAAGGTGTGTGCATTCCAAGGCACGCCGCTTGCCGCAACGGGATAAAGTCCCGTGGTGTGGTCTACGAAATAGGCGTCGAAGCCGCCCTCCTTTATCTGCTCGGGAGTAAGGTTACGCGTGAGCTGATACACAATGGTGCATATCATTTCCATATGCGCCAATTCCTCGGTACCGATATCGGTAAGGATCCCTATCGCTTCGTTATAGGGCATACTGTATCGCTGGGAGAGGTAGCGCATCGCCGCGCCGAGCTCGCCGTCGGGCCCGCCGAATTGTGTGATTATCAGCTTTGCGAGTGCGGGGTTGGGGTTTTTAATATTCACGGGATATTGAAGCTTTTTATCATAACTCCACATCGGTTAGTCCTCCTTGTTCTGCCACGGCCACGCACCGTGCACCCAGTTCCAGTCTTTTCCGCCTGCGTTTTCTTTGGTAAGCGGACCGTAAAGCGATTCGTACTGTGCAACGTATTCGCGCATTTTTTCGATCGCTTTACCGTGCTTTTCAAGCGCTTGGCGGTTGTGCGGATGACAATCGAGATAGAGCGCGCATTCGTGAGCCGTAAAGGCATACATCTGTATTTTGCGCATAAGCGATTCACGTTTATTGTCGTGCATCATTTGCCCATTCCTCGCTTTCCGCCGTAAAACGGCATATCGAGCTCGGCAAAGAGCGTCCCGCGCGCGAGCGCCTTTTCCTCGTCGTAAAGGTTTTCGAAGCGCTGAAACGGAACGTACATCATTGCAAGCGAGACGTGCGCGGGAAAAGTGCTTTCCTGCACGTACTCGGGCATTTCGGGCATTTGGTCCATACAAAACAGCCCGTATTCTTTAGGTTGCATTAAAATTCACCTTTCGTTTGCATTTTTCGTCAGCCGAATACAGGTTTCGGCAAGGAGGTGTTTTGTTCCCCCTGATGACAGTATATGCAAAGGCGAATAATTTTTCTAAAAAGGTATTGATTTTTTGCTTTGGATGTGTTAGAATAGCCGAGCAAATGAATATGTGGGTGTAGCTCAGTTGGTTAGAGCACTTGCTTGACATGCAAGGGGTCGTTGGTTCAAGTCCATTCATCCACACCATACAAAAACCGTGAAACCACAAGGGTTTTCACGGTTTTTTGTTTGTCCTATACATTAAAGTTCGTCATCTTTGCACAATAACCTTACGACGCTATTTTCGCTTTTTTTCTCCAAGTGATATTTATATATTTTTTCACCCAACTTAGCGTAATATATGTCATTCTTTCCTACCAAAAAATTAACGTTTTTTCTTTCCAATCCACTTAATCCACAATGCGCGGCATCGTCATAATAAAAATCCGGCTCGGCAACAAGGGATTGTGCTTGCGGCAGAATCTTATCCAAATGATTATAAAACACAGAATTTCTAATTCTTATTCTATCGCTTTGGAGACAAAGTGATGTTCCGTAATCCAAAAAATAAATAACGCCTTTATTGTTTCCTATATTTACCAATCCGAAATCAGTATGTATTACCCCTATCCTCGAATATTCATCCAATGCCATTTGTACAAACTCAGTCAACGTTGATTCCTTTTCGACATCAGAAATATCCACGTGTTCGAATACAAGTATATAATAATCATCTAAGACAAAATCCATAAACAGCTTCGGTTTTCTGCGCGATAAAAATTCCGAGGTTTCGTCAATATATAAGTTAAGTTTCTTTTCGTTATCAAAACAATCGCGTAATAAAGAACTTTGTACCTTTATAAAAACTTTTTCGTTTTTTACCTCGCCCGCGAAATAGCAAGTACCATACCAAAGCTTCCAATTGTTTTTGCTCGTAGGTCTTATATGAGTTATCCCGTGTGCTTTAAAACACTTATAAAATCTAGTTTTATTTGACGCATAATATCTATAGTATGCCTTCCAATGTTTTTTGACCAAACAGAATGCTTCTATACGTTTAATTATAAAGTTCTTTATTTTCCTCATAAAACCCCTATCATACCTTGTTTTTTATTATATCTTTCATTATATCTTTTTTTAAGCCATTGTCAAGGAAAATTCAAATCACTTTGTACCTGTTGGCAAGATGGTAAAATAACCGCCACCGCCGCAATGAAAGAGCTTGGCTTGAAGCCCAACACGTTCTATCGCAGAGTTAAAGAAATGGGGCTGTAATTCAGCCCCGTTTAGGTCAACAAAAGGTCAACAAACATAATAAAAACAAATAAACACACAGCGAAAAAGCAAGTAAATACGAGGGTTTTCACGCCGTTATCACGCTTGACATGCAAGGGGTCGTTGGTTCAAGTCCATTCATCCACACCAAGAAAAAGCACCAAAATGGTGCTTTTTTCAATTATATTAGTTATATACGGAACGCGTTCTATTGCTTCGCAGTTTTATTTACTTCGCAAGCGGTATTGTCTGCGGAATTTGGGAACGATTAGAATAAAAAAATCGGAGCGAAGCGCCCCGATTTTTTATTGTTCTTTATTTTTTATCAACCGCCGATGGTGAAGGTGCCGAAGTAATGGCGTGCGATGAGAATGTAGTCGAACTGGTCAACCTTGCCGTCCTTGTTAACGTCCGCGCGGGAGAATTCATCCGAAGTAAGGATACGGGTTTCGAAGTAATGACGCTTAACGAGGATGTAGTCGTATTGGTCGATTGCGCCGTCGTTGTTAACGTCGCCGAGCTTGATTTCGGGGTCTACAACGGGAGGCTCTACAAAAGGAGGCTCTTCTACGTTCAACTGCTTATAGTAAGAAGTGCAAACGTATTCATCGTCGTACCAAGCCAACGAAGGAGTGGTGGTGCAAACAACGGGATCGATAGGATCGATGCCGTAGAAGGCGAATTCGTCGCCAACCTTCCAATTAACAGCATCCTCAAGTGCGGTGTTGCAGTTGTCGGAGGTATAGTCGGTGTCGCCCGTGCCTAATTCAATATAGTTGTTACCCTTGTTAAGCGCGTAAACGAAGCCGCCTGCGGGAATATCAAGCGAGGTTGCCGAGCCGTCGGAAAGGCCGTTGGAAATAGCGGTAATCTTGTAGCTGTCGTTTCCGGTAGGCGCGAAAGCAACGTGCAACCACCAGTCTGCGCCGGTGTAAGGAGCGGTAAGAATGGCACCGGTACCCTCGAAGGTGTTGTCGTTAATATGAGTTACCCAGAACACCTTTGCATCGTCGGGCTTTTCAACGGGTCCGGTAGTCTCCTTGATGATTTCGATGGTAGGAGCTGCCGACAAAGTCTTGTTTTCTACGTCGATGCCGGTAAGCGCAAGAACGTCGCCTACGGCAAGAGTGTTGGCGCGTCTGTAATTCACAGCCGAGCCGATAATCGAGCTATCGATATTGTCTCCTTCCCAGTTGTGTACTGCAAGAAGGATCTGATCGCTATTGAGGGTGATCGAGGCAGTATCGGGACCTTCACCCGTGCTAACCGAGGTTACAACGTAGTTCGAGCCACTCTTGGTAGCTATAACGTTGGTGGTGTAGGAATGGTTAAATTTTGTAGTAGTAATTTCGCCCTGATCGGGAGTAATAATAACTGCATCACCCGAGGTTACAGTCTTATTCATACCGGTTACGTAGATTCTGCCGGTAGCCGCCGCAGGAGCAAGGCACGCCTCGATTTCTTCGAGCCAAATGTGGCTGCTTCCGTTTTCAACGGTGAATTTAATATATCTTTCGTTGCGTGTAACGTTTGCCGTTAAGGTGTATACGTAGGTGCTCCAGGAATCGCCCGCGTTGGTGCATTCTTTAATTGCGGTTGAGCCTACCTCGGTGTAGGTTTTACCGTCGGCGGAAACCGAAACGGTAAACTTGGGAGGCAAAGAAATGCCCCAGCCCTCGTTCTTTGCGGTGTAAATACGGTAGGTGTTGGTAGGATTATTAGCGCCGAGGTCTAATACGATATCGATAGGCGCCTGAGTATTAAATCCTGCAAACTTATCGGTGCCGCCGTCATCCGTACCCTTGTCGCCGTCGGTAAGGCGCTTGCCGTTATCAACGTAAATATCGGTCCTGCCGCTTGCGGGTGCGGTGTAGGTTTTGCCCACAGAAGCATTGGTTTCAAGGCTCTTTACCGTGTTCTTAACAGCCGAATCAAGCTTCTTTGCCATATTGGAAAGCTGATCGTCGGTAGCGCCCGAGTTGTTGTAAAGCGCAAGCGCTTCGTCATAGGTCGAACGCAAGGAAGCAAGTCCCGATTCGGTATAATGGTCGTAACGCGCGCTCTTTGCCGCGTTAATAGCCGCGCCGAGCGTATCCTTCGCGGATAAGCCACAGTTATTGTAGCCGTACTTCTTCATAATTGCGGGGTAATCCTTGTAGCAAACGTTTACGTCGAGGTTTTTGTTCGAAGGAATACCGTCGTAGTTATAGCCCGAGGAAGCGAACTGCCACATACCGCAGTAGTCGCTCTTGTCGGTGGTAAGATGGGGATTCTGTGCGGAGGGATATGCCGCGTACCAAAGGTCGTACTTCGATTTGAAATCTGCCGAAAGCTTATCGAGAACCGGTCCTCCGTTGCCGTAAATGCCGGGGAAATAGCCTGCCGCCTCAAGGGTTTCGCACCAGCCAAGGCAAAGCCTCTCCATGCTTGCTGCATTAAGAGCCAAGGGGTTATCGCCGAGGGTTCCCCTGTCCTCCACATCATAATAAATGGGGTATTCAAAGTACATATCGTACTGTTCGATAATGCTGATTACCCACTTTGCGTCCTCAACAGCCGCCTCGTAGGTGATGCCGAGCTGATAGAAATATACGCCCAAAGGCATACCTGCCGCACGCGCACGCTTGTAATACTCCAAAAACGCGGTGTCCATGGTGTTGGCGCGGGTTGCGCTTGCCTCGTAACCTATACGAAGAATTACGTATTCGCAGCCGTCTGCCTTCATTTTTACAAAGTCAACTTTGGAATAATCGTTTCCGTTCGAGGTATCAACGTTCCAGAACGAAATGTCTGCGCCGTAAGAACGGAAGCTTGTCTGCTGTAAGCCTGCGCCTGCTACCGCAGAAGCCGTAACGCCCGAAGCAATGACCATAGAAAAGATCATAACGAGCGAAAGACAAAGCGCGAGAATATGTTTGATCGCTTTCATTGGGATATTCCTCCATTTTAATATGTTTTAACTATTGCATTGTACATTTTTTTATAACGATTTGTCAATGGTTTGCTCGCCATCGAAAATCTTTTTGTCCTTTCCCACAATATCGCCCTCTCCATTTTGGTGTTTTGTTACAAGGGGAATTAAAAAACGCGCCACGATGGCGCATTAAGACAAAGCGCGCTTCGCTTCATAAATTCGCAAAGCGAATTTGCTTCATATTGCACGGCACGCACAATGCGTCACGCGAGCGCAAGCGAGTGCTTCATTAATCGCAACAGAAAAACCGATTTGACGTCAAATCGGTTTTTATTTCGGGTGTTTTAAATTTTGCGGAAGCCCGAGTAAATAATCCGCGGAAATTCCGAAAAACGCACATATCACTCTCAAGTCATCGATATTCGGCTCGCATTTGCCGCACTCAATATATGACAGTTTGCGCTGTGTCATACCAAGCTTTTTTCCTAATTCGGTTTGATTAAGTTCTATTTCTTCGCGGAGATTTCTTATTTTCTCGCCTATCGTCAGTTTCATTTTCATCACCGATAATATTTTACCATAGACAAAAACTTTCTATTGACATTTAGACAAAAACAGTCTATAATGGTTGTTGGCAACCCCACTTCAACCCGCCGTTTAGCAACCGTGAGTTGAAAAAAGGACGCGGAGAACGTGCGAAGCACCCTCGCGCGGCGCAAATATTTAAACCACGCGGTTATTGATAAACCTTATTTCGTATGATATACTGTAACTGCGAAAAACGAAGCGCTCGTACGCCGCGATTTACTATAAAACAAGAGGTGTCATATAAAATGAGCAACCACAAGGCAGAAAATATAGGCAGGATCATCGCAGAAAAACGCAAAGCGGTAGGTATGACACAGGAAGCGCTCGCATCGCGCCTGCATATCACGCCGCAAGCGATATCGAAATGGGAAAACGGCGTCGGACTGCCCGATCTAACGCTTGTTCCGCGAATCGCGGCGGCGCTCGAAATTTCGGTGGCTGAGCTTTTTGGCGAAAACGAACGACCGAAAGGCGATATTCCGCAGGAATATATGGGTATGAAGTTCGTCTGCTCAAACGGCAAATACGCGGTTTACTCAAACAAAACGGTCGAGCAGTTGCAGGACGATACCGTTTGTTTTACCGACGGAAGCAGTGCGGATATGCCGACGAATACAGTTGTGAATTGCGGCGCAGGCGAAATACGGATTTTCGACCTTCATGATATTATTCCTGCCGTTTTGGACGGCGGGTATGAACGCGACGCAATAACCAAACCGTTTGGGGCAACACACTCGCTCGATATTATCAATTCCGCCGCCTGTGAGATTGAGGTAATACGCGGCAACGACGGAGAAACGGTAGTTACCGCCGAGGGAAGTAAGCGTTTTTTGGACCGCTTGCTATTGAGCGAATCGAACGGCTTGCTTACCGTCAATGCACAGCAATGCTCTAACCACGGCGCAGAAGTCGGAAACCGTATAACGATAGCCGTCGGCTATGACCGCGGTAAAGCCTTCGGCGCAAGTATAAACGGTTGCGGCGAGATAAAGGCACAGCAATCCTTTGACCGTGCAGAGCTTGTAATAAGCGGATGCGGCAATATAAACGTCAAGGATCTTGGCTCTTGCAAGGTGACCATATCGGGCAGCGGAAATATCGCAACCGAAGACGTAACCGAATCGCTCTCTGTGGCAATAAGCGGAAGCGGCAACGTGGCGTGTGCGCACGTCCGAAACGTAACCGTACGCATTGCCGGCTCGGGCGACCTTGCCACAATGCAGATGGACGGCTTTTTGAACGCAAAAATCTCGGGTAGCGGAGATATTGCCTGCTCGGGCGGAGAAATGTATTCGCTGACGGTCGGTATAAGCGGAAGCGGCGAGTTGGCTTGCGGAAATCTTACAGTACAGGAAGCAGATATTTCTATCCGCGGAAGCGGTTCTGTCTCGCTAGGTCGGATAATCGGCAAATCGGTCGAAAAGCTTTCGAAAAACAGCACGCTCAACGTAGGCAAACGCGGTTAAAAATAAAAGAACGGCTCGTCCGTTCTTTTTTTCTTGCCAAATCACACCATTGACAAGAATACGCGATTGTGCTAAACTGAAAAAAAGCGTTTAGAGGTGTTTTTATGAAAAAGCTGATATTTTTCGGCTTATGTTTTTTATTCCTTCTTGCATACGGGTGCAGTAAAACGGCCGAAACGACGAATTCGAGCGAGCCGCCCGTTACGCAAAGTCAACCCGAAAGCAGCATTGCGGGTATATCCTCGCAAGGTGCGGACGAAAGCTATGAATCTGCCGTTTCGAACACCGAAAGCTCTTTGGTGAGCGAGGGCGAAGCCAGCGTTGAATCGAGCGTTGAATCGAATAGCGAAGCAAGCAGCGAAACGAGCAACGACGAAAGCAACGAAAGCCTTGTTACCGAATCGAGCGAAACCCTGCCAGAGCAATCCGAAGCAAGCAAGGAGGAAAGCTCGCAATACGTTCCCGAAGAATCGAGCACGACCCCGCCTCCCTGGGAAAACTCGCAATACGTCCCCGACGATGAATCGAGCGTAGCGCCGCCCCCCGAGGAGAGTTCGGAATATATTCCCGACGAAAGCTCGGAATATATCCCCGACGACGAATCGAGCATCGACCCGCCACCTGAAGAAAGCGAGGATGAAGATATGGAGGGAATCGGTGACGCAGAGCTTCTGCCCACAGGCTACCTTATATATAACGGTGCCGCTTACAGCGGCACGCAGTACCGTTCCGATATCGCGCAGGCTTACGCAGACACCTTTGCGCGCTACGGAGAACTGTTCCCTGACGTCGGCATAAATGTGGTTATGCCTCCCCAATCGGCGATAAACATTAAAAACCCGAACGTTGCCGCGATGATGAACGACCAAGGCGAGGTGCTTGATCTCTATGAAACGCATATCTACGGTGACGTTAATTTCGTTAACCTTCGAAGTATTTTCGAAGCGCACAGGGGCGAATATCTCTATTTCAAGAGCGATTACCACTGGACACAGCTCGGTGCATATTACGCGTATTGCGAATATGCAAAATCGGTAGGTCTTACTCCCACCCCGCTTTCGAGCTTTGAAAAGACGGTGGTGACCGACAGCTTTATCGGCAGAACGAACGACTACGCGCACGACGACAGAATTCTTACCTTTGTCGACACGATATATGCATATATGCCGACCAAGGAACACACGATGACGGTTTATAACTCCGACCTTACGGTAAACCGCATATATGACAACTGCATTTATACCAAGCGCGATAGCTATTCCTGCTTTATTACGGGCGACCAGCCCTATACCGTTATAAACGTTCCCGAAAACGACCAAGACAAAACCGTTTTGGTAATAAAGGAATCCTCGGGCAACGCATTTGTTCCCTTCCTTACCGAGCACTACGGCAACATAATAGTTATCGACCCGCGTTCCATTAATATCGATATTCGCAATTTGGTGGACGAGCTTGGGGTTGACGATATTATCTTCCACGCAACCGCCAGCACAAGCAGCAGAATAGATTACAACAATTATTACCGAAGACTTATCGGCGAATAGAAAGGAATATTTATGAAAAGAATTTTAGCCCTTGCGCTTGTTTTAATTCTTACGCTCGGCTTTGCCGCCTGCGGTGAAACCGAAAACACATCGAGCTCGGTATTCTCTGCCGCCGAAATTTCGAACAACGAGTCCTCGCTTGCCGAAAGCAAAACCGAAAGCAATATTGACGAGGTTTCGGAAGAAAGCACACCCGATACCCCCGATTTTATCAGCCAATTCGTTTCGATCGGCACGGTGGATACGAAAACGAACGCATCGTCGGCAAATTCGATACGCCTTACCGCTATCGACTCTGTTCCCGAATTCGGTGCCATAACCCTTTACACACCCGATTACGGTAACGTTTTTGAAGAAGGCATTTCGGAATGTGCGGTTGCAGTATTCGATTACAGCGAAAAGAAATTCGGCTACGTTATGACCGATTTCTTCGAGGTAGGCAAGATCGACAGCTTTGACGTTCCGACAGACGGTTTTGCTATCGCGGCTCATTCCTACCACACCGCTTATATCGACAAGCTTTCGAAGATAAATGAAGAAACGGTGTTCCCCCACGGTATTCACCTTTATAAAGGCGCGGATCACAAGATAAAAAAGACAAACAAAGCACCCAAAATCGACGGCAAGTTCGACAAAAACGAATGGAAAGATTATAAAATCGAGGACGTAAATTCCGAAAACAGATCGTGGTCTTACGAACAGTTCGAGGACAACAACTACTACTCTACCGCAACCTACTACACGGCATACGATGATGAATATATCTACCTCTGCGTGGTTGTCGATTCGCCTTATCATCACTGCCCGATAACCCAAAGCACGGCAACCGATATGTGGCAGTATGAATGTATTCAGGTTAAGGTAAGCTCAGAAAGCCCCGACGGCGATTATATCGCAGAAAACTTTGACCACGCCGCAAACGCCAAGGCGGTAAACGAAGGTATTGTACGTTCCTACGGCTTCGCGGCAAACGACAGCGGCGAAACCTGCTATTACGAAGGCGGTATAACGACAGAATTTACAGGGTTGGTTGCCTGCACGCGTGACGATGCGGCGCAACAAACGGTTTACGAGGTTGCAATACCCTTTGCGGAATTCGAGATCGTTCCCGAAGAAGGTATGAAGCTCGGCTTTACCTTCTCGATCAACTCTACCAACGAGGTTGATAATATCTGGAAGAACGTTACCTACCGCAACGGCGGCGGTGTTATCGGCAGAAACGACTGGACCAAGATACCCGTTATTACACTTGAATAACTCAACGACGAAATAACAAGAGAGAGGAGCTTTTGATAAGCTCCTCTCTTATTGCTTTTATTATTCGTATTATGTTGCGTACATCCCGAATTGCTTCCGCTAAGTGGCTTTAAAACCGTTTAGCCTCGTTCTGAATGACATTAACCGATAACGTAAGTGCCGAAGTAGTGACGTGCGATGAGGATGTAGTCGAACTGGTCAACCTTGCCGTCGGAGTTAACGTCTGCGCGGGAGAATTCATCCGAAGTAAGGATACGGGTTTCGAAGTAGTGACGCTTAACGAGAATATAGTCGTACTGGTCGATAGCACCGTCGTTGTTAACGTCGCCGTTGCCGCCCATAACCTGAATGTAAGCCGCAACGCCGATATTCTTGTTGGCAACGTCGATACCGTAGAACTTAAGGGTATCGCCTGCCTTTGCCTTCTGAAGGATATCGTGGCTTATCTTACTTGCCGAGGTAGCGCCGTTATGGCAAGCGATCATAATCTGGTTGGATTCAAGGGTAACGTCTTCAGCAGAGCCCACGTTCTTCTTAACAGATACAACGGTCCATTCGGAAGGATCGTCGGTCGCTTCGAGGATAACGTTAACGGTGTACTTGTGGTTGATCTTAGCCGCGGTAAGAGTACCGAAATCGGGAGTATAGATGAAGCAGTTGCTGTCGTAAACAAACTGGTTAAAGCCGTGAACTTCAACAGCATCGCCTACGGTCTTGCCGGAATCGCTGCCGACACCTACTTCAACCTCGTCGATCCAGGTATGAGTACCTACGCGGGTCATTGCAAACTTAACGTAGCGTGCGCTCTTTGCCTTATCAAGCGTTAAGGTAAAGGAGTGAAGAACAGCACCGTTGCTGCCGTTGCCGACAACGACGCCTGTTGCAGAGCCGACAGATTCGAAGGTCTTGCCGTCGGCAGAAAGGCTTACTTCAACCTTAGAAGGAGCGGAGATGCCCCAGCTCGAATATGCAGCCGCATAAACCGTGTAAACACTGCTGTCTGTTACAGAGCCAAGGTCTACGGTAATTTCGGTAGGACAGTTCCAACCGGAATATGCGTTCGAGCCTGCGTCTGCGTTGCTCTTCGAGCCATCGGTAAGACGAACACCGTCATCGTCCCAGCTATCCTTACGGTCGGGAGCGGTGGTGGTGTAGGTTTTGCCCTTGGAAAGGAGCTGGTAAGAGCTGTTTCCGAGACATCCGGAAAGCTCTGCGCTGATCTTTGCGATGTCTCCTGCGGATGCATTAGAGCCGAAGTATGCTTCGAGTGCTTCTGCGTAGGACGCGCGAAGCTTGGTAAGAACGGTTTCGCTGTAATCCTTGTAAGAGATGGTAGAAGCGATAGCGATAAGCTCGCGGAGCTCGCCCTTGCCCGAAAGCTTAGCGAGCATATTGCGCGCGTCGCTTTCGAGAATGGTGCCGCCTGCTACGAGAGCTTCTGCTTCCTGAATATATTTAGAAAGCGAAGCATTGGGGGTTTCTGCAACAGACTTCTTCGCATCTGCAATAGCCGCCTTAAGAGCCGTGTTGAGCTCGGTATCCTGCGCGCTGGTCTTCTTAACGATAAGAATACAGTCTGCAACCGCGCGGTCTTCGCTCACGTAGAGATAGCCGGGGTTGTTATTGCCGTCAACGTTGCTGGTGTACATAGCGGTAGATCCGCCGCCGTCCATACGGATAACGTTGGTGCAGCCGAGCTTGATCATAGCAGCCGCAACCTCGCGGAGCGAGATAGAACGGTCGGAAGAGCCTGTGCCTGCGCCGTCGGAGTTAAAGAATACGTAGGTGCCGTCGGGCTTGGTGCCGAATGCGGTCCAACGTGCATAGGTGGTGTTAACGTTGTGCGAGCCAACGGTGGAGTTGGTTTCGGTCTGGTCTACGCCGTTCTTAACAAGCCAACCAACGTTGGTAATAACGCTGTTTGCGTTTTCCATAACTTCCTTGGAAGCCGCGATGGTTTCGTTAACAGAGATAGCGATATCGTCGCCTGCCTTAAGGTCCTTAATATAAGGAACGTACGAAGAGGTGCTTTCGCAGTAGAGAACGAATTTATCGGATTCTTCGCCGACAGTGTCGAATTTGCACAAAGCCTGATCCTTTTGAACCTCGATAACCTCTGCAAAAAGAGTACCGCCGATAGTAAGGTCGGTGTTGTTAACCTTTTTACAAAGGATCTGATAACCGCTGGTGTCGGAATCGGCAGTAGTACCGCAAGAGGTATCGTAATAATAGAACTTGCCTGCCTTCCAGCCGTCTGTTTCAAAACGCTTGTTTATATAACGGATAGAATTGTTGAATTCCTTGCCGTTGATGAAAACAGAAAATTCAAGCTTACTGGAAACAACGTTCATTTTGCCGTTCGAATCGAAAGCAACAACTTCGCCGGTGAAATCGTTGTGGGTGCAGATAAGTCTGCCGTTGGAAACAGCCATACCGGTAAGGGTACCGTTAGCGACGCCGAAGAACGAGCCGTTGATAATACCCGCTACTTCATAACCGTATTTGGTGGTAGCCGTAGCATATTGGTTGGACAGTTTGCTTACCGAGCCGGCATAATTCTGGAATACCATAGGAATATAGCCGTCTTCGGGGTTAAATTCGAGAATGTTTACTTCTTCGGTGTGCTTGGTATTGCCGCCGTAAACGTCGTACTGCGTCCAAACAACTTCGCCGCCGGAGGTGATGTTATGTCCGTCGGTTTTGGACATAGTCACGCTTGCGGTTGCCGCGTTCGAGAACACACAGCAAGAAATAAGCATTATTGCGCACATGGCGAGCGCAAATGTTCTTTTTGCAAGTTTCATCATTGTATCTCCTTGTGAATTTATTTTTGTTAAACTATTATACAAAAATCATACTGATATGTCAATAACTTTATACAATTTAACATAATTTTTCAACCGTAATGTTGTTTATCAATCCCGTCGGGCGCGGGAATAACACACGATAAAAAATCCCAAAAGCTTCAAGGTTTTTGGGAGAAAGCTAAAGAGAGGACTTTCGGAGTCCCCGAAAAATCATAGATTTTTTTGGGGGACTCAAAAAGTCCTCTCTCGTTGTATTATTCAGTTGTTTCGTATATCCTTCGACTGCGCGGTTTGCACCGCTTCACTGTGGGGTCCTCGAAAATGTCTGCATTTTTGGGGTTAAGCGAGGGATGACATTACTTAATCACGTAAGTTCCGAAATAATGTCTTGCAATAAGGATATAGTCGAACTGGTCGACCTTGGTGTCTTTGTTAACGTCCGCGCGGGAGAATTCGTCTGTCGTAAGTGTGCGGGTTTCGAAGTAATGACGCTTTACAAGAATGTAATCGTACTGGTCGATAGCGCCGTCGTTGTTAACGTCGCCGAGCTTGCCGATCACGGGCTTGTCAGTGTTATTGTTGTTACCGACAATCTGAATGTATGCCGCAACGCCGATAGACTTCTTCGCAACGTTGATACCGTAGAATTTAAGGGTATCTCCGACCTTTGCGCCCTTAAGAATCGCCTGGCTCACCTTACTTGCCGAAGTGTTACCGCTATGGCAAGCAATCATGATCTGGTTGGATTTAAGAGTAACACTCGCCGCATTACCGTAATTGGTGACAACCGAAACAACCTTCCATTCATCGGATTTAGAGGTCGATTCGAGAATTACATTGGTGGTATAATTGTGGTTGATCTTTCCTGCGGTGAGAGTACCGTAGTCAGGAGTATAGATGAAGCAGTTGCTGTCGTAGATATACTGGTTAAAGCCGTGTGCTTCAACTGCATCGCCTACGGTTTCGCCGGCATTATTGTTGCTCCTGCCGACTTCGACTTCGTCGATCCAAACGAATTTGGGACTGTTTATGGTAAATTTAACATAGCGTGCGGATTGAGCGGTGTTTGCCTTAACGGTAACGGAATAAAGGGCGATCGTTTCGGTTCCAGACGTTGCACCGTTGCCCAAGCCCTTAGCTGTCGTGCTTACGCCGACATCAGTAAAGGTCTTGCCGTCGGTAGAAACCGAAATTTTGAGCTGGCTGGCAGCTTTAATGCCCCAGAAATTAGATGCGCCGTAAATGGTATAGGTATCGCTGCTTACAACCGAGCCGAGGTCAACCGTAACGTCAACGCTTGTGGTATTCCAACCGGAATAGAGCGTTGTGGCTTTGTGAGCTTCTTTATTGCTCTTGCTGCCGTCGGTAAGGGAAATTCCGTTATCATCCCAGCTGTCCTTGCGGTCGGGAGTGGTGGTGGTGTAGGATTTACCCTTGGAAAGATTTGTATATTCGCCTTGGTTAAGACTCTGTTCCAACGATGCCGAAAGCTTCGCAACGTCGCTCACGGATGTGGTTGCGGAATAATAAGCCGCGAGAAGAGCATCGTAATTTTTGCGTATTTCGCTGAGCGTGGATTCGGTGTAATCCTTATAAGAAATTGCTCTTGCATCTTCAAGAACTTTAAGAAGATCGTTCTTGCCCGAGAGCTTTGCAAAAAGTCTGCGTGCTTCGGATTCGACAACCGCGCCCTTGGCAAATGCCGCTTCCGCTTCTGCAACATACGCCGAAAGGGTAGCGTTGGAATTGGAAGCAAGGTAGGCTTTCGCGTCTGCGATCGCAGTCTTAAGCGCGGTATTCAGCGCCGTATCCTGCGCGCTGGTCTTCTTGACGATCATAATGCTGTCTGCTACGGGACGGATATATCCGCCGTCGTTGTAAACGTTATGATAACCGTCTGTGCCCTTGCCGTCAACGTTTGTACTATACATCGCAGCAGAGCCGCCGCCGTCCATACGTATAACGTTAGTACAGCCAAGCTTGATCATAGTTGCGGCAATTTCGCGGGGCGAAAGGCTGCGCGAGCTATCGCCGGTCGAAGCACCGTCGGAAACGAGGAATACGTAAGTACCGTCGGGTTTAGTGCCGAATACGGTAGAACGGTAGTATGCATCAACGGAAAGGCCGCCGACAGAGGAATTGATATCGGTCTGGTCAACGCCGTTTTTAACGAGCCAGCCTACGTTGGTGATAACGCTGTTCGCCGTTTCCATTATTTGCTTAGAAGCCGCGACGGTTTCGGTTGCGGTAATGGTAATATCGTCGCCCGCTTTAAGGTTTTGAACTATAGATGCATAGGTAGAGGTAGAACGACAGTAAAGAACGAAGTTATCCGATTCCTTGTTCGCGTCGGTTTCGAAATAGGAGGGTCCTTTATCCTTTCTTACTTCAACAACCTTTGCAAAAAGAGTACCGCCAACCATAAGGTCGCTGTTTTGTACCTTTTTACAAATGATTTCGTAACCGGAAGAGGAGGAGTCTGCCTTGTTACCGCAAGAGGTGTCGTAGTAATAGAACTGGCTTACGGTCCATTGATCTACATCAAAGCGTTTGTTGATATAACGGATCGCATCGGAGATTTGCTGACCGTTAATAGTCATGTTGTATTCGATCTTGGTATCTACAACGTGCATCTTGCCGTCGGGAGTGAACGCTACAACAGAATCGCTGTATGCGTTGTGTCCGCACATAATTCTGCCGTTGGAAATAATCATACCGATAAGATTACCGGTTGCCGTATCGAAATACGAGCCGTTGATGATGCCCGCCACTTCGTAGCCGTATTTGTTCTGGGCATCGTTGAACTGATCGGGAAGACGGGTTACCGAGCCTGCATACTTGGTAAACACCATAGGAATATAGCCGTTTTTCGGGTTAAATTCAAGAATATCCGCTTTTTCGGTGTGTTTTGTCTTGCCGCCGTAAACGCTGTATTCGCTCCAGACAACTTCGCCGCCGGAGGTGATATTGTGACCGTCGACTTTAGTCATAGATACGCTTGCGGAAGCAGAAGCCAAGAACACACAGCAAGAAATGAGCATTATTGCGCACATAATAAGCGCTAATGTTCTTTTTGCAAGTTTCATCATTCTATCTCCTTGTTAATATATTTATAGACTATTATACAAAAATCGCATCGGTATGTCAATAACTTTATACAAGTTTACACAAATTAAAGTAAAAAGGAGTTTCCGAAGAAACTCCTTTTTGTTTGGTTTTTAATTGTTTTCCTGCGGGTGATTTTCCGCGGGAGGGGGATTTTCGCTGCTGTCGGGAAGAACGGGCTTGGAGGTGTCTTCCTCTGTGCCTTCCTCGCTCATCGCGTAATCGTTAATCATATTATAGCTTCTTATAAAGGTTTCGCCGTAATATGTATCTGTTCCTGCGGATGCATAGAAATCCACATAGGGACGGAAGCTGAACTTCATATCCTCTGCACCTTCGATGCCCCAAATGGTGATATAGAACACGAAGTTTTCGTAGTCCGCGAAGTTCGACCAACCGCCCTCAACCTCGTCACCGTGCTGCCAATCGACAATATTGTCGGCAGGTGCGGTGAAGATATCGGGTGTTTCGAGCGTAAGCTTTGCTTCTCCGAGGAGCATTGTGGGCAGAACTGCTATACCAACCTCTGCGATATCCCAATAGTCGTTGCGGGATGCGGTGTACATTTCGTCACCCTGGTCAACGCTTGCAGCATCGGTTTTTGCCCAATTACGCAGATAATCTTCGGTATAAAGTGCGCCGAAGCGGATTGCCTTGCAGGGTTTTCCGTCGTCGGGTGCAATATAGTTATTGCTTATCTTCGCGCCGAGCGTTACAACGGGGTTGCAGTTATTGCGCATTCTCATCGCACCGCAGGTCAAATCCTCAACGGTTACCTTTGCCGCGTTCTTGCTGTCCCATTCCCACATCGGGAAATAGTCAAGACGCTCGTTTTCATCGGATTGGGGCTTGACGTAAACCACGGGATAGAAGAGGTCGTAATCCAGATAGCCTGCTTCTGTGTAGTATTCAAAGCCGTTTGCACCGTTAAATTCATCAAGTGCGATCTTGAACTCAACGACAACGGGAGAATTGTTGTCATCGTTGATCGATTTCATTACCGCGCTTTCTTTACCGAGGTAAATCTTTTCGGTCTTGATAGTCGGATAATATTCGCCCGAGGTCTGGTTTTCCTGTACCTCTTCGGTGTAGCCGTAGAGGGCAGAATCACCGTATTCGCCGTTTGCTATAAGGCTATTCAGTCCGTTAGGTGTTTTTGTACCGTTCACGTCGAACGAAAGCTTATTCGCAAAGGCAAGCTTTTCGGTGTCGGTTGTTTCGCCCTTCGGACCGACAAGCACGGGCGTTTTGCCTTCGATAACGTATGCGTCGTCCGCAATTTGCGTATCGGTCTCGGAAAGCGTTACGCTTCCGTCTTCCGAGTATGCAATTTCGTATCTGTGCGTCCAGGTGTTTGCCTCGCTGTCGCTCTTTATCCAAAGCGTGAACGACGGCATATTGTAGTCCGCATAGTTGATCATGGGATATTGGGCTCCGACGTAGAGATATTCGCCGTCGGTACGGAGCTGATATTTGAAGAATTTTTGATACTTAAGTTCTTCGGCAACTCCGCCCACCTGTTCAAGCGTGCCGTTTGCGGTTTCGATAACGTAAATCCACTGGTCATCGTCCCAGCCCGCTTCGTTGAGCAAGCCGTCGATCTTAATTACTTCGGGAGCGAAATGCTCGAGCGGTTTAACGCTTGCGTCGTTATTGTGATCCCAGTTATCGGTAGAGGGAATTGCAAATATATGTGTAATTCTTTCGGTTTCCTTACGTGCTTCGCTCTTTGTTACAAGTCCCGCCTTGGAATAAACGATGTAAGCGGGCTCATACCAATAAAGGTCTGTGCGAAGTGCTTTGTTGTCGCGTCCGTCGTAGTTCCAACCCTTCTGGATACCGTCTGTGAGTTGTTGTGTTTTGTCTGCGCCGTTTACAATGTTGTTTACTTTATCTTCAAAGGTAAGCTTAAACACGTCGCCGACGGTCCATTTACAGATTCTTTCCATCTGCTGGGTGTTATGTACGCTCTTGTAGTTTTTAAACTCTTTCTTTGAAAGGTCTATGCCAGTGCCTGGGACCACACTGTCCAAACCATATTCATGTTTAAGATAAATAAAGTCGTTACCTGCGTTTATGCCGTAAACAATATCGCCGTTTTGCATTATGCCCTCGGACGGACGGAAGGGATTTGCCTTACCGTTATTTGATCCGTCGCGAATTTCGATAACTTTGTAATCACCATTGCTATTAACAGGACGGAGAAGAACGTATTGCCACCACGTAGTCGATGTGTTGCTCCAATACTTGTTCTCGTTCGGATTGCTGTTTTCATTATAGCAGCTATCTATAAATTCCTTGGTTAAGATAACGCCCGAGCCCTCTGCGAAGATATAGTTCACGTGAGAGACAAACAAATCTTCTGTCGCCGCAGTTTCATCGGTAATTGCAGGATAAGCGAGAGTAAGGGTTTCTGCCTCTGCCGTGCCTTCATCGAAGGTGTGGGTTACGGTTACGTAATAGTTGAAACCGCGTTCTCTATCACAATAGAAGTTGTCGAGGTCGATCATAAACTCAACGTAGGTCTTGCCGTTTACAGTCGACATACCCCAACTAAAGTTGGTTTCGTTAATGGGGATCATAAGATCCTCGCCTGCGTCCGCATTTTTGTTCGGGTCGTTATACCATTGAGGCGTACAGCCGCCGCAAACGAATTTTTTGTCACCCGAGCCCGATGCAACAGGCAAGGCTCCATCTGTTAATGCGTCGCACAGATAAATATTGTAGTAATAGTTTGTATAGTAACGAACGTTGTATTCCGCCGCACCGTTGCCGCCGCTGACGTCCTCGAAACCGATCCAATCTGCTGTCTTTGTTTCTTTATCATACGTGGGTATTTCATTGCTGGTGCCCGTTCGGTCAACAGAAACGATTGTATTTGTTCCGTCAAGATAATCGTTGGTTGCGCTGTCGTCGGCATTATCCAAAATCCATTCGTATTCATCGCGCTTATTATCTATCCAAATATCAAAGCGCGTAATAGGAATGCCTGTGTAATCGAAGGATTGGGGCGAGGATATCGCGGAAACGTCGATTATTGCCGCGCCATAGAGATAATTTTCACCCGCATAAATTTTGTAATCATACGAAAGGGTGTTACCGTATTTCGGGTCGGATTCCCAAGTGCCTTTGGTAGAATCGACGTGAATCATTTCCACCGTGTCGTTTACTTTGTCGGTGTCGGTGTTGTCCTTGCCGTTGCCTATCCAATACTTTTCATCGAGCTTACCGTCGACACGAATATCGCCTAGCATATCGCCGTATGTGAAAACGTTACAGCCGTCGTAATTTTTGTCCATTAACCAGTTGCCGCTCGGATATCTGCCCGAATCGTTTCTGGGGTGAGCAAGACCGCTGGTACCGTTATAATTATCCACCGAAACGTAATAACAGAATATCTCATCTGCATCGTCGGAATAAAGATTCAAATCTATACCGAATGCTCTTAAGGAAATTCTGAATTCGATTGCTTTTTGCTTTCCGTTATCGTCGATTACCTTGTAGTCGATATACTTTTTGTTTGCATCGGTTACATCCTTATTTTGGGAGCCGATCGTATAGAATTTGACTGTTCTTGTGGTATTTGCCGCTGTATCAATCGGAATATTCAAGGAATAGACTTCGCCGTGGGTTTCGGTGATCTTTACGTCAAGCTCACTCATCCACAAGAAATTGCCCCACTTGCTAACCTCGAGCTTTAAATAACGCGCAGATACGATTTTGTCTAGTGTAATCACATACTTGTATGAGTGGAACAAATCATCTTTCTTTCCGCTTGAGTCCTCGGAAGGTACCGTATCTGTGTATTCCTTAACCTTTTTAAGGCTTGAAGAAACCTCGCTGTAAGTAACACCGTCAACCGACCAGTACACCTTTACGCCGTTAGGAATGTAAACACCCCATAGACCTTTCTCTGCTTCATCTCCGCCGGAGAAAAAGGCATCTATCTCTTTAACGGCAAATAATTCAGAAAGTTCAAGAATAACGTTAGCCGTAGCAGTTTCGGCGCTCCAAGCCGAAAAAATCGTACTTGAAGGGTCAACATCACTTGTATGATATTTTCCGTCGATCAAACGGGTCTTGTCTTTATCATTGCTGTCGTTATAAGTAGCGAGATCATGGTCTTCCACGTAATAATTTTTGATTACGGCATTACCGCCGTAGTTTGCCTGATTAGTTAAGTCAACGTCGACATACGTTATGCTTTCAAGCTCTTGTTTGGTCTTCTTGCGGTTTAACCACAGCTTAAGATAACTGTCTGCTGCCCACGAGCCATCCACGATAGCGGCACCGTAAATATATTCGTGGTCCGCAGAAATTTTATATGCAAACGAACTACCGCTGCTCAAAGTCGAAGTGCGTTCTCTGCCGTCGACCTTATCGTCCGCGCCCGAAAGTGCCGCCCAAATTTCCTGTTGAAGCTCGGCTTTATCGGCAAAATCGTTCTTGTTTGCTACATCAAGCGAATTTGTGTTTGCAGCAGCAATCTGTTCTGCGGTAATTATGTTATTTTCGTTACCGCCGTAATTATACTGAGGCACTCTTTGAGAATAGGTTTGACCGTTCGCGCTACCGGTATATGCGCAACCGCGCATAGATGTACCTGATCGGTTAATCGAATATCTGTCGTAAACAGCTACCGAGAAACGTATATCTCCGTCAACTTTGGGAATGCGCTCTAACGCTACCTTAAACTCGAAATTCCAAAGATTACCGGGCTGGCATTCACTTCTGGAACCTTCAAACTGTGTTTTGTCGTTAACATCAACGGCAGCGTTGCCCCAAGCAATATGGTACGGCAGGTTATTGTAGCTACTATCAACCCAACAGTTTGCATAGGACGGATAAACCCTATCACCCTCTTTAAAATCGGGGCGAAACGAACGAATCTGCAAAACAGATTCGATACGAATTTTTTCAGAAGCAGGAAGAATCTCGTTGTAAATGGGGTCATCAGCTTTAGGTTCTTTCTCCGATTCAACGTATTTCCCTTGGTCAAAATCGTATTCCTCAAGTGCGCCTCTGGCGTCATCGAAGAAATATACGTTAAGATCAGGAGAGGTGTAAACCCATACGTCTTTACCGCCATCGATGCCGTTATCGTGCTCTATATACGGTTCTATAGGCGGAACGTAAGCTACAACGGCACCATACAGATATTGACCGTCTACGCGAAATTCGTATTTAAAGCTAACATTGGTACGGTTGGAGTTATCTTTGGAGTTATATCCCGAAGCAACACCGTAGTTACCGGTGCCTGTAGGAATATAGGATCCCGTGCTGTATTTAACGCCGGTGCCGTACAAGGTATCGCCGCCGAGAGAAATATAATCGTTCGTATCTTCACCGTGAATGTATTGATTCGTAAGAGTAGACCATACAGACTCGTCAAAGATACCGTCGACGTTTACTTCGTAAGGAAGGTTGTCGGCAGGGGTGCTATAGAGAGTATCTACATGCTTACCACCCGGGTTGCCGTTCACATCGGTAGGCCAATATTCCTCATCGGGAAGTCGCACGCCGTCATCCTTTTGCACCTTCGGGTGAACGAGCTGGTTGTATTCAGGATTTCCTGCCGCGGTGATATTGCCTGTAGGAAGATAGAGCGCCACGTAGTAGGTGACAGCACTGATATCTTCTACCATATTGGCAATTTTGTTGCGCATTTCGAGCGTTACAACGCAATTACCCTCTGCATCGGTCGAGAACTTGCTTACAAACTGATGCGCTTCTGCGGGAAGTGTGCCGTTTTCGACGGTGCTCATCGCAGTTTTGCCGGGACCTACCACTACAGTTGCGGTTTTGTTTGCAACGTTAACGGTAAAGGTAATGGTGTCGGTATAACCGACATTCGACGATGTGTTTTTTGCGTCTTTCATAAAAATATGGAAAATCGCTTCATCTTGACCATCGACCAATTCGGGCAAAGTAAGAGTAGCCCCGATATAAAGCTGTTCGATATCCGAGCGTATCTGGTATTTATAGGTTGCGTCCGCGTTTTTGCCCGCAAGATCCTCAACGTCTTCAACGTTCCAATAGCCGGTATTGCTGTCGACGTAGTTAAAGCCGCTTTCGGGCCAACCCGTGTCGTTCAAAATGCCGTCAATGTTAATCGTTTCGGGTATGTACTGTCCGGGCGCGTTATTAAGGCTCTGGTTTTCAACCGAGTCGCCGTAAACGCCCTTGCCGCGCGCGAACGCCGTGATAAACATCGCGGGCAGCATACAAAGGATCAAAAACGCCGCGAGAATTCGCGATAGGTTTTTCTTCATAAGTGTTCCCTCTTTTTCTTTTATGGTTATAAAGCAAAGTGCGTAAATGTGCATTTTGGTATCTTACAGTATATAACCGTTTGTCGCGTTTTGTTAACACATAAGTGTTCAAAAGTAAGCTTGATGCCGAAATTTTAAATATATTTCTAAATTTTTGTTCTTTTTACGTTTTACAACATATATATTTTTCCGTTTTTGGCAAAAACAAAAGGAGCCTCTGCCGAGACTCCTTCGTATTATAGTACTTTTGAAAGACAAAACCGACGATTTATTTCGCGGTTTATTTCGCTTTGGTTGCGATTTCGAGCGTGAATTTTGCGAGCATTTCGTCGACGGGCATCGCGCCGAGGTCCTCGCCCTTGCGGTTACGCACCGAAACGGCGCCCATTTCCTGCTCCTTCGCGCCGACGATAAGCATATAGGGTATCTTTTCGAGCTGTGCTTCGCGGATACGCTTGCCCATTGTTTCGTTGCGGTCGTCAAGACGCGCGCGAACGCCGCAGTTTTCAAGCTTTTTCGTAACCTCTGCCGCATAGCCGTTCATATCGGCGTTAACGGGAATGACCGAAACCTGAGTGGGCATTAACCACATCGGAAGCGCGCCGGCATATTTTTCGAGCAACAGCGCAAGAGTTCTTTCATAACAGCCCATACTTGTGCGGTGAATGATATAGGGGTTGACAAGCTTATTCTCGCTGTCGACGTATTCCATTCCGAACTTCTTTGCAAGAAGCATATCGATCTGAATGGTAACGATGGTGTCTTCCTTGCCGAATACGTTTTTGCACTGAATATCGAGCTTCGGACCGTAGAAAGCGGCTTCGTCTATGCCGATTTCGTATTTGATTCCAAGGTTATCGAGCAATCTGCCCATAATTTCCTGCGCTTCGTTCCACTGTTCGGGCGTGCCTTCGTATTTGTCGGTACGCTTGGGGTCCCACTGCGAGAAGCGGAAGGTGCAATCCTCCCAAAGACCGAGCGTTTCGAGGCAATACTGAGCAAGCTCGACACAGCCCTTGAACTCCTCTTCGAGCTGATCGGGGCGGAGCACAAGGTGACCTTCGGAAATGGTGAACTGACGCACACGAATAAGGCCGTGCATTTCGCCGCTGTCCTCGTTGCGGAAAAGGGTGCTGGTTTCGCCCAAGCGCATAGGAAGGTCGCGGTAGGAGCGGCGCTTGTTAAGAAATACCTGATACTGGAAGGGGCAGGTCATCGGGCGGAGCGCGAAGCATTCCTTGGTTTCATCGTCGGGGTCGCCCATAATGAACATACCGTCGCGGTAATGGTCCCAGTGACCCGAGATTTTATAAAGCTCGCGCTTTGCCATAAGCGGAGTTTTTGTAAGAAGATAGCCGCGCTTTTGTTCCTCGTCCTCGATCCAGCGCTGCATAAGCTGAATAACGCGCGAGCCCTTCGGGAGAAGAATGGGAAGCCCCTGACCGATAACGTCGACGGTGGTAAAGAATTCAAGCTCTCTGCCTATCTTGTTATGGTCGCGCTTGCGCGCCTCTTCAAGCTGGGTGATATATGCGTTAAGCTCGTCCTTGCTCGGGAACGCCGCGCCGTAAACGCGCTGAAGCTGTTTGTTGTTCTGGTCGCCCTTCCAATATGCGCCGGTGCATTGCATAAGCTTTATTGCCTTTACCGCGCCTGTCGAGAAAAGGTGCGGGCCTGCGCAAAGGTCGACAAATTCGCCCTGACGGTAGAAGGAAATGGTCGCATCCTCGGGAAGCTCGTTAATAAGCTGTACCTTATAAGGCTCGTCCTTTTCCTCCATGAGCGCAATCGCCTCTGCACGAGGAAGCTCGAAGCGTTCGATAAGAAGATTTTCCTTTACGATCTTCTTCATTTCGTCTTCCAACTTCTTTAAAACCTCGGGGGTGAAGGGAGTCTCGCTATCGAAATCGTAGTAAAATCCGTTTTCAACGGCAGGACCTATGGTAAGTTTGGTTTCGGGGAAAAGTCTTTTAACCGCCTGCGCGAGTATATGTGCGGCGGTGTGGCGGAACACCTGCTTGCCCTCTGCCTCGGAGAAGGTAAGAAGCTCGATCTCGTCGCCTTCGTTTACCGCGGTATTAAGCGCGCAAACGTTGCCGTTTACCTTTGCGGCGATAACCGCGCGGGAGATAAGCTCGGCTTCCTTTGCCGCTTCGTAAACGGTTGCCGCATTTTCCGCATTGAATTCGTTTCCGTTGATAAAGAGTTTCATAATTAGCCTCCTGAAAAAATAAAAACCCGACAGTAATAAAACTGTCGGGGTGCAAATCAATAAATTCGCACGGTTCCACCCGTACTTTAACTTTATATTTGGTTTTCGACGCTAAACAGGCGGTATCTTCTGCGGCGTTTCTTTATTGCACTTCCAGCCTGTGATGCAAATTCTCTGTAAGCCGTTTCGCAAAAAACTTGTTCTGTTATCTTCGCGTTCTGACAATTAGTATATCACTTTTTTTCAAAAAGTCAACAATTTTATTTCCCGCGGAAAAGGCAGAGAATATTTGTTACCTTCTACCCGCGTGGGTGTTACGGTTTTTATATCCGTAACGTTTTTACCTTCTTTTATTTTTTACCCGCGCGGGTGTTACGGTTTTATATTCGTAACGTTTTTACCTTCTTTTATTTTCTACCCGCGTGGGTGTTGCGTTCTTTCTTTTTTATTTCCTGCCCTTGAATTCGCGTATTTTCATCTGGCGTTCGCGCGCGGAAGCAAATGTACCGCAAGGAACATCCTTATATATACGGTGCGAGGTAAAGCCGCCCTCGTAAAGAAACGGTCCGCAATAGCCCGCGTTTTCAAGCAAACCGATAAGCTCGTCCCAATTAATATTCCCGTTGCCGCAGAAAAAATGCTTTTCGTCGACAAAATCGTAATCGCTTAAATGCACCGTTTCTATCTTGTCCCCCAAGGCTTCAACAAAATCGCGGTGCGTATCCTTAAATTCGGCAAGCAGGTGGTTAACGTCAAAGCAGACGCGCAACCTTTCGTCCGCCGACAAAAGCTCAAGCATTTCCCCAACGTTGTGCCCCAAGCAGGAACGCGGAAGGTCCTCGACACATATAACAGCTTCCCTGCCTTCGGCATATTCGGCAAGCGCTTTAAGCGAACGCTTGGCTTGCGACATACGCAAAGCGCGCGCCGTATCGGCAATAGGCTCGTAGGAGGGATGTACCACAAAGCGTTTTATGCCAATACCGCAAGCCTTGTCGATAAGTCCCAAACAGGTTTCGACAGCCTTTGCGCGTATTTCTTCGCTTGCAGAAGAAATATCGACGCTCTCGCCAAACGGCAGGTGGTAGGACCAAAGCTCTATACCCGCCTCACGCGCGTTTTTACCGACGCTTTCCCAATCGATATTCCTGTATTCCCATTCCGAAACCGAAAGCTCGATAGCGGTTATTCCGCAGGAGCAGAGTTCAAAGAAAAATTCGCGGTCATATTTCGCCGTCGATACGGCGGTTTTCCATTCCGTATGCTTCATATTTTACCTCAAAAAGAGCAGACGCCCCCTATTTAAGGGAGCGTCGTTTTCATTTAATACTGTTCGCCTTCTAACAACTCGCAACCGCGAGCCTTAAGCACGGCAACCGCCTTTTCGTTATCGGCAACGCGAAGCACGAAATATGCGTGATCCGAGTTGCGGGGAAGGAATTCGTAAACGTATTCGACGCCTACATCCTTATCGGCAACAGCCGAAATAGTTTCGGCAAAGCCGCCGGTTTTATCGGGGATACCGACAGCGATAACGTCGGTAAGCGAAACGGTAAGTCCCGCCTCCTTAAGCTTCTTTTCGGCTTCGAAGGGTTTATCCACAATAAGGCGGAGAATACCGAAATCGGTAGTGTCGGCAATAGAAAGCGCGCGGATATCGATGCCCGCATTAGCCATTATGGTGGTTATTTCGGCAAGTCTGCCGTCTTTATTTTCGACAAAAACGGATAGCTGTTTGATATACATATCGACAGTCCTTTCGTGTTGTTTGCGTTTTGGTTAAATACCGTAGCCGAGTTCGAACGCCTTTTCGTTCACCTCGATGGTTTTTTGAGGAACGGTGGCACGGATAGCGGCAAGGCATTCACCGTAATCGAGTCCCAACTGCTTTGCGGCTATACCCAAAAGCACTATATTTACGGCTTTTGCGCTGCCCGCCTGCTCGGCAAGCGAAAGCGCATCTGCAGAAACTACCTTAACGCCCTTTTCTTCTATTTTGCCGAGAATATCTTCGGGATATTCGGCGTTGCCCATAATAACCGGCATAGGGTCGATCTGCGCGGTATTCGAAATTATAACGCCGCCCTTTTTAAGATAAGGAAGCCAGCGCGCGCTTTCGAGCGCTTCGAAGGAGATCATCATATCGGCTTCGCCCTTATCGATAACGGGGGAATAAACCTTTTCGCCCGCGCGGACGTAGGTTACAACACTGCCGCCGCGCTGGGACATACCGTGGACCTCGCTGACCTTTACGTCGAGTCCCGAATCGATAAATATTTTGCCCATAAGCTTCGAGGCAAGCAAGGTTCCCTGACCGCCGACACCGACGATAAGAATATTAATGGAATTCATTATGCTTTGCCTCCTTTTAATCAACCTTAATTATTGCATCCAAACGGCAGGTTTCAACGCAAACGCCGCAACCAAGGCATTGGTTGGGGTCGATAAACGCCTTTGTCTTGCCGTTTTCCTGCTTTTTCTGCGAAATTGCGGGGCATCCGACCTTTAAGCACATCTTACAGCCGACGCATTTGCTTTGGTCGACGGCGAGCGCTTTGGGATGCTTAACGCTTTTAAGCAGAGCGCAGGGTCTTCTTGAAATAACGAGCGAGGGCTCTTCTGCCGCAAGTTCCTCCGAAACAGCCGCCTTTGTTCCCTTGATGTCGAAGGGGTCGACAACGCGCACGCGGTTTATGCCGATAGCCTTTGCGAGTGCTTCGAGGTTGACCGCCGTGGTGGGGTCGCCCTTTATCGTCTTGCCGTTTAAGGGGTTGTTTTGGTGGCCCGTCATACCGGTTATCGAGTTATCGAGCACGATAACGGTAGAAATACCCTTGTTGTAAACTATATCGATAAGACCGGTAATACCCGAATGGATAAAGGTCGAATCGCCGATAACCGCGATAGACTTTTTCGCCGCCTCGCTTCCGCGCGCGGTGTTGTAGCCGTGAAGTGCCGAAACCGAAGCACCCATACATACGCAGGTATCCATCATCGAAAGCGGTGCCTGCGCGCCAAGAGTGTAACAGCCGATATCGCCGCTTACGTAAAGGTTAAGGTCCTTAAGTGCGTAATAAAGACCTCTGTGCGGACAGCCGGGGCAAAGCACGGGAGGACGTGCGGGGATATCGCAATCGACCGCAACGGTTTCCTTAACGCTTCCCAAAATCGCTTTTTCGATAATCGACTGGTTGTATTCGCCGAGCGGCGAGAAAATTTCTCTGCCGATAACCTTAACGCCGAGCTTAATACAATGTGTTTCGATAACGTCATCAAGCTCCTCGATAACGTAAAGCGTTTTAACCTTCTTTGCAAAATCGATAATCGCCTTTGCGGGAAGCGGGTTAACAATACCGAGCTTTAAATAGCTTGCCTTTTCGCCCAAAGCCTCACGCGCGTAAGCATAAGTGCTGCCCGCCGCGATAACGCCGATTTCTTCGGAATAAAGCTCTTCCTTGTTAACGCCGAGAGTAAACGCTTCGGTATCCGCCCATTCGGTAAGTGCGGCGTTGCGTTCTTCCACCTTAATATGCGCTTTTCTTGCCATCGCGGGCATCATAACGTTTTTCATAACGTCGCGCTGATAGGGTTTAAGCCCTACTTCCTGTCTTTCGGAAAGCGTAACGAGCGAGCGCGAGTGTGAAATACGGGTAGAAAGTCTTAAAAGTACGGGAGCGTCGAAGCGTTCCGAAATATCGTATGCGATTTTCGTAAAATCAAGCGCTTCCTGACTGTCCGAGGGCTCGAGCATAGGCACCTTTGCCGCGATAGCGTGGCGGCGGGAATCCTGCTCGTTCTGCGAGGAGTGCATACCGGGGTCGTCGGCGACGGCACAGACCATACCGCCGTTTACGCCGATATAGGAAGCGGTGTAAAGCGGGTCTGCCGCAACGTTAAGGCCGACGTGCTTCATCGCGCAGAACGATCTTGCGCCGCCGAACGAAGCACCGATAGCAACTTCAAAGGCAACCTTTTCGTTGGGTGCCCATTCGGAATATATTTCATCGTATTTGCTTACCGCTTCGGTTATTTCGGTACTCGGTGTACCGGGGTAGGAGGAAACGACCTGTACGCCTGCCTCGTAAAGCCCCTGCGCAACGGCTTCGTTACCCAAAAGTAATTTCTTTTCCATTATAATCACCTTTTTATTACTGATTTCTCAAATCAAGCACACGCTTTGCCTTGCCGGTAAAGCGTTCGATGGAATTCGGCTCGACAAGCGTTACCTTAATAGCGATGCCGAGAATATTTTTAATGTTTTCCTGAATGCGCCTCTGCAAAGCGACAAGCTCTGCGAAACGGTCGAGCAGACCGCCGTCGATAAGCTCTACGCGCACCTCCATAGAATCGGAATAGTTTTCTCTGCGAAGCACTATTAAGTAGTTCGGGCTTATTTCGGTCATACCGATAAGCGCGCTTTCGACCTGCGACGGGAACACGTTTACGCCGCGTACCTTTATCATATCGTCGCTTCTGCCGATAATCTTATGCATTCTCGCGCTCGTTCTGCCGCACTTGCAGGGCTCGTAATTAATGTTGGTAATATCCTTTGTGCGGTAGCGCAAAATAGGAAGTCCGCGCTTTGTAAGGTTTGTAACGACAAGCTCGCCCGTTGCGCCCTTTTCGAGCACGCTTCCGCTTGCCGAATCGATAATTTCGCAAAGGAAGTGGTCTTCGTTTATATGCAAACCGTCGCGGTACATACATTCGCCCGACATACCGGGTCCGTTAAGCTCGGACATACCGTAGTTATCGGTGCAGAAAAATCCGTTGCCCCAATGGTTTTCGATCTCGTTGCGCATTTCGGGTGTGCTGCCCTCGCTGCCGAGAATACCGTATTTGAGCTTATAAGAATCCATAGGATATTTATCTTGCATACCTCTTGCCGCTTCCGCAAGATACATACAGTAGGAAGGGGTCGCAACTATCGCCTGAGTGCCGAAATCACGCATAAATTTAAGCTGTTTTTCGGTGTTGCCCGAGCTTGTGGGAACGACGACCGCGCCGATCTTTTCCAAGCCGTAGTGCAGACCGAGCGCACCCGTGAACATACCGTAACCAAAGCAGATCTGAACTATCGTGCTTTTTGTTGCACCCGCCGCAACGGCAAGGCGCGCAACCTGCTCGGACCAATTTTCAAGGTCTTCGCGCGTGTATGCAACGACCGTGGGGTTGCCGGTTGTACCCGAGGAAGCGTGAACACGCACTATCTCCTCCATAGGCACCGAAAGCATACCGAAGGGGTATGTGTCGCGCAGGTCATCCTTTGTGGTATAGGGTATGTATTCGATATCCGAAAGACATTTGATTTTATCTGCCGTAACGCCTGCCTTTGCAAGACGTTTTGCATAAAATTCGGAATTCTTTTCGCAATATGCGACAAGTGCTTTTAAGCGTTCAAGCTGAAGTGCTTCAAGCTCCTTACGGGGCATGCACTCCATTTCTTTGTTAAAAATTCTGTTTTCCATTTATTTCGCTCCTTCGGGGAGTTTTTCACATTTTTGAGTAAGTGCGCTGACAGCAAGCACGAGTATTAACGAGATAAGCATCGCGGCACAGGCGAAATGCGCGCCCATATCGCAAAGTCTGCCGAAACCGCCGAGCGCAAATTCGCTGCCCATAAGCTTTGCGACCAGCGGAGGCAATGCAACGGCAAAACCGCCGATAATGCCTGCCCAAGCACCCGCTTTCGTAACCTTTTTCCAATAAAGCGATACTGCATAAGGCGCAAGGAAGCAGCCCGAGATTATACCCCACGAATAGCTCATCATATCAAGAATGGGGGTACCCGTTCCCTTCCACGCGATAAGGAAGGAAAGAAGCACGAACACCAAACACACAAGTCTGGTAAGTCCCGATATATCCTTTTCCTTGTTTTTTATAAATCTGTCGCGGATTATGTCCATCGTAAGCGTCGAGGACGCGGTTATGGTTATCGAGGAAAGCGTAGAAACGCTTGCCGCAATAAGAAGCACGAGGATTATGCCGACAAGCACGTCGGCGATTCCCGCACCCGCAAGCATATTCGGAATAAGATAATCCGTTCCGCCTTCGGGAAGCTCGCTGAAGAAAAGGTGCGAAAGCGAGCCGATAAGATAACCGCCGCCGGCAACCACAAAGGCAAAAAAAGTAGAAATAACCGTCCCGCGTGAAACCTCTTTATCATCACGTATGCCGTAATATTTCTGTATCATCTGCGGCAAGCCCCACGTGCCGAACGAGGTCATAAGCACGGTTGCCCACAAGCCGATATGTGCAAAGCTGTTAAGATTTAGCTTTTCGGTTTCAGCAGCGATATTTTTAAAGCCTTCCGAAAGACCGCCCACGCTGTCGCTGTTGAACACAGCGGCGATAAGCGCGATAACACCCACGAGCATCACCGCGCCCTGAACGAAATCGGCGCGGAGCGCGGTAAGATAACCGCCCGCAACGACCAAAAGTGCGCTGACTACCGCAATTATTACCATACAAACCATTTCGTCGATACCCAAAAGCACCGAGCAAACGCTGGTAAGTCCTTTATAAACCGATGCCGAATAGGGCAAAAGGAAAATGAAAATAACTATTGCCGAAAAAAGCTTCATCGCACGCGACCCGAAGTTTTTTTCGAAAAGCTGAGGCATAGAGGTTATATTCTTTTCCCGCGTGACCTTGCGAGTGCGCTTTGCAAGCACGAGCCAAGCCAAAAGCGAGCCGATTATTGCGTTGCCGATACCGGGAAGCACGCCCCAAAGGCCGTATTTCCACCCGGTGCCGCCCGCATAGCCGATAAACATTACCGCCGAAAAATATGCCGTTCCGTATGAAAATGCCGACATCCACGCGCCCGCGTTTCTTCCGCCGACGGTGAAGTCGCTCATATTTTTTGATTTTTTACCTGTGACAAACCCGATAATCGCCATAAATACGACATATACCGCTATGGTAAGCCACATTATCGTTTGCTTTGACATAACAAATTCCACCTAATCGTTTTCGGCAACCGCCGAAAGGTATATCCACGATATTATACTACTTTAATTTAAAAATTGCAATAGCGTATCACCGAATTAAAGTTAATTTCTGCCATATTTCGCAATATTTTTTATATTTTTTCGAAAAAAACTAAATAAAAAACGCACCGTTTAAGAAAAACGATGCGTTTTTTGCCTGAAATTTACATAGGAGAGCCGTCTTTTGCGCGGCGGATCTTGTTGGTGGTAGTCTTTACAAAGGGGATTTCGCGGATAATAACCTTGGTGACCTGCTTGTAGGTGGGAAGATTTTCGAGCACGGTGAATACGTCATGCTTTAATTTTGCTTCGAGCGCTTCCTTGCCTTCCTTTTCAAGAAGTTCGGGGTCTACAGCGCACTGTACGGCAAGCGCCGCTTCGCTGCCGCTTTCGTCGCGGTATGCGTAAACTATATTTTCGAGAACGTAGGGGATGCCGCCGATATAATCTTCGAGTTCTTCGGGATAAATATTCTTACCGTTACCGAGAATAATAATATTCTTCTTTCTGCCGGTAATAACGATCTGGCCCTTCTTGTTGACCAAGCCGTAGTCGCCCGTGCGGAAATAGCCGTCCTCGGTAAATACCTCTGCGGTGGCTTCTTCGTTCTTATAATAGCCGAGCATTACGATATCGCCCTTAACGCAGATTTCGCCTTCGCCGTCCTCGTTGGGGTCGTCAATACGGACTTCGATACATTCCATAGGAAAACCAACCGTTTTCGGGTCGTTTACAAAGTCGGTGTTTACCGAAACGAGAGGCGAGCATTCGGTAATGCCGTAGCCGTTGGTGCAGATTATGCCGATATCCTCGAAGAAATCCGCGATCTCTGCACGCAAGGGCGCGCCGCCGCAAACCAGCTTTTCGAGATTACCGCCCAATGCCTGATGAAGCTCTGCGAAAATCTTTCTTCTTTTGTCGATACCGATAGCGCGCAGGAAGCGCGAAAGCTTGATGCCTGTTTTAACCGTCTTGGTCTTGCCCTTTTCCTCGATGCTTGCCCACATTCTGCGGTAAAGCACCTCCATAAGTGCGGGAACAACGTACATATAACCGGGCTGATAAAGCGCAAGATTTTTAACAACGCGCTTTAAGCTGTCGTTAATGCAAAGGGTGGCATGACGGTGGATAGCAACGAGAATGCCTGCAATCGCTTCGTAGGAATGGTGGTAAGGAAGCACCGAAAGACCTACCTCGCGGATAGAAGCGAGCTTAAGACCGAAGTGAACGAGCGAAACCAAATTGTGCTCGGAAAGCATAACACCCTTCGCAAGTCCGGTAGTACCCGAGGTGTATATAAGCATTTTAAGTGCATTTTCGTCTGCGGTCTTCATATCGCAGTATGCTCTGTCGCCGTTTTCGTAAAGCTCCTTGCCCTTTTCGAGAAGCTTTGCAAACGAAAGGAATTCGCCTTCATCCTCTGCTCTGTCGAAGCATACGAAATATTTAACGTTGGGAAGCGATTCGCGAATACGGCGGAAGGTTTCTTCACGTCTTTTATCGCAGAAAACAATTTCATCGTCGCCGCCGTGAATAACATTTATAAGGTCTTCATCGGGAAGCTCTTTATCGATAGGACAGAAAACACCTTCGCTTTTAAGCGCGGTAAGATAAACGAGGATCCAGTTGTAGCTGTTTTCAGCCGCACAGCCGATATGACAAGCAGCCATACCAAGCGAATTGAGCGCGGTACCGAGCCAGAAGGTTTCGTTTTGGAATTCGCCGAAGGTCACTTCGCGAATGCCTTCGCCCGAACGGTACTTGAATGCTATCTTTTCCGCCGCTTCGTTAACGGCGATTTCCATTAAATGCTTAATGCTGTGGGGTCTTGTAAGATCGGGGCTTTGTTTAGCCAGAACGTTTTTTGCCATAAAACACGTTGCTCCTTATATCTTGAATATTTTTGCAGTAACTATTATATACGGTTTTAAAAACTATGTCAAGAGTTTTTAAAAATTGTTTTTCATAAATTTCACTTATTTGCACAAGGTTTTGTTGACAATTTTTCGTTTTGATGATATGATAAGCCTTGTGCCACAACAAAACCGCAAAACGGAGCTAATTTATGAATCTTAACAACAGCGAGCTTTTGAAAATACATCTTCCGCGTTGGGAGGAATTCCCCGCGTTCGAGCTCTATGTCGATCAGGTAATAGCCTTTATCTGCGAAAAGCTCGAGCCCTTTAACTGCAATTCCGATGAGCCGCTTATAACCCAATCGATGATAAACAACTACGTAAAAAACGGCGTGCTTCACCCACCGGTAAAGAAAAAATACAACAAAACGCACCTTGCAAAGCTGGTGGTTATCTGTATAAGCAAGCGTATGCTCCCTCTTTCGTATATTTCCGATGCGATAACCGTTATGTCCCGCGTGTTTGAAATCGAAGAAGGCTATAACCTTTTGTGCGATGAAATAGAATACGAAATTAAAAGCACCGCCGCACCCAAGGAATTTCCGCCGCGCTCGATAGGCGATTCGCCCTCGCGCAAGGTCGCGCTTATGCGCTCGCTCGCTTCCGCAGTTGCAAGAATTCTCGTCTTCGACCGATTTATCGAGCAAAGACGCCGTTTAAGCAATATAGTTCTTAATATGAAATAACAAAAGAGGCGAAACAGGCTTAAGATTTTGCCAAGCTTCGCCAAAGAAATTAAAGTTTTTGAAAAAAGAGTTTGAGAGAAAAACTTTTTGCAAAAAGTTTTTCTCTCAATAAAATTTATATGCACATTTCGGCTTTCCGATTGCGGAAAGCTCTTTTTTTATACAGTTGCTTCGAGGTCGATAACCGCCTGCTCTATTTCGGGACAAAAGTCGAGATACCATTCCCTGCTTTCGGCAATATACTTTTTGCGGAATTCGACGCTTGCATTGGGTGCACAGCGCAGATTGTGCAGCCTGTCCGCGCCCTTTACGGCAAAGGCGATGGGGTTGCGCTTTATGCCCTCGATATACTCGCGCATATTATAGCCCTTTTGCTTGGTTAAAAGCTTTACCGCAGTAAGCACCGCTTCGCCGCCGAGGTCTGCTATTTCCTCCTCGGTCGCGTCGGTATCCTCCAAAAGGTCGTGAAAAAGTCCCGCAACAATATAATCTATGCCGTAGCCCTTTTCCTGCAGTATTTCGGCAACCGCTATCGGGTGGGTTATATAAGGGACGCCCTCTTTTCTGGTTTGCCCTTTATGCTTTGCTGTTGCAAAAGCAAGTGCCGCGGTATATTTTTCGCCGTCGGTCATCTTATCTGTCCCTCTCCGCTTATAACGTACTTATAGGTAGTCATTTCGGCAAGCCCCATAGGACCGCGCGCATGCATTTTTTGGGTGGAAATTCCTATTTCGGCACCGAAGCCGAATTCCTCGCCGTCGGTAAAACGGGTGGAGGCGTTTACATAGACCGCCGCCGCGTCAACGTTATTGCAGAAAAGGGTGGCGTTTTCCCGATTTTCGGTAATTATCGCTTCGCTGTGTCCCGTACCGTGGGTGTTTATATGCGCAATCGCCTCGCGCACGCCGCTTACCACCTTAACCGAAAGTATATAATCGTTATACTCGGTAAAGAAATCCTCGTTTGTCGCGGGAACTGCGTCGATTATCGCGCAGGTCTTTTCGCAACCGCGTATCTCAACGTTGCTAAGACGCGCTTTTACAAGCGGCAAAATTTCGTTTGCGATAGCCTCGTGCACAAGCAAGCTTTCCGCCGCGTTGCAGACCGAGGGACGCTGACGTTTTGCGTTGTCGATAATATTTAATGCCATTTCAAGATCGGCGAATTCGTCAAAATATACGTGGCAGTTGCCCGCACCCGTTTCGATGACCGGAACGGTCGCATTTTCCACCACCGAGCGGATAAGCGATTTGCCGCCGCGTGGGATAAGCAGGTCGATACCGCCCTTCATCTTCATTAATTGATTCGCCGTCTCGCGCGAGGTGTCGGGCACGACCTGAACACACCGTTCGGGCAGACCGACCGAAGCAAGCGCGTTTGATAACACGTTTGCAATAGCAAGGTTTGAATTTATCGCTTCCTTGCCGCCGCGCAGAATAACGGCATTGCCCGATTTTACGCACAAAGCCGCCGCGTCCGCCGTAACGTTCGGGCGCGCTTCGTAAATTATCGCAATAACGCCGAAGGGGACGCGCTTTTTGGTTATTTTTATACCGTTCGGGCGGGTCCATTCCTCGTTGCGCGCAAGCGGGTCGGGAAGCGCGATAACCTTTTTAACGCTTTCGGATATGGCGTTTATACGCGCCTTGGTAAGGGTGAGCCTATCGAGCATCGAATCGCTCATACCGTTTTCCTTTGCGTTTTGAAGGTCTGTAAGGTTTGCGTTTATTATTTCTTCGGCGCGTGCGTTAAGCGCGTCCGCCATCGCCAAAAGCGCGGCATTGCGTTTCTCGGCATCGGCCGAGCCGAGGATCGCCGAAGCCTCGCGCGCAGAAGCGCACATTTCGGTAAGCATCATACATTCAAGCCCTTTCGGTCAGTTTTTATAGTGTGCCGCAAAATATGTTCCCACAAATTCGCCGTCGAATACGTCGTAAAGAATTTCGGGATTCGCACCGTTTAAAATTACCATAGCGATACCGCGTTCGGTAACGTATCTTGCACTTTCGAGCTTGGTCGCCATGCCGCCCGTACCGCGCGCAGTTCCCGCGCCCGCGCCCATCGCGAATATTTCGTCGGTAACCTCTTCCACGTATTCGATGAATTTTGCGTTTTCGTTGCTTCGCGGGTCGGAATCGTAAAGTCCGTTTATGTCCGACATATTTATAAGCAAATCGGCGTGGCAAAGCCTTGCAACGGTCGCGGCAAGAGTATCGTTACTGCCTATTTTTATCTGCTCGTTCGAAAGCGTGTCGTTTTCGTTTACAATAGGAATAATTCCCTGCCCCAAAAGCAATTCAATCGTCGTGCTTGCGTTCTCTCGGCGTTCTTTATTGTCGATAACGCTTCGCGTAAGCAATATCTGCGCGATAGTAATGCCGTAATCCGAAAAACGGCGGTCATACATATCGATAAGCTGGCATTGACCGACAGCGGCGGCTGCCTGCTTTTGCTCGGTGGTAAGATTTTTTCTGTCGAAGCCGGTTTTCGCAAGCCCGCAGGAAACGGCGCCCGAGGAAACGAGTATTATTTCCTTGCCGCTGTTATAAAGGTCGGCAAGGCAGGCAACCAGCTTTTCGACCTTTCGTATATTCATATATCCCGACGCGTGCGTAAGGGTAGACGTTCCGACCTTTACCACAACGCGTTTTATGTTTTCGGTGTTGATTTTCATAATTTTGCTCTCGCTTACTATTTACATTTGATAATTTAGTATTATAATATAATGGAACACAAATATCAAGGTTTTTTTAAAAGGATATGGATATTATGGCAAAAAAGCTTATACTCGCTTCGGCTTCTCCCCGCCGAAAAGAAATACTTGACACCGCGGGCTACGCCTACGAGGTGATTCCTTCGAACGCAAACGAGCTTACACAGGGCGAAAACGCCTGCGAGCTCGTGCGCGAAAACGCGCTTGCCAAGGCAAGAGAGGTATTTGCGCGTTGCGGCGAAAATGCAACGGTTATCGGTGCGGACACCGTCGTTTGCCTTAACGGGAAAATACTCGGCAAGCCGAAGGACGAGCGCGATGCGTTTTTGATGCTTAAAAGCCTTTCGGGAAGCGTTCACGAGGTAATAAGCGGCTATGCCGTTATCGGCAACGAGGGCGAGGAAAGCGGATATTGCGTTACCGAGGTGCGCTTCCGCGAGCTGACCGACGACGAAATAAACGCCTATATAAAAACGAACGAGCCTATGGACAAGGCGGGGGCATACGGTATTCAGGAAAGAGCCTGCCTTTTTGCCGAAAGCTTTACGGGGGATTTTTACAACATTATCGGTCTTCCGATATCGCCGCTGTATTCGCTGCTTAAAAAGTTCGGCATTTCGCCCGATTGGCAAAAGTGATATTTGGCTGTTTGTGACATTGACTTGCGCTCGGGTTTTTGATAGTATATATATTTGGAAGTTAAATTTAGAGCAAAGGAAAAAAACAAGATGAAAATCACAAAAAGAGCTCTTGCGTTGCTTATCTGCGTGATAATGCTCGCATCCTCCTGCGTTTTTGCAAACGCGGCAACCGTCAGTATGTCGGTTTCGAAAAGCTTTTCGGTCACCTCGGGTGTCGATTACGCAAAATACAACGTTTACGGAAGTCAAAGCAAGCACACCGAAGCCTGCACCGTGCTTGAATTTTCTCCCAACCAATATATGGCCGTTCCCTTTATCGGCTACGCGGGCTCGGCAAGCCTCCTCGCCGAACACTACAACCGTGCGGTAAACACCTTCGGCTACGAGGTCGCGGGTGTTATCAACGGCTCGTTCTTCGGCACCGCGAACGACGCGCTTATCGGACATATTATTACCAACGGCAAGCTTGCCTGCGCGCATTTCGGCGATACCCAGGAAATGGTCACCTTCGATGCAAACGGCAAGATGACAAGCGTCAGCAGCGTTCTTTCGAGCACGCTTAATTCAAACGGCACTATTCTCACCAACGCTATCGCTTACGTAAATAAGCGTCAGGATGCCGCTTGGTCGGGCGCAACCCATAAAATATTCTATTACGACGAATCCTGCGGCACAAAGGCAGACACCACCGGCACAAACTACGAAGTGGTTTGCCGCAAGCTCGACAACACCGAAATCGGTGTCGGTCAAACGCTCAAAGGTGAAGTAGTAGCTATCTATCCCGCCACCAGCAAAACCGCAATCGCATCCAACCAGTTCGTGCTTTCGGTAAAAACAAGCTCCGACCATCTCGGTTATCTCAACACACTCAAGGTCGGCGACCCCGTAAGCGTTTCGGTAAACGAAACCAACGCAAGCGCGCGCACCGCGATGGAAAACGCTGTCGGCGCAATAACCAACGTCGGCTGGCTCGTTAAAGACGGTGTCGACCTCACTCTTACTCAATCCACAGTCGGCACCCACTCGGTAACCGGCACCTACGCGCGTTGGACCGCATTCGGCACCAAGCCCGACGGCAGCTACGTATTCTTCACCTCCGAAGGCGGCGGCACCGGCGCTTCCTCGCGCTCGCTCACCCTTCGCGACGTTGCCGCGGCGATGATAAAGCTCGGCTGTAACAACGTTATCCGTATGGACGGCGGCGGAAGCTCGGCGATGTACGTTTCGAACACAGGCAGCGGAAGCGCGGGCTACGTTCAAAGCCATTCGCGTTCGGTATGCGACGTTATCCTTGTTGTAAAAAAATCAAGCCTTGTGGACCAAAACCTTATCGCGGCTCTTAACACCGCGTTGGCAGAAGCAAAGGCATACGTTTCGATTACCCCCAACGCGGCTATTTCGGCGGCTATCGCCGAAGCCGAAGCGGCATTGAGCGCAGGCAACGTTATTGCAAGCGAAGCGCGCAGACTTATTAAAAAGCTTTCTGTTTCGAGCAAGGACAGCCTTAAAACGCTTATCGACAACGCCGCATCGCTTTCCTACGCCGGCTTTAGCGAAGAGCAGTTATCGGTTATCCGCGCAAACTACGAAAGAGCAAACGAAATATATCACAACGCCAACGCCACCGCCGCAGAGGTAGTTGCGGCTTACAACGCGTTGAGCCAAACCCTTAACCTTACGGGCAAAACCGTTATTTCTGTCGGAAAAACCTATACCACAAGCGGAGCAAAGCACGGCTCTTATCCCGACAATTCGGTCCGTCTTACCGACGGGACCAAGCAAAGCCCCGACGGCGGCTCGGTCGAGGCATACTCGGGCTGGGACGCAAAAACCGATGCGCAAATCACCGTCAACCTCGGCTCTGCTCAAAGCAGCGACACCTATACCGTTTACGGCGCATACGGATTTTACGGTATCCAATCCCCCAAGGGTATGACAGTTTCGGTTTCGAACGACGGTACAAACTTCACAACCGTAGGCTCGACCACCGAAATAACTCCTATGGGCACGGGCAACGCAACGAGCGACGGCGTTACAAACCTTTACGCGCTTACCGTCACCGCGCCTGCGGCAAAAACCGCAAAATACGTCCGCTTCACCGTAAACGCCAACAACTTCGTTTGGATAGACGAGGTCGAGATTTCGGTATCTCAAGCAACCGCGCTTACGGTTTCCACAGGCAAAAACTACACTACATCGGGCGAAAAGCACGGCACCTTCGGCGATAACGGCGTTAAGCTCACCGACGGCGTTAAATCAAGCGCGGACGGCGGCTCGGTTTCCATATATTCGGGTTGGGCAAACGGTGTCGACGCGGTCATTACTATCGACCTCGGCTCGGTAATGAAGAGCGACACCTACACCGTTTACGGCGCATACGGATTTTACGGTATCGACCCCGTTAAGAGTATGGCGGTTTCTGTTTCGCAGGACGGCAAGACCTTTACGAGCGTCGGCACAACCTCTTCGCTCGTGTCGCTCGGCAACGGCAATATCATCGACAACGACACGGCAAAGCTTTGGAAGTTTACGGTCAAGACCGCCAATATGAACACGGCGCGCTATGTCCGCTTCACCGTCACCCCGACCGATTTTGTTTGGATAGATGAAGTCGAGGTTTCGGTTTCCAACATCGCAAAGCTCGAAAAGCTTACCGAGGCTGTCGAAATCCACGGCTTTAACAACCATATTTACGATAGCAACTGCTATATCTACACCCCCGATTTCGGCACACTTACCGCCGATAAAATCAACCACCGCTACACCTGCAACGTTATTCTTACAAAAACAAGCGACCCCAACGTCTATACCATAAAATCGATAACCACCGCAAACGGAAGCGCGGCTGACGTAAATCTTGCATCGAACGAGATTATGATCGCCTGCCACAGCGGTAATTCAAACCTCAGCGTAATAAGCCACACGCTTCTTAAAAACGCATCCGTCGGCAAAAAGGTAACCTTCTACGGCGTCGATTTTGCAAGAAAAACGATAAGCACCGCGGCTTATGCAACGGTCGAAGGCAACAACCAAACCGTCGTTCCCCCTGCCCCCGCGAACGGCAAGCTCGGCGACGTTAACAAGGACGGCACGATAGATCAGTATGACTACATTCTTGTTAAACGCCACTATTTCGAAACCCGTACTCTTTCGGCAGACGAAAAGACCCGCGCAGACGTTAACAAGGACGGCAAGGTCGACCAGTTCGACTACATTCTTATCGCACGCCACTACTTCGGCACGTTTGTGATTAAGTAATGTCATTCTGAGCGAAGCAAAACAGCGGTAAAGCTGTTTTGCGAAATCGAACTTCCGCCTTAGCGGAAGCGAATTGCGCGAGCGCAATTCGGGATATACACAACAATTTAACAATACAACGAGAGAGGAACTTAATGGGGTCCCCGAAAAATCAAAGATTTTTGGGGCGGTGCAAAAAGTTCCTCTCTCGTGCTCTCCCAAAAACTTTTAGTTTTGGGATTTTTTATTGTGTGTCATTTCGCGGAACAAACAACCATTTCGAAAGCCTTTGCATTTCGCGCTTTGCGTCGGCAACGCCGATATCGTAAACGGCGCGCACGCGTTCGGGGTCGTGCTCCATTCTGCCGATTGTAAGCGGCTCGCTCGGGCGGATAACAAATACCTCGCCTAACCTTTCAAGCTCTTTTATATATTCAAGCGTTTTATTGTAACGCTCCTGCAAGCCGAGCAGAGTTTGCACAAATTCGGGATATTTACGGTACAAAAGCTTTGCGAAAACGCCGTGCTCCTGCTTTTTTACGTATCCGTCGTGGCGGGTAAGCACGATAACGTTGCGCTCAAAGCCCATATCGCGAAACGCTTTTATCGGAATGCTGTCGGCACAGCCGCCGTCGAGATATTTTTTGCCGTTTATTTCCACAATGCGAGAAAAATAGGGCAGCGATGCCGAGGCGCGCAGATAATCTATATCGGCAAGCATATCGTTTATCTTTATATATTCGGGCTTGCCTGTTTCGAGGTTGGCAACGGTAACATAAAAGGGCACACCGCATTTTTCGAAAGCCGCGTAATCATACGGCACTAATTTTTCGGGCAGCTCGTGATAGGCAAAATCGGCACCGACAATATCGCCCGTTTTTATAAAGCTTTTAAGGCTCATAAACCGCCAATCGTTGCAATATTTGGTATAGTAATCTATACTTCTTCCCTTTTGCCCCGAAAGAAAAGAGCAGCCGTGGATCGCACCTGCCGAAACGCCGACAACACCGTCGAACGATATTCGGTTTTCCATAAAAACGTCGAGCACGCCCGCCGTGTATATTCCGCGGAAGCCGCCGCCCTCCAAAACAAGCCCTGTTTTCAAAATTTTTACCTCAAATACGCCAAAATTTAATTTTTTCTGCAATATTTTATCATTTTTATATAGGATAATCAAGCCGTTGAATAAATTTAACAAAAAAGCGGATATTAATTACAACAAATATCGGAAGGACAAAGATATGAAAAAGATATTCATTTTATTTCTTACAGTTTTTCTCGCGCTTGCGTTGATATCTGCCGTTTCCGCAGAAGGAAGCGAGATATCCTACGGTAAAAGCTACACTCTTGTAACCCCCGCATCCGCGGCATACCCCGACGACGGTATAAAGCTGACCGACGGCATTTTCGGCACTATCCCCGACGGCGGAAGCGGTTATTATTCAAGCGGCGCGTACGTCGGCTTTAATCAGGTCGATACGGACGATAACGGAAATTTCGAAATAATTCTCGACCTCGGACAACTGCGCGAGGATATTTCGGCAATAACGGTAGGTTTTCTTAACGAAACCTCGGTGGGCATATACGCGCCCAAAAGCGTATCCTTCGCACTTGCCGACGATCGCAACGGAAGCTACACCGAGCTCGGCACGCTCGACACCGAAAAATCCACCGAAGGCGGACTTTCCGAAACCTTTGCGATGACGCTTGCGGCAGAGGATGCCTCGGGCAGATACCTGCGTGTGCTTATCGAGCATCTCGGCGAATTTGCCGATGAAAGCGGCGAAACGAAAACTGCGGGCTGGACCTTTATCGACGAAATAAGCGTTTATTCCTCGGGCAACGCATCGAACGGCACGGGCGACGAAAGCCTTAACGAATCCTCAAACACCGTTGATGAATCCTCGAACACCGTTGATGAATCCTCTTCGCCCATAGAAAGCAGCGAAATAAGCGAAAACGAAACAAGCACACCTTTGACCGAATCCAGCACCCCCGAAATACCCGAAGCGGGCGACAACGGCGGAATTTTGGCGTTTATCCTGCTTGCGATTTCCTCCTTCGCGATGATCGGAGCTTTGTTTACAAGCAGAAAAATAAGCAATAGAATCTAACAAAAAAGCTTTCCGCAAAAACGGAAAGCTTTTTACTATTAATGCTGCCAAGCGCCTAGATAGTTTTTCTGGTTTTCGGTAAGAGTATCGATCTTACAGCCCCAGAACGCGAGCTTTCTGCGTGCAACCTCTTCGTCGACCTCACGCGGGACCTTAATAAGCTTTTCTGCGATCTTGCCCTGATTGGTAACGAGGTGTAGAGCCGAAAGCGCCTGAATTGCAAACGACATATCCATAATTTCGGCAGGGTGTCCGTCGCCCGCGCAGATATTAACCAATCTGCCCTCGGCGATAACGTAAACCGTGTTGCCGTTCGGGAGCTTATAGCCGATAATGTTGTTGCGTGCTTCGAAGGTTTCTACCGCGTATTCGCGCAAAGCCTTCATATCGACCTCTACGTCGAAATGGCCTGCGTTTGTAAGAATTGCGCCGTCCTTAAGAAGCGGGAAATGCTTGGTGGTGATAACCTCGCAGTCGCCGGTAACGGTACAGAAGAAGTCGCCCTCTTTTGCCGCATCCTCCATAGGCATAACGGCAAAGCCGTCCATAACCGCTTCCATAGCGCGAATGGGGTCAACCTCGGTAACGATAACCGAAGCGCCCAAGCCCTTCGCTCTCATCGCAACGCCTTTGCCGCACCAGCCGTAGCCCGCAACGACAACCTTTTTGCCCGCAACGATAAGGTTTGTGGTGCGGTTAATGCCGTCCCAAACCGATTGACCCGTGCCGTAGCGGTTATCGAAAAGATGCTTGCAATCTGCATCGTTTACCAAAACCATAGGGAATTCCAAAATACCCTCGCGCGCCATAGCGTGCAAACGGATAATGCCTGTGGTGGTTTCCTCGCAGCCGCCGATAACGTTCGGAAGAAGCTCGCGGTATTTGGTATGTATAAGGTTTACCAAATCGCCGCCGTCATCGATAATGATGTTCGGTTTGCCCTCTTCGATAACGCGCGAAATATGCTCCTCGTATTCCTCGTCGGTGCAGGCGTGCCAAGCGTAAACGTTGAGCCCGCCGTGAACGAGCGCCGCCGCAACGTCATCCTGCGTGGAAAGAGGGTTGGAGCCGGTGATATACATTTCGGCACCGCCCGATGCAAGAACACGGCAAAGATATGCCGTTTTTGCCTCCAAATGCACCGAAAGCGCAACGCGAAGACCTGCAAACGGCTTGGTTTTTAAAAATTCCTCTTCGATACCGCGAAGAAGGTCCATATTGCTTTTTACCCACTGTATTTTTGTTTCGCCGCTTTCCCAAAGCGTAATATCCTTAATTGCGTAAGACATTTTCTTTCTCCTTAATTATCCAAAAAGTTAACTATCTTGTTTATATTATAGTAAAGCTGTTCGGTATCGATAGTAAGAAGCTCTTTGTGCTTCATAACCACGCGACCGTCGATAATAAGCGTATCGGTTTCGCTGCCGTCACAGCAATAGCAGACCGCCGCGTAATAGTTGCGAAGCGGAATCATCTGGGGCACGTCGGTATCGAGCAGAGCGATATCCGCCGCCCAGCCCTCTTCCAACCTGCCGAGCTTTTCAAATCCGAGCGCAGAAGCACCGTTGACGGTTGCAAAATCGAGCGCCTTCTTCGCGGGGATTGCGGTGGAATCGTAATTCGTGCCCTTGTGGAGCAGAGTCATATAATTAAGCTCGGAGAACATATTAAGGCTGTTGTTCGAAGCCGCCGAATCGGTACCGATACAGATATTAACGCCCGCTTGGTCGAGCTGATATATCGGCGCGATGCCGTTGCCGAGCTTAAGGTTGGATTTGGGGTTGGATGCAACCGAAACGCCGTATTTCGCAAGTATCGAAATATCGTTTTCGGTAAGCTGAACACAATGTGCGGCAAGCGTTTTGTTTTCGAACAGACCGAGCGAAGCGACGTATTCGGTGGGGGTGCAGCCGTTATCGCGCATACAGTCGTTAAATTCCGCCTTGCTTTCCGAAAGGTGAATATTTAAACCCAATCCCAAGCGCTTTGCCTCGCTTGAAATTTTAAGAAGATATTCCTTATCGCAGGTATATATTGCGTGAGGCGCAAGCATAAACTTAATGTTCTTTTCGTGCTTCCATTCCTCGATTTCTTTGAATTGGTCGTCAAGGCGTTTTTGCCCGCCCTCGCTTCCGACAAGCCCGCGCGAAACGACAGCTCTCATGCCGCATTCCGCCGCCGCTTTCGCCGAATTACCGGGGAAAAGGTGCATATCGCAAAAGGTTGCACAGCCGCGCTTTATCATTTCGGCGCAGGAAAGGAGCGAGCCCCAATATGCCTGCTCGCCGTTTAATCTGTCCTCCTTGGGCATAACGCCGTTAAAGAGCCATTCCATAAAAGGAAGGTCGTCCGCCGCGTTGCGAAGTGTCGACATATACATATGCGTATGCGCATTTACAAACGCGGGAATGGCAAGACGGTTATTTCCCTCGATAGTTTCATCGGCGACAAAATCGGCATCAACCTTGCCGATTTTTGTAATAATGCCGTCGGTAACGGCAATATCGACCGTTTTTAAACCGTCGCCCTCGGGAAGAATTACGTTTTTAATAAGAAGATTCATTTTAAACCTCCGTAAACATTCTCGAAAATGCATAACAATTAATCACAAACATTATACATTTTTTATTGTATTCCGTTGCGATAACACTAATTTCTTACAAAAATTAATCACGAACGCTATACATTTTACATTATACTATGGAAATTCCTGAAAATCAAGAAAAAAGGTTGATATTCTTAAGATTTGGTGATATAATTAATTGGATAAAATTTCGATTTTGGAAATCAGGTGTTAATATGTTTAAAATAGTCAAAAAGGAATCGCTTAACCCGACCGTTTCTAAAATGGTCGTAAGCGCACCGCAAATAGCAAAAAAAGCCGAGCCCGGTCAGTTTATAATCCTTCGTGTTGATGAAGAGGGCGAAAGAATTCCCCTTACCATCGCCGATTACGACCGCGAAGCGGGCACCGTTACGATTATCTACCAGATAGTCGGCGGCACAACCAAGCTTCTCGATTCGAAAAAAGAGGGCGAATACATATCCGATTTTGTCGGCCCTTTGGGCAAGGCGACCGAAACCGACGGCATTAAAAAGGTTGCCGTTATCGGCGGCGGCGTGGGCTGTGCTATTGCGCTCCCCGTTGCAAAGAAGCTTCACGAGCTCGGCGCAGAGGTGCATTCTGTTGTCGGCTTCCGTAACAAGGACCTTGTTATTCTTCAGGATGAATTTACCGCTTGCAGCGATAAATACCTTATTATGACGGACGACGGCTCTATCGGCGAAAAGGGCTTGGTTACCGACGCGCTTAAAAAGCTTATCGAAAGCGGCGAAAAGTACGACGAAGTTATCGCTATCGGTCCGCTGATAATGATGAAGTTCGTTTGCAAGCTTACCAAGGAATACGGCATTAAAACCACCGTCAGTATGAATCCCATAATGATCGACGGCACGGGTATGTGCGGCGGTTGCCGTCTTACCGTCGGCGGCAAGGTCAAATTTGCCTGCGTTGACGGCCCCGATTTCGACGGACACGAAGTCGATTTCGACGAAGCTATGGACCGCGGCTCTATGTACCGCGAATTCGAACGTCATTCTTACGAAGACACCTGCAATCTTTTAAATAAAACGGTTGAATAAGGGGAGGAACAGAAAAATGCCTAATATGTCTTTAAAAAAGAATCCTATGCCCCACCAGCCGGCAGAGGTCCGCGCGCACAACTTCGAAGAGGTTGCGCTCGGTTATACCGCAGAACAGGCTATCGACGAAGCAAAGCGTTGCCTTAACTGCAAAAACCGTCCCTGCGTTTCGGGCTGTCCCGTAAATATTGCAATTCCCGAATTCATCGCGCTTGTAGCAGAGGGCGATTTTGAGGGTGCATATAACGTTATCACCCGCCAAAGCTCGCTTCCCGCCGTTTGCGGCAGAGTTTGCCCGCAGGAATCTCAATGCGAATGCAAGTGTGTTCGCGGTATTAAGGGCGAGCCGGTTGCAATAGGCAGGCTTGAACGCTTTGTTGCCGATTGGCACAATGCAAACTGCGATACTCTTCCCGTCCGTCCCGAATCGAACGGACACAAGGTTGCCGTTATCGGCTCCGGCCCCTCGGGCTTGGCTTGCGCGGGTGACCTTGCGAAAAAAGGTTACTCCGTAACCGTTTTCGAAGCATTACACGTAGCGGGCGGCGTGCTTGTTTACGGTATTCCCGAATTCCGCCTTCCCAAGGCTATTGTTGCAAAGGAAATCGAAACGCTTAAAGCACTTGGCGTTGAAATAAGAACGAATTACGTTGTCGGCAAGACAATTTCTGTCGACGAGCTTATGAAGGAAGAAGGCTTTGAAGCTGTATTCATCGGCTCGGGCGCAGGTCTTCCCCGCTTTATGGGTATCGAAGGCGAAAACCTGAAAGGCGTTTATTCCGCCAACGAATTCCTTACCCGCATTAATCTTATGAAAGCCTACCGCGAGGACAGCAAAACTCCTATCTTCCACCCGAAGAAGGTTGCTGTTTGCGGCGGCGGCAACGTTGCTATGGACGCGGCAAGAAGTGCGCTCCGCTTGGGTGCCGACGAGGTATATATCGTTTACCGTCGCGGCGAAAGCGAGCTTCCCGCCCGTGCCGAGGAAGTCGAGCACGCAAAGGAAGAGGGCGTAATATTCAAGCTCCTCACCAACCCCACCCGCATTCTTAAAGGCGAAAACGGCTTTGTCGGCGGTATGGAATGTGTCGAAATGACCTTGGGCGAGCCCGACGCTTCGGGCAGAAGAAGACCCGTGGTTAAGGAAGGCAGCGAATTCGTACTCGACGTCGATTGCGTTATTATGGCTATCGGCACCTCGCCCAACCCGCTTATTAAATCCACCACCGACGGTCTTGCTACCGAAAAATGGGGCGGCATTATTGCCGACGAAAACGGTCTTACCTCCCGCGAGAACGTTTATGCGGGCGGCGACGCGGTAACCGGCGCGGCAACCGTTATTCTCGCTATGGGCGCGGGCAAAACCGCGGCAAGCGCGATCGACGAAAAGCTTTCCAAAAAATAAACACCGAAACCCAGCCAAAGCGTTGCAACATAAACCGGTCCGGTCTTTGCGCGTTTTTACGGCGTTTCGTCTTTGCAATACCTAAATTAAAATTCACGGAGGTTTTATATGAAATGCCCTTCCTGCGGACATACCGAAAGTAAGGTTATCGATTCTCGTCCTTCCTCCGACGGCTCTTCCATAAGACGCCGCCGCGAATGCCTTGAATGCCAAAAGCGCTTCACCACCTACGAAAATATCGAAACTCTTCCGCTTATCGTCATAAAAAAAGACCTCTCGCGCGAGACGTTTGACCGCAACAAGATTCTTAATTCCATTATCCGCGCCTGCGACAAGCGTCAGGTTACGCTTTCGCAGATGGACGCCGTTGTTACCGAAATAGAAAACGCGCTTCAAAACACGCTCCAAAACGAGGTTACCTCCGAGCGTATCGGCGAAATGGTTATGGAAAAGCTAAAAGAGCTGGATGAAGTTGCATATATCCGTTTTGCCTCGGTTTACCGCCAATTCAAGGATATAGGCGCTTTTATGGCAGAGCTTCAAAAGCTGCTTGCCGAAAAATAAAATCTGCCATACTTTTTAAAAGCGGTATGTTAAATATTAAAAACCAATCCGAATTAGGCTCGGATAAATTCCAAAAATTACTCGAAACGCTGTTATCGCCTGCTTTGTTGCTCGACAGCCGCCTGCGCGTTTCCGCGATGAACGCCGAAGCGAAAATATTGCTTTTCGAAATAGCAGAGGGCGAGGATATTTTGCCCTATCTTTCGGAAAGCGCGGCAGAAAGCATAGCTATGATGATATCGGGCGAGATATGCACCGTCGATTTCAAAAGCGACAGCTTTAAAGGAAGTGCAAACGTAATAAGCGGCAACGGCGAACGGCTGTTAATTCTGGCAACCGCGCCGCACAGCAACCGCTCGGTGCTTTCGGCAGATTTGGGGTACGGACGCGGCGAAAAAGACGAAGAAACGCCCGAAGCCGAAAGCTTGGTTTCCCGCCTGCGGGAAGAGCATTATAAACCGCGCTTGCTTCCGTTTTTCGAAAGCGGCTCTTTGCTTACCGCCTTTAAGCGTGAGCTTGAAGCGGCATTTCCCGAAACGGCAAAGCGGCTTATTTTGCACAGCGACGGAGAAAAATACTTTGCCAAAGGCTCGGAACGCGATTTCGCGCTTATTGCGGCAGAGCTTACCTGTCTTTGTCTTTGCGAATCGGACGGCGGATTTGTCGATATCTTTGCCGATTGCGAGCAGGACGAACTTGTGATTTCGGTTTCCTGCGTGCCCTCAAAACCCGTGGTTGCCGAAGCCGAATCGGGCATAAACGTCGAAAAGCTTGCGCTTCTCGCATCGGGCAACCTTTGGGAGTTGACAATTTCGGAGCAAAGCGTCGACCGTCTTGCCTTTTCTCTGCGTATGCCGTTCGTAAAGAGCGGCGAGGAATTCCTTGTACGCGATATTTCTGCAGAATTCCTGCGCGAGCTTGTTGCATCTGTTTTCGCAGGTGTTTAGCAAAAAACGGTTACGCCTGAACGTAACCGGAATAATATTAAAAAGTAAATTGAGCGAAAAACTCTTTTCAAAAACCTTTAACATAATATTAAGCGGAGCTTGAGGCTATACCCCAAGCTCCGTTTATTTTTGCTATGATTTTAACCGAAAAACAGAAAGGCGATAAACACTATTACACCAAGCACAAGAAGTGCCGCGGGAAGAAACACGAGCAAAGCGGAAATGACCATCGCAAGTCCGTCGCCCTTTTCGAGCCCGCCTTCTGCCTCTATTTGGTTTCGTAATTCCTTTTCCTTTTCGGGGTCAAACTTTTTTAAGCGTTTCCAAATAGCCATAATTATTCAGCCGCACCGCTTTTGTTGATATCGAAAAGATAGTTACCCTTTTCATCGATTTTTTTATCGAGGAAGTGGCAGGCAACGAAGTGGCCCTCGCTCACCTCTACGTAAGGAGGCGGAACGCGCTTACACTTTTCGCAAGCCATATAGCAACGAGTGTGGAATTTACAGCCTTCGGGAGGTCTGATGGGAGAAGGAATGTTGCCTTCGAGAATAATCTTTTCCTTGGTTGCCGAATCGGGGTCGGTAGTAGGAATAGAAGAAAGAAGCGCAACGGTATAGGGGTGTCGGGGATCGGAGAATACCTCTTCTGCAGTACCAAGCTCAACCATATTGCCGAGATACATAACGCCGATACGGTCGGAAATGTATCTTACAACCGAAAGGTCGTGCGAAATAAAGAGATAGGTAAGGTTTTCCTTTTCCTTTAATTCCTCGAGCAGGTTAATAATCTGCGACTGGATCGAAACGTCGAGAGCGGAAACGCATTCGTCGCAAACGATAAATTTGGGTTTTACCGCAAGCGCACGTGCGATACAGATACGCTGACGCTGACCGCCCGAGAACTGGTGCGGATAGCGGTGAAGCATATAGCCCTGAAGACCGCATTGATCCATTACGTCGAGAATATATTTCTTCATCTGGGACGAGCCCTTTTTGAAGAATTTGTGAGTGGTAAGACCTTCGCCGATTATCTGACCGATAGTCATACGGGGGTTGAGCGAGGAATAGGGGTCCTGAAAGATTATCTGAATGTCCTTGCGGAGCAGACGCATTTCGGAATACTTAAGGCGCGAAAGGTCGATACCGTTATCACGCATAGCTTCGTATTCTGCGAATTTTGCGTTGCCTGCATAGCTTGCGCGGATACCGTCGAGCTTTTTGTTTGCCGCTTCAAGCTCTTTTTCGGCAGAATTGATAAGCGGCTGCAGCTGATTTCTCTTGGCGCGCACCTTGTCGGCTTTCGCGATAACAGCCTTGATTTTGATTTCGGGGTCGCTTACCAATCTGTCCTCGCGAAGCTCCTTTGCCATCGCTTCGTAGGTAGCGATTTCGCCGTCGAGCTCACGCGCGGTTTCGTTCAAATCGCGAAGCTTTACGGTAATCTTGTAGCGGTCGCCCATCGCTTTAAGACCGTCGCTTGCATCGTCGATCGCGGCAAAGCCGCCGAGTATCTTTACAACGTTCTGAAAAGCGGTTTCGGCTTCCGCAAGTGCAAGGTTTTTGTTTTGGTGCTGGAAAAACGTAGCGTTTTCGCCTGCGGCATCGCATTCCTTCGAAAGAAGCTCTGCCTTTGCCTGCATTTTCTTATACCTTGCGATAAGCGATTTTGCTTTGTTTATCGTTTTAAGAACGTATTTGGGAGCAAAATCATCAAGCGTTCTGCCGTAATAAAGGGTACTGCCCGCGGTTTGATCGTAAAGCTGAAGAATGGTACGTCCGAGTGTGGATTTACCGCAGCCCGATTCGCCGACCAGACCGAAGGTTTCGCCGTTTTGAATATCGATATTTATTTCCTCGTTCGCGCGGACGTAGAGCTGCTCGCGCTGGAAGATTCTCGATTTTGCGATAGGGAAATATTTTTTAAGATTCGTGATCGATAAGAGCGTGTTTGTGTTCTTCACTGCGACGCACCTCCTTTTCAGGATAGTGGCAACGAATCTTCTGACCGGGAGCAACCTCCGCCAAAGCGGGCTCCTCGTCCAGACATTTCTGTGTTGCGTATTTGCATCTCGGTGCAAATTTGCATCCCTTGGGAAGTGCCAAAGGATGAGGCACCGCACCGGGGATAGGCTCGAGCTTGCTTCCGACGCTGTCGAGGCGCGGGATAGAATGCATAAGCCCTTCGGTATAGGGGTGGCTGACAGGGCAATCGGTAAATATCGTCCTTGCGCTGGTCTGTTCTACAACCTGACCGCAATACATAACGACAACGTCGTCTGCCATTTCGTTAATAACACCCAAGTCGTGGGTGATGAATATGATCGCCGTGCCGTTTTCCTTCTGAAGCTCGTTCATCAAGCGAAGTATCTGCGCCTGAATGGTAACGTCAAGCGCGGTGGTGGGCTCGTCCGCAATAAGGATCTTCGGCTTGCAGGCAAGTGCCATTGCGATCATAACGCGCTGACGCATACCGCCCGAAAGCTGGTGAGGATATTGACGCAAAACCGCTTCGGGGTTGGGTATCTGCACCGCGTGAAGCATTTCGAGCGCTTTAAGCTCTGCCTGCTTCTTGCTCATATTCTGGTGGATCATAAACGGCTCGCTGAGCTGTTTTTTGATCGTAAATACGGGGTTTAAGCTTGTCATCGGCTCCTGAAAGATAACCGATATTTTGTTGCCGCGGATCTCATACATTTCCTGCTGAGAAAGCTTTGTAAGGTCACGTCCTTCGAACATAACCTCGCCCTCGGCGATATAACCGTTGCCGTCGAGCAACCTAAGAATGCTCATCGCGGAAACCGATTTACCCGAGCCGGATTCACCGACAATACCGATCGTTTTTCCGCCTTCGAGCGAATAAGAAACGTCGTTAACAGCCTTAACAGTACCTTTTCTGGTTTTGAAATAGGTATGAAGGTTTTTTACTTCCAATAAAGACATATTATACCTCCACCTTTATTTCTCCTGGCTGCTCTTGGGGTCAAGAACGTCGCGCAGGGTGTCGCCGATAATGTTAATACTGATAGTTGCGATAGAAAGGAATATTGCGGGGAATACCCATTGCCACCAATAGTTCTGAATAACTATCGAGTTGTTTGCGCCGTTAAGCATATTACCCCATGTAGGCTGAGGCTGCTGAACGCCGAAGCCGAGGTAGGAAAGGCTGGATTCGGTAAGCATACAGCCCGCAAAGTCGAGCGTTACGGTTACAAGTATTACCGAAACAACGTTCGGAAGAATGTGCTTGAATGCAATTCTCTTTTCCTTAACGCCCATCGCCTGAGCAGCAATTACGAATTCCTTTTCACGTTCGGCAAGAATCTGTGCACGGATCATTCTTGCAAGACCCGTCCAAGAAAGCAAGCCGAGAATCATCATAATGATTATAATTCGAGTCGTTTCGCCGATAGGATTCTTTTGTATTACGTAAGAAAGCATCATCGCAAACGGCAGGAAGGGGATCGACGAGAAGATTTCGGTAATACGCATAAGAAGCATATCCACCCAGCCGCCGAAATAACCCGAAAGACAGCCGACGATTATTGCAATAATTGTCGAAACGATAACCGCAACCGCGCCGACGGTCATTGTCATACGTCCGCCGTAGATAATACGCTTGAATACGTCGCGGCCGCTCTTATCGGTACCCATAAGGTAACCCTTAAAACCGGTCGAGTAGCTAAGCTCGCCGTTTTCATCAACGATATAAGTTTGCTTTGCACCTGCGTAAACCGCGCTTGCGGGCTCGCCGGATACGTTCGCCTGCTTACCGTCGTTATGACCCCAAGCGTAAGCCTTGCCCTGATCGGTAATGCCCACGAAGTGGTTTGTGCCGCTTGTAACCGAAACGAGCTTTCCGCCTTCGAAATCGGGAAGATCGTATTCGCCGTACTGGTTAGCACCCTGAATAAGAAGCTCGCCGTCATCGCAAAGCAAGGCAAAGCAGTTTTTGGTAGCGGTTATATCGATAACCTTCTTTTCGCGAAGATGCGCCTGAAGGTTTGCAACCTTGTTGCCCTCTGCTGTATTCGAAAATGCCGACTGACGGTTAAAGGTAAATGTCTGACCGCCCGTGGTAACGCTGCCGTCCTCTAAAAGTGCGATAGCGTAGTAGTTGGAAATTGCAACCTGAGTAACGGTTTTGGGAGCCTCGCCGCCCTCTGCGGGGAAGCTGTAAACAGAAAGGTCCTTCATATTGAGCATACCGCTGGGGTTGCCCCATACGTAAAGCTTGCCGTCGTAAACGAGCGCGGTACACTGATAACCGCAAACAAGCTGCTGCACCTTCGAGGTATCGATAGTGCCGGTTATAAATTCCTCGGGCATTTGAATATAAGGGTCTGCCTCGTTGGCTTTATAGCCGTACTGACACTGATAATTTTTACCCCAACCGACTATTTTGCCTTCGGTGGTAATAGCAATAATATGGTCAAGACCTGCGGAGGCATACAAAACGTTGCCTTCCTTGATCTCTTCGGGGAAATCCGAATATTCAACCTTGCTCAACGCATCGAACGTACTACCCCAGATGTAAAGGGTGTTATCGTTGCTTACGCCAACCGTAAAATCGGCAAAGCCACTTATCGATTTAACGTTATCCTCAAGCTCGCTCGGAACGTCGAGCATTGAGTAGTTGGGAGGGAGATTTGCAAGGTTAGCGTCGGTATAGTTGATGTCCATCGGAATGAAAAAGGGGCCGACAAACACGAATATAAACATACCGACCAGCACAACAAGCGCAACCACCGCAAGCTTTCTGCGGAAGAACGCTTTTACCGCCATTTTGGAGGGGCTTTCGATATTTTCTACCGAGAATTTTTCGGAATCGGCAAGCTCCTTGCTTGCGCCGAAGAACATTCTTTTAAACCAGCTGCCGAGTGTCGCGAAAAAGCCTTTCTTTTCGGCAGTACCGTTTGCATTTTTCTTCTTGTCTGACACAGATACCGCCTCCTTTACTTATTAACGCGTACGCGCGGGTCGACAACGCCGTAAATAAGGTCGATAAGCAGGTTGCCGAGCAGCGAAATTGCAATATAGAACATCTGCACCGCAAGGATAATATCGTTATCGTTTGCGTTGAGTGCATCGAAATAGGTTTTACCCATACCGTTTAGCGAGAAGATATTTTCGATCATAACCGAGCCGCCGAAAATACCCAAAAACCAACCGACAATAAGGGTTACAACGGGAAGAAGCGCGTTGCGCCAAGCGTGCGAATAAACAACTATCTTTTCGCGCAGACCCTTTGCACGTGCGGTACGGACATAGTCCATACTCAGCGCCTCGATCATAGCGGCGCGGACGTAACGTGTCATACCGCCGAGCGAGGTAAAGGTCATAACTATAAGCGGGAGCGCAAAGTGATACATCTTGTCCCAGAACTGTCTTGCGGGCGACCAATCGAGATAACCGGGGGTCTGCATACCCGAAACGGGGAACCATTTAAGCATTACCGAGAATATCCAGATAAACACGATCGCGATAATAAACGTCGGCAAGCTGTATCCGATAAGCGTACCGACCTGCACGCCGACATCGCGCTTACTGCCGCGCTTAACCGCACAGAATATGCCCAAGGGAATAGTTATGCCGAGCGCAAGTATCGTTGCAAAAATATTTATAAACACCGTGTTTTTCATCGGTGCACCGAGAACTTCGATAACAGGCTTTGCATACTGGCGCGATTCACCGAGGTCGCCCGTAAATATACCGTGAAGCGAGCCGTCGGAATATTTATAAACGCCCAGCCAACGACCGTATTGCTCTAATTTTGTGCCATCGGTACCGTATTTCGCCGACCAATATGCATATCGTTCGTCATAATTGAGATTTTCGTTCGCTTTTACTTCGTTTCTTGCCGCTTCGCCTGCTTTATCAACGGGAAGCATACCATAGATCATAAACAAAAGGTACGAAAGGAGAAAGAATACAAGTACAATATACAGCAAACGCTGCAATATGTATTTTAACATAATATCCTCCGCTTTCTTATCTGTAAGTATTTTCCGATTCTGTTTGTAGGGCGAGGGCGCGCCGCCGAACAGCGACTCCTTTCGGAAGTACGCCCTCACCTTACAATTTAAAGACTTTTTAAAGTCCACAATAGGAACGGCACTTTCGCGCCGTTCCTATTGCGTTTATAGCTTATAAATAAACTATTTAATTACAAAAACTATATCTTATTTGCTGTAGTTTTCGTAGAAGTCAGCTTCATCCATAAGGTAGTCGTTCGAGTAAATATCGAAGAGCTCAGGATTGATAGTCCAGTTGAAGTAGAAGTCGTAAATGGTGCTGTTGAAGCTGGTAGCAAAGTTGATTGCCGTACACTTAGCAACGCCATCCCAACCGTCGCCTTCGCTCTGGAGGTATTCAGCGTAAAGACCGCTGGTGAAGTCGCAGGAGATGTACTGGATATACGCACCGATATCGGTGGTAGCAGTAGTATTTTTCTGCCATGCGGTGATAAGGAGGTCGGTTACGTCGTTAGGCTGAGTACCGTAGTAGTTGATTGCGAGAGGCATATAGTATTCGCCGTTGATCTTAACGGTCTTGTACTTGCCGTCTACGGTAGCATACTGGAGGTTCTGCTTGGAGAGTTCGTAGCCGGAGAGCTTCTTGTAACGAACTGCGTCAACGCCAGCGTCGAACTGGTTGCCGTTTTCGTCATAGATCCAGCCGCCTGCAACGAGAACGTCGATAGCGCTGTCCTTGGAGTAGGTGTACTGGTTGAGGTTGATGTCGTCCTTAACTGCCTGGAATGCAGAGTAGCCTTCATAGTAAGGACCGTGAACAACGGTACCGTAACCGCCGGTGAATGCCTGTGCGAATTCGGGACGGTTGATGGTATGCATAACTGCCTGACGAACTTCGAGGAAGCTTGCGGGACCAAGGTCAGCACGGAATGCGAGCTTACCGTAGCCTGCACGGTCGTAGTGAGTTTCAGCATACTTATCGGGGTTTTCGGTTACAGACTTAAGAGCAGCTTCGGTTTCAGCCGCGCCGGTAATGCCTGCGATAACGTCAACTTCACCGTTGAGGAACTTATCCATCTGGGTTTCGGTTTCGGTCTTGATGTAGGTGATGGTCTGGATAGAAGCCTTGCCGCGAGCGTCGTCACCGGGATAGTTGGGGTTGAGCTCGAGGGTAGCGATAAGAGCAGCTTCGTCATAGTTCTTAACTACGTAAGGACCGGAGAAAGGAAGCTTGGAATCCCATGCAAGGTTAGCCTTGATGGTTTCGCCCATAGCGTATTCTTCCTTGCCGTCCTTTTCGACCTTCTTGTAGAAGTTGTCGGAAAGACCGCAAGCCTTGGTTTCTTCGTTAACGATGATATCGTTGTCGCCAAGGTAGAGAGCCAAAGGATCGGGACCGTAAGAAGCATAGCTCATTACGTAGTAGTAGTCTGCATATTCTTCAAGGAAGGTTACCGAGAAGGTGTAGTCGTCGAGAAGCTTAACGCCGTCGAAATACTTGGAAACGGTAATAGCATCGTCGCCTTCGCCTACGGTTGCGCCGTCGTTGGTGCCGTCGTAAGCCTTGAATGCGTCATAACCAACGTTGAGCTGACCAGCAGCGCCGGTGCCGCCTGCCTGTTGGCCAACGGCAGTAGAGTTAGCGAGGAGGTATGCGATATAGTTCTTTGCGGTGATAGCAGAGCCATCGGAGAATACAAGATCTTCTTTGATCTTGATGGTGTAGGTAAGAGTACCGTCTTCGTTAAGGGTCTTAACGGGCTCTTCTGCAAGTGCCTGCATATTCCACATCATGTTACCGGACTTGTCGGTCTGAACGGTCGAGTAGCCGGAGGTGAGGTTCTGAAGATCAAGTTCGTAAGTGCGGGGAGAAGACTTACCCCAAGAGGAGTGACGGAACGCACCGGAAAGTTCGGTAGCGTTACCGAGGATAACGGAGTTATCGTTGCCTTCCTTTACGGTAGCTGCGATGATAGCATCTGCTGCTGCCCAGTAAGGAGTGGTAACGAAACCTTCGATCTTAGCGTTGTAAAGGTCGAAGTACTGGTTGGAGTAAAGGGGAACTTCGGGAACGAGATAGTTCCATCTCTGGATGTAGAGCTTCCACCACTGGTTGAAGGTATCTTCATCGGGAGAGTTGTAAACCATCGCGCCGGAGAGGAAGTCCATACCGAGCTCATACTTAACGCCGTCAACGGTAACGTAAGCAAGACCGGTGTCTTCATCTTCTTCTACCATATCGTAGGTAACTTTGGAGCCGATCATTTCGTAAACAGAAGTATAGTCCTTATGTTCAACAACGTCGGCGAGGTCGATGTCCTGGTAGGTCGCCTTGGGCTGTTCGTTGGTGCTTTCGTTGCCGCTTGCGTTAGAAGTGTCAGAGTCGTTCTGGCAAGCTGCGAACGCGAAAACAGAAAGAGCCATAGCGAGTACCAATGCGAGAATACGCTTTGTCATTTTCTTTTCCTCGTTTCTGAGTGTATTTGTTTATATATTCGGAAGTGTTTCCCGATATATACCGATTATGTTTTTCATAGGATATGCTATCCTATGAAACAAAGGGGTACCCCTTTGTTTTGCGCGGTTTTTCGCCTTTGATCTGCCGAAATACCGTCACGCATTACTATATTATTACTTTATTTTTACCATAATAACGCGCTTTTGTCAACCGCTTTTTAATATTTCGGTGTATTGTGAACAAATTGGCATTCGCCGTTTTGCAATATTTGCACAAAACCTTTGTGCTATATCCATTATATGCCCGAACAGGCACTTTTTCTACCCTGCTTTATTCCGCGCGCCTGCATTTCGCGGTTTATCGTGTTCATTACCCGTTTTTTGTCGCCGCTCCACAACGGGGCCGCAAGGTAAAGCTTCGGCGCGTCGCCGGTTATGCGGTGAACAACCACCCGCTCGGGCAAACGCTCGATACATTCAAACAAAATATTCATATATTCATCAAGCGAAAGCTCGGAAAAGCTTCCTTTTATATATTCATCATAAAGCTCGGTGCCGCGCAGGATATGCAAAAGCTGTAATTTTATTCCGTCCGTGCCCGCGGCAACCGCAAAATCGACCGAAGCGAGCGCGTCTTTTTTTGTTTCGTTCGGCAAGCCGATAATAATATGGGTTATCACCTGCACGCCTGCCGATTTAAGCCGTTTTACCGCGTCGGCATAGACCGAATTTTTATAGCACCGCCTTATATATTCGGCGGTTTTTTCGTTCGCCGTCTGCAAGCCAAGCTCGACCCACACGGGCTTTATCGCATTCAGCTCGCGCAGAAGCGCAATAACCTCGTCGGGCAGACAGTCGGGGCGCGTCGCGATCGAAAGCGCAACGATGTCCTCACGCAGGATCGTTTCGTAAAACACGCTTTTTAAATATTCTATCGGCGCATAGGTGTTGGTAAAGCTTTGAAAATAAGCGATAAATCGGCTCGCCTTCGTCTTTTTGGCAACAAGCTCCTTTGCCTTTTCGATTTTTTCGGAAATACTCCCCTTGCGCGAGGCAAAATGTGAGCTCCCTGCAAGACAGAAAATACACCCCCGCGTATCGAGCGTGCCGTCGCGGTTTGGGCAGGTCAGCCCCAAATCGAGCGATAACTTATAAACTTTTTCGCCGAAGGTTTTTTGTAAATAATCGTTAAGCGAATAATAATGTTTGTTCATAGCCCTATTTTAGCAAAAAATCGTCCAATAATCAACAAATTTATTGACTATCCTACCTCCGTTTGCTAAAATATCTTTAAAATAATGCCTTCGAGGACCAACAATATGCTTAAAATATCCACCGAAATACGCTCTGCCGCAAACAAAGTCGGCGAGGAAAAGGCGATAGAGCTTATCGCAAAAGCGGGGTTTCACGCTTTCGACCTTTCGATGCTTTCTATGGTAAAATACGATTGGGGCAAAAACGTCTGCTACCCCTGCGACCACCCCTTTGCGACCGATAACGCAGCCGCGTTTGTTAAAAGACTACGCAAAATCGGCGAGGAATACGGAATAGTCTGCAACCAATCCCACGCGCCTTACCCCACCTATTGCCCCGAAATTCGTGCCACCTACAAAAAATGTATCGAGCTCACCGCTGTCGCAGGGGGCGAAATATGCGTTATTCACCCCGATAACTACAAATCCGCCGAGGAAAATGCCGAAATGTTTTTCGAGCTTTTGCCGACAGCGCACGCCTGCGGCGTAAAGATCGCCGCCGAAAATATGTGGTCTTGGAGCGATGCGACACAGTCGGCTTCCTTTGCCGCCTGCTCAAACCCGAAAAGCTTTTTGGAGCACCTTAAAGCCATTAACGACGACCATTTCGTTGCCTGCCTCGATATAGGCCACGCCGAATTAAAGGGGCTGGACACAAACGCGGAAGAAATGATCGATTCGCTCGGAAATTACCTGCAATGCCTGCATATTCACGATAACGACAAAAAGGGCGACCGCCACGCGATCCCCTTTTCCGACAGTATCGATTTCGATTCGGTGGCAAAAGCCTTAAAGCGAAACGGCTACAACGGCTATCTCACGCTCGAGGCAGTTTCGCACCTTAACGGCTTTGCTCCCGAAAACACGCTTATCGGTCTTACCGAGCTTGCAAATTCGGCAAAAAAGCTTGCACAAATGATAGAAGAAGCATAAAAAAACGGAGAAGCGCTTGCTTCTCCGTTTTGCGTTGAAGGGAAATATATTGAGAGGAAAACTCTCTTTTCAAAAACTTCTTAATATTAATTTCTTTGAAGATTCCTGAGAAACTTTCTTTCAAAAAGAAAGTTTCTTAGGCGGAGTTTGAGGCAGAGCCTCAAGTGTGTCGCCTTTTTAGTCTTCTGCTTTTGTTGCTTCGTCAAATATAGCAACGACCTCTTCGGAAGGCTTTTTGTCGATAAGCGTTACGGCAACCGCCGCGATCATACCAACCGCAAAGCCGGGGATAAGCTCGTAAATGCCGGTGCTTGCCGAAAGGAAGATATACCAAAGCACGTCGGTAACCGCACCCGCGATAACGCCCGCAAGCGCGCCCTTATAGGTAAATCTGCGCCAGAAGAGCGAAAGGATAACAACGGGGCCGAACGCCGAGCCAAATCCCGCCCAAGCGTTTTCAACGAGATTCATAATCGCCTGCGCGCCCTCTGCCTTACTGCTTGCGATAAAGTATGCGACAACCGCAACGATAAGCACAACGCCCCTGCCGACCCAAAGCGTTTCCTTGTCGGAAGCCTTTTTGCGAAGAATAGGCTTGTAGATATCCGAGGTAAACGAGGAGGAAGCGACGAGAAGCTGGCTGTCTGCCGTCGACATCGAAGCCGCGATGATAGCCGAAAGAAGAATACCTGCAATAAACGAGGGGAAGAGCAATCTAGAAAGCTCAACAAATACCATACTCTGGCTGTTTTCTGCAAGAAGCTCTGCGCCGATAAGCATTCTGCCGAACACTGCGATAAAGATAACCGCAACGAGTGCAAGCACTACCCAGATAATAGCAACGAGCGACGATTTTTTAACCATCGAGGGCTTTTCTATCGACATAAAGCGCACGAGGATGTGCGGCATACCGAAATAGCCCAAGCCCCAAGCAAGACCGCTTGCGATTTCTGCGGGCGGTGCCGCGAAAAGGTCGCCGATAAAGCTGTATTCCGTGCCGTCGTTTGCATATACCACCGTCTCGAGCAGGCTAGTGTCGAGATCTTTCGTAAGCACGATTATAATAGGCACAGCAAGAACTGCAACTATCATAAGCATACCTTGGAAAAAGTCGGTCCAGCAAACCGCTTTATAACCGCCGAGGAAGGTATAAACAATAAGTATAGCCGCAAAAATAAGCATTGCGGTGCTTTTTTCTATGTCGAACATAGAGGTGAACACGTTTGCGCCCGCAACGAACGCCGATGCAACGTAAAGCGTAAAGCAAACGAGGAAAACTATTGCGCAGACCACCTGCAACGCCTTGCTCTTTGTGACAAAGCGGTTGGAAAGATACTGCGGAAGCGTTATCGAATCGTTAGCCGCCTGCGAAAAACGGCGCAATCTTTTTGCAACGAGTATCCAGTTAAGAGCAGTACCGAGCGCAAGACCGATACCGATCCACGCCTGACCCAAACCGAACGCAAGCACGCTGCCGGGCAGACCCATCAACAGCCACGCCGACATATCCGATGCCTGCGCGCTCATCGCGGTTACCCACGGGCCCATTTGTCTGCCGCCAAGGAAATAATCCTTGTCGGTCTTGTATTTCGAGCGCAGAAAGAACACCACGCCGACGGTAAGCATTGCCGCAAAATAAAGTATTAATGCAAGAACTTCATAATTCAAAGCAATTACCTCTCTTTCAATCTTTTTAGCTAAATTTAATCATTATAACGCTACTATAACATACTTTTCACAAAAACGCAATAGTATTTTATCATCTTACCGAAATAAAGCGATATCTAAATTGAAAAAAATCACTCTCTCGACTCTTTTCGCCTTGACAAAAGGCTTTGTTTGCGGTATAATTCCCACACAAATGCAGGCGTAGTTTAGTGGCAGAACTTCAGCTTCCCAAGCTGACTGTGCGGGTTCGATTCCCGTCGCTTGCTCCAAATACAAAAGACGGGTTTTGCCCGTCTTTTGTGTTTCGTTTGTAAAGTTCAAGGGAATCGAAGGGCGGGTAGTGAATGACAGTCCGGCGGACTGTCAGAGCCCGCCACCGCTCCTGCCGCAGCAGGGCGATTCCCGTCGCTTGCTCCAAAAGGAAAAACGCCCCTGCGGCGTTTTTTCTTTTGGACTACAAAGATGGAGGGAATCGAAGGGCGTAAAAAAACAGTTCGGGGAACTGTTTTTTAGCCACAGGGGAGTGAGCGAAAAGGCGAGAGCGTGCGGAGCAAAGCGGTAAGCCTTGAAAGCGAACGGAGATTCCCGTCGCTTGCTCCAAATACAAAAGACGGGTTTTGCCCGTCTTTTGTGTTTCGTTTGTAAAGTTCAAGGGAATCGAAGGGCGGGTAGTGCCTTCCTGCTTAGCAAAGCACGTTCCCAACTCAACCAACGGTCGAGTTGTCGAAAAAATCGACATCCTTCTTGACAGCGCAAACACAATATGCTACAATCGTTCTAACAAATTAAAACAAAAGGAGTATGTTATGAACGAAAATTACGAGCCCGATTTCACCGAAAACAACGGCGATACAAACGAAGCTCCGCCTGTTCAGCCTATCGCACCTCAAAATGAAAACGTTCTTGCAGGCATCGTCGGCGCGTTTCTTTTCTCGCTTGCGGGCGGCGTTGTTTGGTTTTTGCTTTATCAGGTCGGCTTTCTTGCCGCTATCAGCGGAATTGTCGGTGTTGTTTGCGCAATCAAGGGCTATTCTATATTCGCAAAGCGCGAAAGCGTAAAGGGCGTTGTCATCTCGAGCATCATCGCGTTTGTCGTAATCGTTATCGCTTGGTATCTCTGCATTTCCTACGACGTTTACCTTGCTTATCAGGATTGGTACGCAAACGGCGAAATCGATTTCACTCTTACCTTCTTTGAATCGATCCGTGCCGCTTACCTCTTCTTCGAGGATTCCGAAATTCTCTTTGCTTACCTCAAGGATCTCGGCATCGGCTTGATCTTCTGCATCATTGGCGCATTCGGTTATGTCAAGAGCGCTATCGGCAGAGCGAAAAACAACTAAATGTTTTGAAAAAGTCTTTCTGCAACGAAAGACTTTTTTGTTTTCCTATTGCAATAAGGATTAATATTTGTTAAAATATCCACAACAGCGAAACAATAGGAGCTATATAATGAACGATCTTTGTGCCGATATCGGATATAAAAGCTATAATCACTTCGGCGAGCAGCTTTGCGGCGACCACGTCGACGTTGTTGAAAAGGACGACAATTCCACCGTTATCGTGCTTACCGACGGCTTGGGAAGCGGCGTTAAGGCAAGCATTCTCTCGACCCTCACCTCGAAAATCATCTCGACGATGATGGCAGAAGGTCTGCCGATAGAGGAATGTGTCGAAACTATTGCGGCGACTTTGCCCGTATGCTCGGTGCGCAAGGTGGCTTATTCGACCTTTACCATTATTCATATAATCAATAACGAGGTTGCCGAGCTTATTCAGTACGACAACCCGCATATAATTTTCCTGCGCGACGGCAAAAACACCGAATATCCTATGACCGAAACGATTATCGGCGGCAAAAAAATATACCGCTCGTCGATAAAGCTGCGCGAGGACGATATTTTTATCGCGATGAGCGACGGATGCCCCCATGCGGGTGTCGGTCTTACCTATAATTTCGGCTGGAAGCGCGAAAATATTGCCGAATTTATGGAAACCGTGTCCTGTGCAGGCTTTACCGCAAAAACGCTTTCTACGATTCTCGTTGACGAATGCAACAAGCTTTACGGCGGCGAGCCTTACGACGATACCACAGCCTGCGTTGTGCGCATACGCAAACGCGTTCCGATGAATATGCTCTTCGGACCGCCCGCTAACCGCGATGATTGCGACAGAATGATGTCGCTCTTCTTCTCGAAAGCCGGCAAACATATCGTTTGCGGCGGCACTACCTCGTCTATCGCGGCGAAATATCTGCGCAAGCCGATAAAAACCAGCCTTAATTTTGAAGCGCCCGATATTCCCCCGATTTCGTTTATCGAAGGCGTAGACCTTGTTACCGAAGGCGTTATCACGGTGAACAAGGTGCTCACCTATGCGCGCGACTATCTCGAGGACAACACAACCTACGAGCATTGGGGCTTTAAGCGCGACGGTGCGTCGCTTATCGCGCGGATGCTGTTCGAGGAAGCGACCGACATTAACTTCTATGTCGGCAGAGCGATCAACCCCGCACACCAAAACCCCGACCTTCCCATTAATTTCAGCATTAAAATGAATCTTGTAAAAGAACTGTCGGAATGTCTGAAAAAAATGGGCAAACGTATTAAGGTAAGTTATTTCTAAAATTCAAAAACCAACCATACATTTATATAAAAAGGAAAAGGAAGCTTTTTATATGAATCGTTTCGGTTGGTTTTTTGTTTTAATCGCAATTTTACTCGGCTCGATCCCTTTTGCCGCATCGAAAAGCGTCGCCGACAGCGGGAACGTCTATATCTCGGTTATGCTTGCAGACGGAATATGTGAAATGGATATCGAGGAATACACCCTGCGCGTGCTTATCGCAGAAGGACATAAATGCGAAAATACCGAAACAAAAAAGGCGCTTGCGGTTGCGGTGCGTTCCTGCGGAATGTATTTTGCACTTTACGGTATGAAGCACGAGAACTACGACGTATGCTCCGACAAAAATTGCTGTCTTCCGCTCGGCGACCCCAAAAACGCCGAAGGGCGGTATTTAGCCGAGCTTGCCGCCGCGGCGAGCGAAACAAAGGGGGTTATACTAACACTTGACAAGCTTCCCGCTATGTCGCTTTTTACGCTTTGCGCATCACGCGGGACGCGTTATTGCAGGGAGTTTGAATATCTTATTCCTATCGAAAACCAAGAAAAATGCAGCAAGCATATTACCGAGCTTATTTTTTCGACCGAGGAATATTTAACCGTTTTGCAAAGCCCGCAAGGAGCCGATTCTTGTTTGGTTTATTGCGAAAACGAAAAGTGCGAGTTCGGCGTTTTCGGCAACAAAATGATTTCCGCCGACGAGCTTGTTGCCGCGTTTTCGCTTCCCTCTTACGAATTCACTCTCGATATTACAGAAAACGAAGCAAAATTCACCTGCTACGGTGCAGGAAACGGAATAGGGCTCGACCTATGCGCCGCCGACAAGCTTGCGTCGACGGGTTACGGTTATGAAAATTTACTTATGATTTTTTATCCGAATTTAGAAATAAACAAAATATACAATGCTTGAATAATAACCCCCGAAAGTGCGAACAATAGAATTGACAAAACACTTTCAGGGGGTTTTCCTATGAACGACAATTTCGAAAACAATAACCATTCCGATGCATCGAACGGGCGCGAGCCCTTTGTGAAAAGGATCGCAAGGTTTTCCGCTTTTATATATCTCGGACTCGCGATAACCGTTGTGATCGTCGCAACCGTGGGGATATTCAGCATTTCCTACGATTACGATACAAGCCTTCCGCCTATTTCTATCCCCGAAATCGACTTTACGCCCGAAATTTCGCTCCCCGACGAGCCCGTAATTAACCCCGAAACGAGCGACCTGCCCGCGGGTAACGAGCAAAGCGGTATCGACGCCGAGATTAGCGAGCCCGAGGCTCCGCGCGTTATGTATTACCGCCCCGTTGAAGGCGAAATTATTAAACCGCACAGCCTCGACAAACTTGTTTATTCCGAAACGATGAAGGATTACCGCGTTCACGGAGGTATCGATATCGCCTGCGCCGAGGGTGCGGAGGTCGTTGCCTTTGCCGACGGCACGGTGGCTTCGGTGACCGAGGACTATTTCAAGGGTGTCACCGTTGCGATAACTCACGACAAGGGCGTGATAAGCTATTATATGAATCTCTCGCCCGAGCTTGCCGAGGGAATTTCGGTCGGAGCAGAGGTGCTTGCGGGACAGGTTATCGGTACTGTCGGAACTTCTGCGCGTGCAGAAGCGCTCGACCCGAATCACCTTCACTTTGAATTGACGGTCAACGGCCTTCCCGTCGACCCCGAGCCCGAATTGCCCTAACGCACTTTGTGCTCGATGGAAATTATACAAGGGGCGCTTTTGATATTATTTGATATTATATAAGGGGTGCTTTTGAAAAAGCACCCCTTAAACCCCGCAAAACTTTTTATTTTCAAAATATATCAAGTGTGTCATATTTTCGTTTTACCGATTTGAATGTATCGTACGCAGGAATGACACACAATAAAAATTTTAAAACTTAAAATTTTTGAAGAGAGAGCACGAGAGAGGAACTTTTTATAAAAAGTTCCTCTCTCGTATCTTTTTTTATTCGTGTTTACTTAATTTCAAACGTGCCGAAGTAGTGGCGTGCGATAAGGATGTAGTCGAACTGGTCAACTACTGCGTCCTTGTTAACGTTTGCGCGGGTCATTTCGTCTGCCGTAAGCATACGGGTTTCGAAATAGTGACGCTTAACGAGGATGTAGTC
>JAZSHQ010000059.1:0-67693 GCA_045533335.1 Eubacteriales bacterium
CTGGTGAGCTTGTTCGTAAGACGTACAGTCACCTTGAAGGGAGTAGCGTAATTGAGGTCACAGTCTTTACATTCCTCAATGCTGTATTTAGGCGTTTCGTCGAGAGAATAATCGACAAATTCGATAATAAGGTTTCCCGAATAATCCGCCATGGGCGAAATATCTCTTAAAACATCCCCGATGTCTTTTTCGACAAAATCTTTGAAGGACTTTTTCTGTACTTCAATAAGATTGGGGATCTCGAGGACCTCATCGTTCTTGGAAAAAGACATTCTGAGGGTTTTACCGAGAAGTCGTTCTTTCACCATTTCAACCAATCACTCCATTCATTTTCTCCGCTGTTTCAAGGCGGGAATATCCACGCATTTTGTTCTCCGGTGCGGAATTTGCGCGTTTTACGCGGTTTACATAACAACGTTTACGGCATATCTTCCGCATTATAATGCAGTTTATAATGTTAACACCTTTTTCAACGTTTGTCAAGATGTTTTTTCGGATTTTCCATAGAATTTTTACAAACGCCCTGTTTTTTCACGATTTTTATTCGATTGACAAACCAAATTCGTTAATATATAATATTTTAATGTAGATTTTGCGCCGCCGCGCAAAATCCTCCCCACTATTACCTATTACCTGATTTCGGAGGTGTTTTTATGCCGCGTTCGGCAAACCAAAAGAAAAAGCTTTCGATTCTGCGTTCGGTCTTTCTCGAGCGGAGCGACGAAACCCACCCCTTGACGATGAAGGAGCTTTTAAGCGCGCTTGCCGCCCACGGAATAAGTGCCGAGCGCAAAAGCGTTTACAGCGATATAGAAACCCTGCGCGAGCTTGGAATGGATATACAAACGGTCCGCGGAAAAACCGTCGGTTATTACCTGAAAAACCGAGAATTCGAACTTCCCGAGCTTAAACTGCTTGTCGACGCGGTGCGCGCTTCGAAGTTTATTACCGAAAAGAAAAGCGCACAGCTTATAAAAAAGCTCGCCTCACTTGCAAATATGCACGACCGAAAGGCGTTAAACCGTGCAGTCTTCGTTTCAAACCGCGTTAAATCGATGAACGAGGATATTTACAGCACCGTCGACACCATTCACGACGCAATAGAAAACGACGTTGACGTAACCTTTAAATATTTCCGTTGGACGCCCGAAAAGAAAAAAGAGCTGCAACGAAACGGCGAGCCCTACCGCATAAGCCCGTGGACGTTGGTTTGGGACGACAGCAATTACTATCTTGTCGGCTATGATAACGACAAAGAGGAAATACGCCATTTCCGTGTGGATAAAATGATAAACGCATCGCTTACCGAAACAAAGCGAAGCGGCGGCGAAGCCTATAAAAAATACGACATAACCTCCTATTCAGGCGCGGTGTTCGGAATGTTCGGCGGCGTTACCGAGCGTGTCACGCTTTCCTGTGCAAACCGCCTTGCAAACGTTATGATAGACCGCTTCGGCAAGGACGTAACGGTATTGAAGGACGGAAGCGACCGATTCCGCATTAGCGTAAATATCGCGCCGAGCCCGATATTTTTAGGCTGGATAATCAGCTTCGGCGACGAGGCGAATATCGTTTCGCCGAAGCATATCGTCGAAAGGCTTGAAGAATTAAAAACAAAAAAGATTTAAAAATTTAAGTTATTTTTCAAGATTCGCTGATATAATCAACCGCTGAAAGGAGCGTGGAAGCTATAACGGATATTTACATCTTTAGGCGTGTAGAGAAAAAATACCGTGTCACACAGCAGGAAAAAGACGCTCTGCTCAGCGAAATAGGCTCTTATCTTACCCCCGACCCCCACGGCAGAAGCACGATATGCAGTCTTTATCTCGATACCCCCGATTTTCTGCTTATACGCAATTCCATCGACGCGCGCACCTACAAGGAAAAGCTAAGGCTTAGAAGCTACGGCACGCCGAGCGGCGAAAGCAAGGTATTTTTGGAAATAAAAAAGAAATTCAAGGGCGTGGTATATAAACGCCGAGTTTCGATGACGCTCAAGCAGGCGGAAGAATATATTGTTGGCGGTATCTGCCCCGAAAGCTCGCAGATTATGGACGAAATAGAATATGCGATGAATTTTTACCGCCGTCCAAAGCCGCGCGTGCTTATTGCATACGAGCGCGACGCGTATTTTGTCGAAAACACACCCACGCTTCGCCTTACCTTCGATTCGAAGATACGCTACCGAGCAGAAGACCTTTTTCTCGAGCACGGCACCGAGGGCGAGAAAATACTGCCCGACGGCGAATATATTTTGGAAATAAAGACCGACGGTGCGATGCCGCTTTGGCTTTCGCATGCGTTGGCGAAATGCAACATACTTCCCTCCTCCTTTTCCAAATACGGCAACGCCTACCGCGAAAGTTATCTTGAAAAACGAAAACCGAAAGGAATTAAAGAATATGCCACTGTTTGAATCGGTTATCGGCAGAGATATAACCGTGACCGCTTATCTTATATGCATCGGAGCGGCAATTTTGTGCGGTATTATCACCGCAATCGCCGCATCGGTAAAAGCCCACCCTTCAAAAAGCTTTCTTATTTCTCTTATCCTTCTCCCCGCAATAGTTTCCACCGTTATTACTATGGTTAACGGCAATATCGGCACGGGCGTTGCGGTAATGGGCGCATTTTCGCTGGTGCGCTTCCGCTCTGTCCCCGGCAAGGCAAAGGATATAGTTGCGATATTCCTTGCAATGACCTGCGGCTTGGCTTGTGCGGGCGGCTATGTTGCTATCGCGCTGTTTTTTACCGTTATCGTTTGTGCGGCAATGATCGCCCTTTCGTTTATCCCCTTCGGCGACGAGCGTGCGATGGACCTTGAAATCACCATTCCCGAAACGCTTAATTTCGCCGATGCGTTCGAGGATATATTTGCCGAATACACGAAAAAGCACCGCCTCGTCCGCACCAAAACAAGCAATATGGGCAGTCTTTACAAGCTCTTTTACAAGGTCGAGCTTAAGGACAAAAGTAAAATGCAGGAATTTATCGATAAGCTTCGTTGCAGAAACGGCAATCTTGAAATTTCGCTTTCCGATTCACCCGAAGGGGTCGAAGAACTTTAAATTCCGAAAAAAATAATAAAAACTCGATGATTTAATTTCATCGAGTTTTTTGCTTTTCGGTTTGTTTTATTTGCCTTCGCGTTCGATTATCTTGGTAATTTCTTCCACGTCGGATGCAGAAAGATTCTGATGCTTTGCAAAAGCGGCGATAAACGCAGGAAGATTGCCCTCGAAGCGTTTTTCGAACATTTCATCAAACTCGGCAAGCTGTATTTCGTCCTTGCTTACCAAGGAACGGACGATGGATTTTTCGTTAACAAGCACGCCTCTGTCGGCAAGACGCTTGATAACCGTGTAGGTGGTTGTCCTTTCCCAATCAAGATGCTCTTTGCAAAGTCTTGCAAGCTCGGCGCTTTTAAGCGGCTCGTGCTCCCAAAGAAGCAGGCACATACGGTATTCACTTTCAAAAACCTTCGGTGTCTTTTCCATTCTTATTTCTCCTTTGTGTCTTTATTCCGCTATGTTTTATTCCGTCATATACAGTCTAGATAAACAGACGTGCTTTGTCAATGGTTTTTTGGAAAAAGCTTCATTTTTTCGCTGTTTTTTAACTTATTTCTTGCGTTTTAGGTTTTTTGCCGCCAAAGCCATAATCAGAAAAACAAGAACAAAGCAGAAAGGAATCGTTTCATATTGAATGCTCCTTTAAAACATACTTTTATCCGTTTTTCAGCGAAAACGGCGAATTATCGCCGAAAAAAGCGTTAAAAATACGCTGCTTTACACCGCGATCCTTGCGTTCGAGCTCGTTCAAAGCGTTCTTCGCTTCCTCGCGGCGGGTGTTTCCGTCGGCGGGGCAGTTCTTCGGCACGGGGACGATATTGCTTGCACGGACAAAATGCGAAACCTCTTTTTCGGGCGCGAAAAGAAGGGGACGGATAACCGTCATGTCGCTTCTGTCGAGATAGGTTACGGGATGGAAGCAATCGAAGCGCCCCTCGATAAACAGATTCATTATTATCGTTTCAACGGCGTCATCGAAATGATGTCCGAGCGCGAGCTTGTTGCAGCCCGCCTCCTTCGCCGCGTTATGAAGCGCGCCGCGGCGCATATTCGAGCAGAGCGAGCAGGGGTGTTTTTCTTTTCTTACTTCAAACACAACGGCGTATATCTCGCTCGGGATGCTTAAAAGCTCGAGCCCCAATTCCTCGCACAGCGCGCGGGATACCGCATCGGTTTCGTTCGGGAAGCCCATACGCAGATTTATAGGTACAATATCGAATTTTTTGGGATAAAACCGCTTTAAGCCGTGCAGTGCGCAAAGCAAAGCAAGGCTGTCCTTTCCGCCCGAAACTCCGACAGCAATTCTGTCGCCCTCTTCGATCATAGAATAGGTATCTATCGCGCGGCGGGTATATGACATTAATTTTTGTAAAGCCTTGGGATGGACCATCGTTTATCCTTCATATACACAAAATTCGTTCAATTCGCATTCGCCGCATTTGGGCGAGCGTGCGGTGCATATTTCCCTGCCGAAAAGCACCATTCTGTGGCAATATCCGCTTTGCTTTTCAAGCGGGATAAGCTTTTCCAAATCGCGCTCGGTTTTAAGCGGATCCCTTCCGTTCGAAAGCCCCAAACGGCCGGAAATACGTATGCAATGCGTATCGGCAACTATTCCGCCCAATCCGAACACGTCGCCCCGCAAAAGGTTTGCAACCTTCCTGCCCACCCCGCGAAGGGTAAGAAGTTCTTTCATCTCGCTCGGAAGAACGCCGCCGTAAACTTCGGTAAGACGCACACAGCATTCCTTTAAAGCCTTCGCCTTCGAGCGGTAAAGACCGACTGAATGTATTTCCTGTTCTATTTCCGAAAGCTCGGCTTTTGCCATATCATAAGGCGTTGGAAATCGGTCAAAAAGCGTTTTTGCAACTATGTTTACTCTCGCGTCGGTACATTGTGCCGAAAGTATCGCCATAATAAGCAATCTGTAAGGGTCGCCCTCCCAATTAAGCCCGCATTCGGTTTGAGGATAGCGTTTTTCGAGCAGTTCGGTTATTTTATCTGCTTTTTCCTTCTTGTTCATATCAGTCGTCAAAAATAAAATCAACGTCGCCCGAAAGGAGCGAAAGCGAGCCGCGGTAGATTATTTCGGCGCGGTCCTCGAAATTGGCGGTGAGCTTTTCCGCGTAAGCCTTTTCGGCAACGTAAAGCTCGACCGAGAAAAGCGTTTTTTTCTTATCGACAATACTGCATTTAACGGTATAGCCCTCTCCGCATTCGATTATTTCGCTCTTCATACGCTTGCCCGTGCGGTTATAAGCAATAAGCCTGAATGCGCTTTTTAACGCGCGTTCGCGTATTACGGGAAGAAGCGAGCTTTCGTAGCTATCGAGCGTTTCCTTGCCGTTTTGCGATATAACGTATCTCGGCTCTGCGCCGTTTTCCATTTCTATTTCATCGATCTGCTTTGCCTCCAACAGCTCGGAAAAGCAAAATGCAAAATCGAAATAATTAACAAATTCATCCTGAACGACAATATCGTTGACCGTGGTGAATTCCAACGGCTCGCCGACGTTGCTCAACAGATAAAGTATAAACACCTTTATATCTATTTTGTTTTCAATCTTCAAAAAATCACCTTTTTCACAAAAAAATACTCTTTTTCACCTCATTATAACCGATTATGTGAATATTTTCAATAAGAAGTAACAAAACTTTCACTTGAAAATTTTTATATATATGTTATACTTATTATGAATACGTATATTTAGGAAGAAGAATCTGTATGATACTCGATTTTCCCGGCGGTGTAAAACCGCTTGCACGCACGCAGTTAGGAAAAAGCAAAATAGAAAATACAACCGTCTGCTCGGCGGTCTGCCTTGAAGCAGAAGCCGATGCAAAAGCATATCTCCCTGCGGGATGCTCGGTAAAACGCGCAACCCTGCTCGGCGAAAGCGGCGGCACGCCCGTTTATGCTTCTGTCGCAGGAATGTTCCGCGGAATAATGGAGCTCGAGGGAAAACGCTATTTCGTGGTTATGAACGGCGGCAAGGAGGGCGAGGAGGACCCCACCCCCGAACAGCGTGCCATAACCGAGCTTACCCCCGAGGACATTATCGAAAGCGCGAAGCGCTATGCGGTGGCCGAGCCGAGATACGGCGTTCCGCTTTGGAAATTAATCGAAAAGGCAAACGGAAAATGCCGCAGACTGATTATCGATTGCACCGAAAGCGACGCGTTAAGCGCAACGAACTACCGTCTGTGCATCGAACGCGCAAAATCGGCAGTGGGCGGTGCAAAGCTGTTGTTGCGCGCAAGCGGCGCGCTTAAATGCGTTTTCGCCGCCGAGCATTACCGCAACGCCGCCTTTTCATCGCTTTTGCAGTATGCTACCGATGAAAAGCTTTTTGCAACGGCACAGCTCGACGAAAAATACCCCTACGGCGACCGCGCGATAATGGAAGCTCTTTATCTTAAAACACTTGAATTCGGCGAAGACCCGATAGATTGCGGCTTTCTTATAGTATCGCCCGAGGCGGCGGCGGCGCTTTACGATGCGATGAGGGACGGGATCCCTATGCTCGACAGATATATAACCGTTTGCGGTGAAGGAATTACAAACAGCAAAAACCTGCGAGTTCCGCGCGGCATCACCATTCACGATATAAGCAATATTTGCGGCGGTATCAAAAAGGGCTACACGCTTATAGAAAACAGCCTGCTTTCGGGAACGGCGGCAAAGGGCGCGCTTTCCGATAGCATACGCACGCTTATCGCCGCGAAAAAGCAAGCCCGCATTCGCACCGAATGCACCTCCTGCGGGCTTTGCGCCGAGGCTTGCCCGTTAAGGCTTATGCCTCTCGATATTCTTGCGGGGGAAGCAAAGCTTTTGCGCGAGCGCTGTGTTTCCTGCGGCGCCTGCGAATACATCTGCCCGAGCGGCATTCCGCTCGTTCAGCTTATTAAAAACTCTTGCGACAAAGCGGGGGAAGAAATATGACGAAAAACACAACCGCACCCTACGTGCATACCGATAAGACCAACCTTTCGAAAAGCGCGGAATGGGCTGTTGCCCTTTTGCCCATGCTTATTTGGAGCGTTTATATGTTCGGTGCAAGGGTGATTACCCTTTGCGTTATCTGTTCAGGGCTTTCGCTCGGACTCGACTATGCCGCCAGAAGATTTTTGTTCAAGGCAAAGCCTAAAGCAAGGCTCGATATTATGACAGCGGTCTACGGAACACTCGCGGTGTTTTCGATGCCGGTCACGGTTTCGCTCTGGGTGCCGATGATAGCGGCGATTTTGGTCGTTCTTGCAAAAAACATCCGCGTTTTCCGCGCAAAAAGGCTTTTTAACCCCTTCGTTTTCTCGGCGGCGGTGCTTAACCTTTGCTTCAGAACGCAAATGACTACCTTTACCCGCCCCTTTGCATATTTTTCGGCGTTCAGCTTTTCTATCGACCAAAGGCTTATCGACGGCTACCGCGTTATTTCGCCCTTGCAATATATGGCAGACGGAAGCGTTTACGAGGACGGCGTTTTGGCACAGCTTTACGGCTATGCAAGCGGTAATTTGGGCGAAATTGCGGTTATGGCTATGATAATTTCGCTTGTTTGGCTTTGCCTGCGCAAGGAAGCCGATTGGCGCGGAACGCTGGCAATGCTTGCACCGATACTTCTGCTCGCGCTCGCATTCCCCTCCGACGATGCCGAAAGCAACTATTACGCATACAGCGTTATCCTTTCGGGCGCGACGGTATTTCTTTCGATATTTGCAACCAACGAAAGCCACACCGTACCGCTTACCAAAAACGGCAAATTTATCTTCGGCGCAGTCTGCGGCATTCTTATATTCGTCCTTCGCAAGGTCGGCAACGGTTTTGAATGGGGTTATTACGTGATACTTCTTATGAATATCGCTTCCCCCTTTATCGAAAAATTCACAAAGCCGCGTGTTTTGGGTATTGCCAAAAAAGGAAAATAATGAAAAACGATATTATAACCCTTCAAATAACCGACATTACCCCCGAAGGCTACGGTGTAGGCAGGCTGAACGGCAAGGTTTATTTCGTTTCGGATACCGCGATCGGCGATATCTGCGAATGCCTTGTGCTTAAAGAGCTTAAAAGCCATTCCTTTGCAAAGCTCGTAAACGTCGTTACCCCCTCGCCCGACAGAATCGACCCCGATTGCTCGGTATGCAAACAATGCGGCGGCTGTGTTTACCGCCATATTTCCTATGAATCCGAGCTTGAATTAAAGAAAAACACGGTAAAGCAGGCGTTTTTACGCATTGCAAAAATGGATATAAAGGTAAACCCTACCGTTTCGGATACCCCCGAACGCTACCGCAACAAGGTGCAATACCCCTTTGCGCAGGGCGAAAACGGCGCAATGTTCGGATATTATGCACGCCGCTCGCACCGCATTATCGCGCACAAAAGCTGTCCTTTGCAGGATAATGTTTTTACCGAAATTGCGGAGTATATCGCAAATCTTGCCGATAAATTGCACATCCCCGCATACAGCGAGGAAAGCGGCAAGGGTGTTATCCGCCACGCGGTAATGCGCAAAAACCGCAAAAACGAAATACTTTTGTGCCTTGTAGTTGCCGAAAAGCACAGAAATCTGCAGCTTCTTGCCGAAACGGTTTCGCAAAAATTCGGTGCGATTATCGGAATACATATAAACATTAACAAACGCCGCGATAACGTTATTTTCGGCGACGAAACCTACCGCCTGCTCGGCGCAGAAACGCTTACCGATACACTTTGCGGCAAAACGTTCCAAATTTCGCCCCGCGCGTTTTATCAGGTCAACGCGGTTATGGCGGAAAAGCTTTATAACCACGCGGCAAGCCTTGCCGTAACCGAAAAGGAGCGCGCCGTTATACTCGACCTTTATTGCGGTGCGGGCACTATCGGGCTTTGCGTTGCAAGAAAGGGCGATAAGCTTTGCGGCGTAGAAATAATCGATGCGGCAATAGAAAACGCGCGCAGGAACGCCCTGTTAAACGGCAGAAGCGAAAAGGACACTCTTTTCGTCTGCGGCGATGCAAGCGTCGGTGTCGAGGAATGCAAGCGCAAATTCGGCAAACCCGATATTATTATCGTCGACCCGCCGCGAAAAGGCTTGGAAAAAGCGGTTATCGAAACGATTGTAAAGGCAAGCCCCGAGCGCGTGGTATATATCTCCTGCGACCCTGCAACACTCGCCCGCGACTGCGCGATTTTTGCCGAAATGGGCTACAAAACAAACGAGGCCACCCCCTTCGACCTCTTCCCACGTACAGGCCACGTAGAAAGCGTTGTGCAGCTTACGAGCAACACAGTGATATGAACTTCCTTGCGGAATTTGCGATATACGCAGTCGCGTGCGATATGCTCCGCGGGGTGTGAAAGGACCTTTTAGGTATGAAAAAGAAATTCAAGACCCTCTCGGTATGGTCATTTATTCTGGCGTTGGTTATATTCGTTCTCGCCTTCTTCGTTTATCATTTCGTCACGGCGGAGGGCGCAATAACTCTCGTTTACCATAAAGAAGCGGGAAAACCGCTTGTTTCCCAACTTCTGGCGAATTTAGGCGTGCTGTTTCTGTTCAGCGGCATACTTAATCTGCTCATCGCAAAAATCTTCTTCCCGAACGAGCGATAAATCGGAGCAAAATACGTTTATGAACGACATACAGGTTATTTTCGACAAGGTTAAAAACAAACACTCTCTGTTGCTCACCGAAACGGGAAAGCTTGCGGACGAGGGGTTTACCATAAACGTTCCGGTAATATGCGGAACGAGCGCGCTCGGCAGGTTTTGGCTTTACAGAGAAGGCGACGAAAAAGACGATCTGCTTGTATTCAGCTACACATTTGCGGAAGCACACGGCGGCGAAAGCGACCACGGACACCCTTACGATATCGACAACGCCGTCGAGTGTATAGAGCAATTTATGAAATGCAATATCTCCTTTTTTAAGTGAGTCAATTATGAAATACTGCGACCTTCATACACATTCAAACTATTCCGACGGGACCTACACGCCTGCGGAGATCATAGACGAGGCGGAGAAAATCGGGCTTTCCGCCGTTGCGCTTTGCGACCACAACACCGCTTTGGGTCTGCCCGAATTTTTAGCCGCGGCAGAAGGAAAGAACGTTAAAGCGGTCGCAGGGGTGGAGCTTTCGACCGATTACGGCGAAACCGAGCTTCACATTGTCGGATTGTTTATCAAAAGCGAGCATTTCGGCACCATAGAGCGTTTTACCGAGCGCCTTTTAAAAAACAAGGAAAACAGCAACCGTTTGCTTATAGAAAATCTTAAAAAAGGCGGGTTTGCAGTTGATTTTGACGAAATTGCCGCAAAGACCCCGAACGGCAGATTCAACCGCGCGCACATCGCCGAACAGCTTGTCGAAAAGGGCTATGTCGGCTCGATAAGCGAGGCTTTCGCAACCCTGCTTTCCGAAGAGAGCGAATTTTACGTTCCCAACAAGCGAATCGACGTTTTTGCGGCTATCGAATTTTTAAAATCGATTAATGCCGTAGCGGTGCTCGCGCATTCGTTTTTGAATCTTAACGAAGAAGAATTGCGTTCCTTTTTGCCGAAAGCAATATCGCACGGATTGGACGCTATGGAAACGCTTTACTCCACCTACGACGAAGAAACAACCAAAACAGCCTGCGCTGTTGCCGACGAATTCGGCCTTATTCACAGCGGCGGAAGCGATTTTCACGGAACGCGCAAGAAGGATATCGCACTTGGCAGAGGTCGGGGCGGGCTTTACGTTCCGAACGAAATTTACGAAAGGCTTGCAAAATCGATATGAACTGTCCCGTTTCAAAAAAGTGCGGGGGCTGTCAGCTTCAAAATTTAACCTACGAGGAACAGCTTTCGCTTAAACAATCGAAAATAATAAAGCTTGTCGGCAGGTATTGCCATATCGACGAAATTATCGGTATGGAGCACCCTTATAACTACCGCAACAAGGTTTCGCGCGCGTTCGGTTTCCGAAACGGCAGAATAATTTCGGGCATTTATCAATCTGCATCAAAGCGCATCGTTCAAACCGATTCCTGCCTGCTCGAGGATGAATATGCCGATAAAATAATAAAAACCCTGCGCGAACTTTGCATTTCCTTTAAAATCAAGGCTTACGACATAAATACAGGGCGCGGATTTTTCCGCCACGCGCTTGTCCGCCGTGCAGTTAACAGCGGCGAAACGATGGTTGTGCTTGTTACCGCGAAGGGCGATTTTCCGAAAAAGCGCGATTTTGTTAACGCTTTGCTCGAAAAGCACAAGGATATTACCACAATCGTTTGGAACATAAACGAAACCGAAACACCGCTTTTACTCGGCGAAAAGAGCGAAATATTACACGGCAACGGCTATATTACCGAAACGCTTTTAGGCAAACGCTTCCGCATAAGCCCGCGCTCGTTTTATCAGGTAAACACCAAGCAGACCGAAATACTTTATTCAAAGGTAATAGAGTTTGCCGACCTTAAGGGCAAGGAACTGGTTATCGACGCATATTGCGGCACGGGAACTATCGGGCTTACTCTTGCAGATAGCGCGAAAGAGGTTATCGGTGTTGAATCCAACCCCGATTCTGTTGCCGACGCGATAGTAAACGCGCGCGAAAACGGCATAACGAATGCAACCTTTACTGTTTCCGATGCAGGCAAATTTATGGATTCGCTCGCGCAAAAGGGCGAAGCTGTCGACGTTGTTATAACCGACCCGCCCCGTGCAGGCTGCAGTAAGCGCTTTTTGGATTCGCTTCTTTCGCTTGCGCCGAAGAAAATCGTTTACGTTTCCTGCAACCCCGAAACGCTCACGCGCGATCTGTTCGCGCTCCGTAAAGGCGGCTATAAGGTAAAAAAGATCCAACCCGTAGATATGTTCCCTTTTACCGAGCATACGGAATGCGTTGTGCAGCTCTGCCGCACGCCCACTTAAAATCCAACCATACGGACAAACGATATGAACAAACAAAAACTTATCTGCCGTGCGGCAAAAATCGACGATGATATTGCAAGCATCGCGAAATACGTACATCTTACCGACCCCTATATTTATCCCGCAATAACCCCGAATTGCGAAAACCGCGATTGGATATCGGTGTTTTCGGAATGCTTTGAAACAAAGGGCGATATTTTCTATTACGAAAACATCTCGGTTATAGAATTAAACGGTAAAATCGTCGGTATTATCTGCGTTATACCCTGCGGAAAGCGCTTTACCTTTGCCGAAAGCGCAATAATACCGGTTTCGCTCGAAAACGGTGTTGCCCTTACGCGCAAAAAGTATTTCGCGCCGCTTTTCGAAGAGAATATAAAATACCGCGGCCACAACATAACAAACGTCTGTATAGACACCGAGCTTCGCGGCAAGGGGCTTGGCTCGAAGCTTTTGACCTACTGTATCGAAAAATACGGAAGCGAGGATATTCAGCTCGACGTTATTAAATCGAATACAGCCGCGATTGGTCTTTACAAAAAGCACGGGTTTCAAATATGCGCCGAATACTTCGGATTTTCGGGAGAACACGAAATGGTGCTCTGTTACCGTATGAAATATGCGGGCAAAAAGCCCGAAACAGCTAAATCGCCAAAAGAAGGAGAAACCGAAATGATAGAAATTCACGGAAAGAATATATCCCTTCGCACGGTCACACAAAAGGAAATGCGCGCGCTGTGGCGCAAGTACGAGCCCGAAAACGGAGCTTCCTACGTTTATAACGAAGAGGATGCCGACAAGCTCTTTGAACAGAGCCTTGAGCACGCCGAGTGGAACCCATCTGTCGGCATATTCACAAAAACCGACGAGATAATAGGCTTGCTTACCTTTGAACGCATAGTTTATTCCGAAAACCGCTGTGATATTTCGCTGTTTCTTGCAAACGAAGGCTACCGCGGAAAGGGCTACGGCACCGAAGCGGTGATGCTCGCAAAGAAATACGCAAAGGAAGGTCTTAAACTCAAGCGCATTTACGCCGACGTTTCGGAAAACAACGCGCGTATGAAAGCGGTTATGAAAAAATGCGGATTCCAAAACACAAAAACCTTTAAAGCAGATATGCCCGACGGCAGCGACAGATTGGTTTATTTTGCCCTGCTTTGATTGTTGATTTTTTATACTTGTTATTATATAATGAAATAAAATACATAAAGGATAATTAAAAATGGAACAGAGAAGAAGTAAGATCAACTACTACCTCGATATAGCGCAAACGGTTACCCGCAGAGGTACCTGCTTAAGAAAAAATTTCGGTGCGGTTATAGTTAAAGACGACGTTATCGTTTCGACAGGCTACAACGGCGCACCCCGCGGCAGAGCAAATTGCTGCGACCTTCAGTTCTGCCTGCGTGACAAGATGAACATTCCCCGCGGCGAAAGATACGAGCTTTGCCGCTCGGTCCACGCCGAAGCAAACGCGATAATTTCGGCGGCGAGAGAAAGAATGCTTGGCGCAGACCTTTATATGTGCTGTATGGACGGCAAAACGGGCGAATTGGTTAGCGGAACGACAAGCTGTCAGATGTGCAAAAGGCTGGTTATAAACGCAGGCATAAGCCGCGTTATCGTGCGCGAAACCAACGACGAATACACAATTTACAACGTTCAGGACTGGATCGACAACGACGACAGCCTTGGCCAAATCGGATATTAAAAAAGTAAGAGATAAGAGATAAAAAGACAATGAAAAGAATTCTTGCATTTATGCTTGCCGCAATTTCGCTTTTCCTCGTTGCCTGCAACGGTGCAGAGCTTACCGAAAGCGGTTTTATCGATACCAACACGGGTATCGAATACGTTGAGGTTGAGCCTATGGGGCTTTACCCTATTGACCCCGGCGAGGAGTTTTTAACGGTAAAATCGGACGACAGCGAAACTATTTATTACGAGGTCTGGTTTGAGGAAACCTCGCGCTTTCTTTGCTATGAAATCGAGGGCAACTACTTCCTTGTAAGGGCAAAAACGGTAAAAGAGCCTACTGCTACCGAATTTAACCCTATTGCGGCGTCTATCTACGCGGGCAATAACACGGTTTATATCGATTCGCTTTACGCGAACAAGGAATATCTCCCCGAGGACAAGCAGGACGAGGATTATGTCGGCGAAAGCGAGCTTTGCAAGCTTATCGTAAGCTCTATCGAAAACGGCGAAGCGGTAAGTGTTCCGGTTACCGAGGACACTATCGAAAACCATTATTCAATTCGTTTGCTGTCGGCAGATTACCCCGGACTTTATTACCTTGTTTCCTTCTTTAAATATAACGGCAGATGCTTCCTGCGCGACGACCGCTTGGGCAAAACGGTTTATTCCCCTTACGACGTAAACGTTCGTATGGTTGGCGGCGCGATAGGTGAGGATACGAGCGAAGACTCGAACGATAGCTCGGTTGATATTTCAAACGAAGTGTCGGGAAGCGAAGTATGAGCATAATCTACCGCGCGCTTAACTCGCAAAAAGAGATAAAAGCCGCATCGGATATCGAGCAGGAATGTCTTTCGACCGCGTGGAGCGAAAGCCAGATAGCGAATTTGCCCGAATATGCAGCCTATATCGGCGGTTTCTGCGAAGAAACGCTTTGCGGTATAGCTTCTATGTATATTATCGCGGGCGAGGGGCAGATAATGAATATCGCCGTTTCGCAAAAATACCGCAGGCGCGGTATCGCAAGCGGCTTGATGAACGAGCTTATTCTGCTTGCAGAAAGCAAAAATTGCGAAATAATAACACTTGAGGTCGCCGAGGACAACCTTTCGGCGATAGCTCTTTACGAAAAATGCGGATTTGCCGCAGTCGGGCGCAGAAACGGCTTTTACAACGGGAAAGCTGCGCTTATTATGGAGAAAAAGCTATGAAAATACTCGGAATAGAATCATCCTGCGACGAAACCGCGGCTTCTGTTGTCGAAGACGGCAGAAAGCTTTTATCGAGCGTTGTCGCATCGCAGATAGACATACACGCGGTATACGGCGGCGTTGTTCCCGAAATAGCGTCACGCGCGCACACCGAAGCGATTTTCGGTGTTGTCGAAAGTGCGCTTGCTCAGGCGGGGGTTACGATAGACGATATCGACGCGATCGCCGTCACCAACGCACCGGGGCTTATCGGCGCGTTGCTTACCGGACTTTCGTTTGCAAAGGGGCTTGCCTTTGCAACAAACAAGCCGCTTGTTCCCGTGCATCACATACGCGGCCACGTTGCGGCAAACTATCTTGTTCACGAGGAACTAAAACCGCCCTTTGTTTCTTTGGTAGTTTCGGGCGGACATACCTCGCTTATGCGGGTCGACGATTACACGCAATACAGCCTTATCGGCCACGCGCGCGACGATGCGGCGGGCGAAGCCTTCGATAAATGCGCACGCGTGCTTGGGCTTCCCTATCCCGGCGGCGCGGCGATGGACAGGCTTGCCGCTGTGGGCGACAAAAATAAATACAAATTCACCGCAGGCTCTGTCGATGGTGCCGAATACGATTTTACCTTTTCGGGCTTAAAGACCGCCGTTATAAATCTTGTTCATCAGGAAACGACGCAAAAGGGCAGAATAATCGACGACGAATTCCGTGCCGACGTTGCCGCTTCATTTACCAACGCGCTTATTAAAACGATAAACACAAGGCTCGAGCTTCTTCTTTCTCGCGAGGGGGCGATGAATATTGTCCTCGCGGGCGGGGTTGCGGCGAATTCGCACCTGAGAAAGGCTGTTGCCGAAACCGCCGAACGCTTCGGCGCAAAGCTTTATTTACCCCCGCTTAAGCTGTGCGGAGATAACGCGGCGATGATCGCTTCGCAGGGGTATTTTGAATTTTTGGCGGGTACAAGAGGCGGCACAAACCTTAACGCTTTTGCGACAAAAGGGGTGTAATTTTTAACCCTTTTCGGCTTGGTTTACACGTAATGTATATGACATAATGTTTTTACTGCATTGTGGAAAACTCGGTGGAAATTGTGGATTTCTCCACCTCGACCAACCTAAAATCAAGCAATTTTCGCCCTTTGTGTGTGGAAAACCCTGTGGACAATGTGGAAAACACGGTTTCATAACGTAAAAATCCACATGAATTATGTCAACCCACACCGTGAATATTCGGGTGAATTTATACATCTAACATAATAGAAAAAAGGTTTTCCGCAAGCTGCGGAAAACCTCAATTTTCTTATTTATTTATTGGTAAAGGTATCTTCGCCGGTAAGGAACTTTATCGAGCGTTCGACCGAATCCTTCGATTCGCCCCACGGAAGAGAATCGAAGCGGTAATCGAACTTTTTGCAAAATAGCGAAACGTCGTCCTTTAGGCTTTCGAGATAATCGGTCACCTTGCCGTTTGCCGCCTTTACAAGCTCGGAATATTCGTCCTTTCCGAGCACCCGCCTTGCCGCAAGCATATATTCGCGGTAATGCGGCAGGCAGAAGTAGCGCACGCTTTCGAACTCCTTGCGGAATTCCTTTTCCTCGTTGAAAAGGTAGCAAGCGGTGGTGAACATTTTTGCAATCTTGTCCTCGATACGGTCGCAAACGTAGCAGGAATCATTAAGACTTTCTATGCGTTCGACGCTTTTGGCGGCAATATCGCGCGATAAGAAATTACCCGTTTTTATCTCTTTTTTAAGCGATTCGAGATGGCTTTCGAGCATAAGCGCAAGCCCCAAACGGTTTTTCATCCCGAACATTTTATTGAAATGGCGTTTACAAAAGCCTTTACGGTTTGTTTCGCTTCTCACGTCGGGTTCCATCATCGAAGCGCCGAGAATAATATCGAGCTCATCGCGCTCTAACTTTTCGAAAAGCGCGCAAAACGGACATTTGTCCTTATGCTCGGAAAACGCTTCGGTAACGGGTATTGTATAAATATGCTCCTTCAAAATCATCTCTCCTTAAACTTACTTTCTACATTTTACATTAATTTCTTTTAAATTACAAGAGCAAGTATGAAATTAACAAAGATAAGCAACGACCTTCTTTTAACCGAATGTAATAATTTCGACCCATTCGTTTCCTGCGAATGCGGTCAATGCTTTCGCTTTGAACGCATAAACGACACTACGTACGAACTTTACGCCTGCGGAAGGGTGCTCGCCGTTAAAAAAACCGAGCAGGGCTGGCTTTTTTGCGATATAACCGAAGAGGAATTCAAAAAAAGCTTTATAGATTATTTCGACCTTGAACGCGATTACGGTCAGATAATAAGCTCCTTTTCAGGCGATGAAAACATCAAGCGTGCGGCAAAAGCGGGCGGTGGAATACGCATTTTCCGTCAGGACGGATGGGAAACGCTGGTTTCGTTTATTATATCTGCAAACAACAACATTCCGCGTATAAAAAAGATAATAAATTCGCTTTGCCGTCTTTTGGGCGAGGAAAACAACGGCTATTATTCCTTCCCCACGCCCGAAAAAATAATGCAAGCGGGAATAGAAGGGCTCGCGCCGATAAAGGCGGGCTTCCGCGCGAAATACATATACGATGCCGCCTGCAAGGTCGCTTTGGGCGAGGTTTCGCTTGAATATATAAAAGACTGCGGCTATTTAAACGCGCTTGCCGAGCTGAAAAAGATAAAGGGCGTTGGCGACAAGGTGGCAAACTGCGTTCTGCTTTTCGGGTTTGGATATTACGAAGCGTTTCCTGTCGACGTTTGGGTAAAGCGCGTTATAGCGAAATATTACGGCGAAGGCTTTGACCCGACAGCGCTCGGAAGCTACGCGGGCATCGCACAGCAATATTTGTTTTATTACGAGCGCAATATATTAACGGAGGTAGAGATATGAAAACTGCAACGGCACGCGCGGCAAGATTTGTTTTGCCGTTTATCGCAGTAAGTCTGCCGTTTGCCTTAACGGCGCATATTACTTCGAACATATTTCTGCGCTGTGTTGCGCTGTTCGTTTCGTTTTTGGCGATATATATTTACGCAAAGGGCCTGCATCGCGAAGAATTCGACCCCGAATCACGGCTTCAAAAATCTGTTTTTGCCTTTCTGCTCGTTATTTTTATACTTCTTTCGTTTTTTATATGCGCGGTAAGTATAGAGGCGGAATGGCTTCACAGCTATCCCTTTGATAAAAAGGTAGACGATTACGGCTGTTATCCCCAAATGTTCGATGCATTCCAAAAGGGACAGCTTAATATCGATACCGAATACGATTTAAGCATACTCGAAGCGCTTGAAAACCCATACGACACCGCCGCAAGACGTGCCGCGACGGGCGAAACATACGGCCCGACTTGGGACCGAGCCTTTTATAACGGCAAGCTTTATTCCTATTTCGGCATCGCGCCGGTTATATTTCTTTACTATCCCGCGTATTTCCTTACGGGCAAGGTGCTTTCCGATGCGCTTGCCGCCGCGGTTATGACTGCGATTTCGGCAATATTTATGGCGTTGGTGCTTTATAAGCTTTGTGCGCGTATGAAAAAAAGACCGCCGTTTTTGCTTGTGCTTGCTGTTGCCTTTACTCTCCCCTGCGGCGCGCTTTTATGGTCCACCGAAACCTGCGCGAACTTTTACCACCTTGCGGTGCTTTCGGGTATAGCCGCAATCTGTGCCGCGTTTTACCATATTTTAAAGGCGGACGAACGCATAGGCGCTTGGCGCAAAATTCATTTTGCTTTTGCGGGTATTTGCGTTGCGGCAACGGTTGCCTCCCGCCCGAATCTTGTGCTTTATATATTCATCGCGTTGCCGTTACTGTTTTCGATAATAAAAGACCGCCCCTTCGGCATAAAGAGCCTTTTGTGCGATATTGCGACGTTCTGTGTTCCGATGATATCGCTCGGAATACTTATAATGCTTTATAACAACGCTCGCTTCGGCTCGCCGTTCGATTTCGGTGCGAATTATCAGCTAACGCTTACCGACACCTCGACCTATTCCCTCTCGCCTGCGCTTGCTCTCCCCGCGCTTTACCATTTTTTCCTTCAAACGCCGAAGCTCGATTCGGTCTTCCCCTACCTGCACCCCGCGGGAAACCGTTTGAGCGATTATTCGGTCGACCGCCTTGTGTATATAAGCCAATCGGTCGGCTCGGTATATTTCCCGATAACGTGGGGCGTTGCGGCAGTTCCCGCGCTGTGGCGCGAAAACAAACGGCTGTTGCTTTCGGCGATAATCGCGTTTGTTTGCACGGCGTTCCTAGCCTTCTTCGACCTCTGTTACGGCGGTGTGCATCTGCGTTATTCGGCGGACATTATGTTTATTCTTTGCCTTTTGGGCGGGTACGTGCTTCTGTATATAACCGCGAGCGCAAAAAAAGGAAGCACGTTCCGCACCGTGCTCTACACCGCAACTGCCGTGCTGTGCATACTTACGGTAATTACCGAGCTTCCGCTTATTTTCGATAACGAACGCGATATGATATTGAAATATCATAAGCATTTTTACAATTTTATAAAAAGCTAAACAACAAGGGCTGCCGTGAAAACACGACAGCCCTTATGTTGTTCAAATCTTTAGCCGCAGCAGCAGCAAAGGATGATGATCGCGATCAAAATGATGATCCAGCAATTATTGTTGCCGAAGAACGAATCAAAGCAGCCCATTGCAATGCCTCCCTTCACTACTTAAAGATTATGAGCAAAGGGAGAAATGTGTTACTTAGTCTGCTTTTGCGATAAGCTTTAAATAATCGGCATCCGACATAGGCGAGGTAACGGTATAGCGCGGGATAAGATAAATATCGTCGCCGGGAACAGCGTTGCGTTCAACGGTTGTAAACGCCGCAAGGAAGCCTGCATCCTTAACCGCCTGAGTTGCGGTATCGTTATACTCGCCGTAGGGATATGCGAAATATTCGCTTCCGTAAACGCTCTGCGCGAGCATCAGATCGGAATAGATCTGCTCGTAGCTCTGCTCGGGCAGATGGTTGTGGTTTGCATAGGTATGACATTGCTGGTCAATAACGTCTTCCCAAGGAGCAAGATCCTCGGGGGTGATTTTTTGCAAAGCATAATAATCGTACTCTTCGACGTATGCGTTTTCATAACCGGTTATGATCGAAAATACGGTTGCTTTGAAGCCGAACTCATCAAGAATCGGCGCCGCGAAGTAGGTGTTCGAGCGGTAGCCGTCGTCGAAGCAGAGCATAATGCTCTTGTCGGGCAGAAGTATCTCGCCGCGGACATAAGCAACCACCTCATCGGCGGTCACAACGTTATATCCGCCGTCTGTAAGCATCTGCAAATGACGTCTGAACTCGCTTGTGGCAATAGTAATATCGTTTCCGCGCCAATGGTCTGTGTTCTTGTATTCATCGGGCAGGATATGGTGATAAAGAAGCACGGCAACGCCGTCGGAATTGGTCGGCTTTGCAAGAGAATAGGTTTCGAAATAGATACGCTTTGCAAGGATATAGTCGAATTCGTCTACAACGCCGTCCTTGTTTATATCGGCAACAAAGCTTTCCCGATCGTTAAACGTATAGGTTTGGAAGTAATTGCGCTTGATAAGTATATAATCGAACTGATCGACCTCGCCGTTTTCGGAAACGTCGCCGAGTACCCAAGCGGTATAGCTTGCGTTATCGGTAATAACCGTGTCGCCCGATGCGATAGTTTCGTCGTCGGCAAGTGTGTTTCCGTCACGCGTGAAGCTGTTCAAAGCAGGAGAAATCTCCTTTGCTTCCGCAACCGTCATTCCCGCAGTAAACCAGCTTATAACGGGAAGTTCATCTTCTTCGGCGGTTACCGAAAATGCCGAAGTACAGGCAAAAAGCATTAAAGCACAAAGAGTTAATGCAAGTAAACGTCTTAATTTCATATTTTACTCCTCGATAATAAACGTTCCGAAAAATTCGGGTCTGTGGAAATCGGGCTTTTCGCTTTCGATAGGCGACCACATACCGAAATGAGGTATTTCGGTTTCATCGCCGCATTTATAAAAGTTGCCCTTGAAGCTTTCGCCGCGCGCGAACGAGAATTTACCGAAGGTCTTGCCGATAAAATCGTTCGAGAAGAATACCTCAACGCTCCAACCCTCTTCGTTCTTTTCCGCCTTTACCTTGGGAAGCGGAGCAAGCATATTTATAGGGGTTTTGTTTACGCGTTCGGTACGCACAGCCGCAAGAAATGCGCCGTTGGAGTTCATTTCGAAATTCATATACTTGTTGTTCGCATTGTTAAAGCTTGCGAAAAATTCAAGGCAGGAATCCTTATACACGGGATCGTTATAGTTCGCGTAATCTGCCTTGGGATTCTTTTCCTTGCAGGTCATACGCAAAGCAAATCCTCTGCCGAGTATGCAGATAAGCTGCGCATAAGCTTCGGGTGCATAGCCCTCGGTCCATTTATAGGTGGATATCATCGCCTTTTCGGCACGCGAAAAATCAATTTCCTTTTCAACGGGTACAATATAGTTCATTTTTTGCCTCCATAGCTTTTATAACTATATAATATACTTATGGAGAATATTTGTCAAGCAGATAAAAGTATTTAACAAATTGTATAAAATTTTATTGCCTTTTCCTATTGATTTCAAGCAAACTTCGCGTTATAATTGTATAAAATAGGAGGTACGGTATGATAGACACAACCCTTCCCGAGCCGATAGTTACCTTTGCCGGCTACAAAAGCTCAATACAAAACTGCTCGCCGCTAACCGTGCGAGAATACGTGAACGACGTTATACTGTTCTTCCGCTATATCATCGTTACCCGACGCGGCGAAAAGCCCGAACGCGTTGAAATGGCAGAGGTGAGCCTTGCCGAGCTCGATTACGATTTTGCCGAATCGGTCCGCACCGACGAGGTGTATTCCTTTATGCTTTACCTTTCGTCGGTAAGAGGAAACGGTGTGCGTATCCGCGCAAGGCGGCTTTCGGCAATAAAGGCGTTTTATAAATACCACACTTCCAAATCCCGCAGGCTTACGAACAACCCCGCAAAAGATATCGACAGTCCCACCGTTAAACCTGCGCTGCCGAAATACCTCACGCTCGAAGAAAGCATAAGGCTTTTAAAAAGCGTCCCGCGTGATTGCCCTACTTATGAACGCGATTACTGCATACTTACCCTGTTTTTGAACTGCGGAATGCGTCTTTCCGAGCTTGTGGGGATTAATCTTCACGATATTTCGGACGACCTTTCGAAGCTGTTCGTTACCGGCAAAGGCAGTAAGATGCGCGTGGTTTACCTTAATAATGCCTGCAGAAACGCGCTTGTTGCTTATTTGCAGGTGCGGCAGTTCAAGGCGACAGAGCACGGTCAGCCTATTATTGACAAGCAGGCTCTTTTCTTAAGCGCACGCCGAACGAGAATATCCAACCAAATGGTACAAACGCTCGTTTATCGCTATCTGGATTTGGCAGGCTTGGGCGGAAGAGGGCTTTCGGTGCACAAGCTCCGCCACACGGCGGCAACGCTTATGTATAACGAAGGCGAGGTCGACGTGCTTACCCTTAAAGATATTTTGGGGCACGAGCAGCTTACCACAACGCAGATATACACCCACCTATCAAACAAAAAGCTGGAGGAAGCAGCGGACAAAAACCCGCTCGCAAATATAGAATAATGCTTGAAAAGAATATAACCGTCGCAAGCTTCGACGTTTATCCCAACAGCACGCTTAAGCCCTCGGCGCTTCAAAAAATAATGCAACAGTTAGCGCGTGAGGATTGCGATCAGGCAGGCTGTACCTATAACGATATGCGCAAAGTAAATATGGTCTTCGTGCTTACCAAGCTTGGCATCGATATTAAAAAGCCGATATTTGCCTACGACGAATTAACCGTCCGCACCTACCACAATCGCGTTTCCGGCATTACCTCGGTGCGCGAATTTGAATTTTACCGCAACGGCGAGGAAATAATCCACGCAACAACTCAATGGGTAATAGTACGTTTCGATACGAGAAGGCTCGTCCGTCCCCGTGAATTTCCGTTTGAACTTACCGAGCATAATATCGACTGCGCGACGATAGAAATACCGCGCTCGCTTGATGCGAACGAACTTACCGAGCGCGGAGAACGCATTGTAAGACTTTCCGACCTCGACGAAAACGATCACCTGAACAACTGCGTTTATTCGGATATCTCACTTGATATTCTTCCCTACGACAGAAAAGAGGATTATGTTAAAAATATCCGCATAATCTTCCACCACGAAGCAAAGATCGGCGATATTTTAAAGCTTTCCGCCGACGAAAAAGAAGGAAGATTCGTTGTTTCGGCTTATAATTCGACAAGCGAAATGAACTGCTTCGAGGCAGATTGTATATTGGGAAAAATTTAAGTTGATTTTTCTAAAAAGATAGTATATAATACAAAGGCAACAAATAGAAAGGAGAGTTCGTATGTCGGACGCAATACGCGGTATCGCAAACAACCGCGCCGCATATCACGAATATTTTGTAGAAGATAAATTCGAAGCCGGCATAGAGCTTTTCGGTACCGAGGTAAAATCGCTCCGTAACGGCAGAGTGAATTTGAAAGATTCCTTTTGCCGTATCGATGACGGCGAGCTTATCGTCTACGGTGTTCACATAAGCCCCTACGAAAAGGGCAACATCTTTAACCGCGACCCATACCGCCCCAGAAAACTGCTTATGCATCGCAAAGAAATCGACAGACTTTTCGGCGCAATAGGCCAGAAGGGCTATTCGCTCATCCCGCTTTCGATGTATTTTAAGGGCAGATGGGTAAAGGTCGAAATAGGGCTTTGCAAGGGCAAAAAGCTTTACGACAAACGCGCTGTCGAAGCAGAAAAGACAGCCAAGCGCGAAATGGAACGCGGCGACAAAGGTAACTATTAATGGCAACATGGGTAGTCCACCTTCGCGTGGCGGAAAATATATTAAAAACGCTTGAAAATATCGATGAAACCGCGTTTTACATCGGCTCTATCGCACCCGACAGCGGCAGAATGGTAGATGATTTTACCTATCTTCCCCCGAAAGATGTTTCGCATTGGAAGCGCGAAGGTGTTTCTTACGAGCAACGCTTCGAGGATAACGCCGAATTCTTTAAAAAATACGCACAAAACGAGCAGGATAAACGACTTTTTTCGTTTTACCTCGGATATTACGTGCATATACTGACCGATACTATTTACGTGCGCGATATAATTCACCCGTTTATGTTCGGGCGCGGCCGCGACGTCTGGCGCGATAATATAAAGGCGATAAGAAAGGGCTGGTACGAAATGGACTGCCGCTTTCTTGCAAAGCATTCGCCCTACCGCCCGCTCGAGCTTATCGGCGCGGCAGGCGGGTTTGAAAACGAAACGCTCGATTATTTCACGCGTGACGATATAACCGAACGTATTCGCTATGCCTACGATTTTTATAAAAACGCAAAATGCGATCCCTCTGCCGAGCTTATTACCCACGACGAGCAGAAATCCAACGAAATTGTGGAATACGCTTCGGAATTTATAAGAAATCTGTTAAAAGAAAAACATAATATATGACCGTTTTAAAGGTCACGCGGGGCCGTAAAGGTTTCGACGGGGATTTAGAAACGGAGTAAGCGAGCGGAAGCGCATAACTTCCTAAAAATGTGCACTTAAAATTAAACGCTAACAATAACAAATTAGCAGTAGCTGCCTAAGTGCAGCTTCCGTCGCACCCGAGAGTACCGCGGCTCGGGATGCGGCGTGACTTAGCGGTGAACGTGTGTTGGGCAAAGCTTTGAGCCCTTCCATGAACTAATGAAGCTACCGTCCGAGTGAGCCTGCCTTTCGGCATACTCGGTGGGGAATCTTAAAGAAAGGCTGCGCTCGGAGAAAGCACCGCGGACAGGTTTTCGGACAGGGGTTCGATTCCCCTCGGCTCCACCAATAAAGGTTGATAATTCGCTTATTTTAAGCGGATTATCGGCCTTTTTTATGTAATTTTCGGAGCTGTCGTTACTGACAGCCCCTTTTTTCTTTTTATGATTTACGTTGTATATCGCATCGGCAAGCGTCGGTTCATTCTTGATGATATAATCGACAAGCGTTTCGTCTTCGCCTATCCCGAGCGAGCGGTTTATTTCATCTTTCAGAATATCCGCAGGGAGTGTGTTGAGGTAAAACTCGATGTGGTCGTAATATACGATTACGCGGTCGAGGTATAGGTTTATAAGCTGACGGTGAAGCTCCTTGTCGCCCGAGCGGAGAAGTCCGCGTGCGTGTGCATAGGCAAGCTCTACCATCGTTTCGGTTATCACGTGGGTCTTGCTCTGTTTTTCAATCTTTTCCACTTCTGCGCGTAACCTTTCGCGCTCGCTTTCAAGGTCGGTCAGCGTTGATAACAGCGCCGAGCTTCCCGTGTTGGCAACGGCGTTTATAATGTTGTCGATCTTTCGTGATATTTCCAGAATCGAAGCGTTTAGCATCTTTAACGCTTCGGTGCTATCGCTGTCGAACGCCGAGTGGTATTTGTAATATTCTTTAACCACGCTTGCGATATTCGATTCGTCGAAGACGAGCCGTTCTATCTCGCGCATAATAAAGCTTTCGAGGTATTCACGGCGTATCTCCTTGTTTCTGCAAGCAAGCGAGGCGGTTCGCTTTCGGTTCGCGCATTGATAACAAACGTATTTCAGCTTGTTCCGCCCCGAGAAGTGCCGAACACCCGTGTATGAAGCGCCGCATTCACCGCATATCACCTTGCCGGTGAGCAAATAGGTTTCCTTGCCCGCGTTACTGCTTAATCGGTGCTTGCTTCGCGCCTGCAACAGCGCCTGAACGCCGTACCACACGTCGTCATCGATTATTGCGGGCATACCGCCCTCGATACGAATAATCTCGTCCTCGGGCTTGCTTGCGTGGCTGTTGCGCGTTCCGTAAACGCTCTTGCTCGGCGAGCGGTTGAAGATATAAACGCCGCGGTATTTTTCGTTCCGCAGTATCTCGTGCAGACTGTTTTTGCCGAACGGCTTTCCGCCGCGCGTCGTATATCCCATCGAGTTTAGCGTGTGGATTATCTCGCCGTAGCCGTAGCCCGAAAGCACGCGGTCGAATATCATTCTCACGGCATCAACTTCGTTTTCGTTAATCTCGTAACGACGCGTTTCGGGGTTTACCTTATATCCGAACGGAGCACAACCGCCCATCGCCTTGCATTGAAGCGCCGTTTCGCGCATGCCCTTCATCACCTCGCGCGCAAGGTTGCGTGAATAATATTCGCTCATTCCCTCGAGCACCGATTCAAGAATGATGCTCTCGGGCGAGTCGTCGAGGTTTTCGAGCACGCTTATAAGCGATACACCGCATTTCTTAAGCTCGCGCTTGTAGTATGCCGAGTCGTATCTGTCGCGGCTGAATCGGTCGAGCTTGTGGACGATAACGAGGTCGAACTCGCATTTTTTCGATTCGCGTATCATTTTTTGGAACTCGGGACGGTCGTCGGTGGTTGCGCTTTTTGCGTGGTCGCAGTATTCGTTAACTATAACCACCTTGTTCCGCTTGCAGTATTCGCGCATGGCGCGTAGCTGTGCGTCGATCGATTCCTCTCGCTGATTGTCCGAGGAAAACCTTGCGTAGAGCACCGCTCTCGGAATTATCCCTCGCGACGTCATTGATTCGATAACTGTCATTTGTTTCTCCTTCCTATATACCTGTACTTGATTATCCTGTCGAAGATTTGAAGCAACAGCTTTGCGTTCTTCTCTTCACTCTTTACGGTTTTGATTTTGACTTTTCCTTTCTTGCCGTTAGCAATCCTCTTTAGATCCTCACGGCTTACGCTTATACAAACCATTCGTCCTCCTATTTTCTCACAAAATTTTTTCATACTCCAGAGAGAATCGGCAGAAGTAACAAAGATTTAGCAATTACAAACTGTACGCAAGTCCGCTCTGTTGCTCGTACTCCTCTCTCGTGCAGTAGCATATAAACGCTTCGGCAGAAATCCTTCTGCCGAGTATCTTCTCCAACCGTTCCTTCTCCCATTTGTCCATCTCGGTCAATCTTCTCGGCGTGTAGATGTGTCTTGTCGGCGCGATGCTTAAAAAGTCGCCGATAAGATTTATAAGTCCCGAGCTCATTGTCTGCTTTGCGTTTTCCTGATGCTCGGGCGTTTGGTAATAAATATAATCCTTCGCCATCGCGCCGTCGCAACCTCCCATCGCGTAATAAAGCTCGAGGTTGTCCTTCAGCAACCGCTCGTCAAACAGCTTGTTGTCGCGCACCTTGATTCCGTCGGGCGTGGTGAAGGTGATATATTTTCTGTCCGCTTCCCACTTCACGCCGTAGCCGTGCTGTTCCATATAATCAATAAATCCCTCGATGCTGTCGGTGTAATTAAGCGCAAGGAACGCCGTGTGGATAAGATCCTGTTTCCATTTCTGCATCTTTCCTGCGCGCGTGTCGGTCTCGGTCGTAGTCAGTCCGTACTTTCTGCAAAGCTCGTTCGAGTAATCTTTCAGCGCTTGCAGGTCTGCTTTTTCCATGTGAAGCTTCTTTCCGTTCTCGAACGAAACCGAGTTGACAATGATGTGATTGTGCAGATGCTCTCTGTTCGTGTGCGTAACCACGAGTACTTGATAACCTTCAAAGAACCCCGCGAACTCCAACCCGAGCGAGTTCGCATCGTAGGGCGAGATGTTGTCCTCGGGCGAGAACGACTGCACGATATGGAAATAGGTTCGTCCGTCGGTCTTGCCGAAGCGGTGCTTTGTCAGCTCGAACTCCTTTTGCGCCGTCTCCGCCATACAGTTGTTGCTCGATATCAAGCTGTCGTCGGTCTTCTCCTTGTCGAGCACGTAATTGAACACGTCGGATATTGAGCCCTTGCCGGCTTTCACTTTTACGATCGCCATACCTCACGCTCCTTTCATCTTTTCGTTCAACAGCTCAAGGATTTTCGCAAGCTCTTTCTTTGTTTCCTCGAGGTTCACCGCCGTCAGCGTTCCCTCATTCACTCGCCACGTCAGCTGGTTTAGGTTGTTGCCGATGTGCCGAAGCTGCTTTGCCGCCTCGTCAACACCGGGTATGACGGTTATCTTTTTGCCGAACACACAGTCACGGCAGTAGACCGAAATCAAACGGTACGAGCCGTAGGCAAGCTCCTCCAATCGTTTGTATTCCTCTTCCGTCACTCGAAACGTTACTCGTTTGGTTTTGTTTTTCTTCATTTTCCTTTTCTCCTTTCTTCATAGGGGTGTGGGCTTAGCCCGCATTGCCGAGCGGTTTGACCGACAAAGGCGAAACTTGCGACGTAGACGGAATCCGTAACCATCAACGTAGCTCCGTAATCTTTCATAAAACCTCTTCCTTTCGTTTTTTGTATGTAACGAAGCGCTTTTTGCAAAACAAAAAAGACTCGCACACATTACGCAGATACGGAAAACACAATCAAGCGAACAACGCGTTCGCCTAAATATGTTCCGTGCCTATGTAATATGTACGAGTCCTAAAACTCAAAGGGTGGCACTTAAAAATATGTATGTAAGTATGTATTATTCAATTGTCGCCCCGACCTCTCTCGCCAGGGGACTGTATTGTAACACGCAAAAACGCTTTTGTCAAGTACATGTGTATAGTTGTTGTGATAGGTGGGAACAATATAAAGTTTACGCATCAAAAAGACCGCCGATTTAACGGCGGTCTTACTCTTTTCACCCCAACAAAATATTCCTGATGTTAGCATCTATTTTATCAACGCTCGGATTTTGCTCTATGATCGGAACGATAGCTTCACGGCACTCTCGCATATGCGGAAGTGTGGCTGCGAGAGTTTTGGCTTTTTCGATTTTTCCGCACTTTAAGTATAAAAAGCAAAGTGTTGCACGCATTGTTGCTTTTTGTTTCTCGCTGTTACACGTTGGCAATCCTTTTTCAATGAGCGCTATGGCTTCTTCCGGTTCGCCCTCTAAAGCTAAAACGCTTGCAAGACCAAGTATCATAGCAGACTCGTTAGGATATATCAGCAATGCATTGCGATATACTTTTTCTGCCAAGTCAAATTGATTATTACGCATGAATTCATTTGCGGTTTTGTGCACATTGTATTTTGCTTCTGTGGCACGTATTGTGTCCATGCCAATAAGCAGATCTATGCTTGTCTCGAATATATTTGCCAAGGCGGGAAGCAACGTTATATCCGGATAGGTCTCGCAGCGTTCCCATTTAGAAACACTTTGCGGCGTGATATTCAAATAATTTGCCACATCCTCTTGCGTAAGGTCTTTCATTATACGATACTTTTTCAAGTTCTCTGCTAAATAAAACATCTTTTTGTTCCTTTCTTGTTGTGAACTTTGAAAGCGAGCCCTGCTTTATGATTATTATACCTAACGATTGTCGGTTTAGCAATAACGCCGTCTTTGGTTTTCGCTCAACCTACGGGCGAGTTTACGGGGCTTCTTCTTTGTTTACAGCGGCACAAAAGTGTATTCATAGGAAGAGTTAAGCTCTCCAATCCGCAAAACACAATATCTTGTAGTTCGCTATTGCATAGTAGAAAAAATATGATATAATTTAAGAAAGTTTGCCCAATAAATATTTGAATCCTGAAAACGATAAAATTCTAAGAAAAGGAGAAATAAAATGATTTTTAAGTTAAAGTGTAAAGTTTGCGGTAACATTGTTCTCTATGATTCCGAAGCGGAAAAAGCTACATATCGAAAATGTAGTAAATGTGAGCAATCTATAAATATGAATATAGAAACCAAGTTGGACAATGTAGCCGATATGCAAGGATTTGAACTGATCGGTCTCGAACACTCATTTTTATCAAAATTGCTTGCCGAAGATCTCTCAAATATAGAACGGATTTTCGATAGTGCTATTCCCGACAATCAAAAAATCATTGCAAACATCATTGATAAATTATATCTGATGTTTAATAGACATGATGAAGATACTCTTAAAGAAATAGAAACACTATTGAGTAAATGTTTTTTTGATAGTTGTGGCAAAGGAATAGATTTATAAAAGTAATATGTTTGAACACTGAGAAAATATAGAGCAAAAAACACCCTCAAAGTTAGGTTCAAACCCATTCGAAGAATCAATTGGAACAAGGAGGCAGCATGGAAAAATCAAATAAGTTTGAACTCAAAACAGCTTATATTGCTTTTTTAATCGTCTGTATTTTTTATTATTTCATATCAGGAATATTTGATTTAGAGTTCGAAAATTGGGAGAGAATAATTTGTGCTACTACAATTGCATCTTATTTCTTCTCAATAGCAGGTGCTAAAAAATCCATATATTTATTGACTTCAAAAATAATTGTTTCAATAAAAGATTCAGTTAGGAGATATAATGAAATCAAAAGTAAAATGATTGAATCTCCAGACGAACATAAAGACAGTGTATTAAGCATTGAAGATTTAGAGTTAATCATCGCAGAAGATAAAGATGTTATAGAAAAATGCGAAAAAGAAAATCTTAAAAATCGAAGGAACATATTTCTACTAAACACATTAGGTTATTTAGTGTTCTTTTGTATTTTAACCTTCAAGTATATTTATCAGTTTTTTGAAGACTCTCAAGATTTTTATACACTTCTTGCGTTTGTTATAATACTTTTAACAGATGCCTATGAAGAATATTTTATGAATAAAATAGGCTGGCTGTTAAACAAGAATAACGAAAACAAGGAATAATCCCAAAACGTATGCGCGCAATACGTTTCAAGAGTCTACACCCCGATTTTCAATAATAGTCGAAACTTCAACAGCAAAGCTCACAGTTTTATACCGTGGGCTTTGCTGCTTATTAATCTAAAAAACGTGTGGAGAGTTGTTTTTGATGTTCTGGTTCCTATTTAAAATTATTTATTCCCCGAACTCATCACTTCGATAATTAACTTTGCCCCGAGCATAAACCCTTGTACGAACATCTCACGCTCGGAGATACAGCACATCTCGTTTGTGCAATTCACAAACTTTTCAAGGATTTCCTTTTCCTCGTCGTTCAGCCGAGCGTGCAACTCCTTTTCAAGCTGTACGATCCGCTCGAGCACGTCGACGTATTCGCTGCTCGGCTTTATCTCTCTTTCCCACGGGGCGATGTTGCCGTACCATAAATCTTCAAGGACGCTCATTCGTGCCACCTCGCTTTCCGATCATTTCGTCAATAATAACCGCCGCCAACACCTTTCCGAACGCCTTAATCACGCTCTCACCGTCGCCGAGCGTGTATTCGCCGAACTCCTCCAACGCCCGCTCGATGTACTCCTCCTTCACGTTCGGATAAAGCCGCCTCAACTCCTCCGGCACCATAACGAAAGAGCGATCACAACTCGGTTCCTCCCGAGCCATAACCGCTCTTTTTTCAATATTTACTTGTTTCTTCCGCGTCATATGCACTACCTCCTTTTTCTTTGTAGCACACACAATATCACAGAAAAGGACGGAAGTCCAGAGAGAATCGACATATTGAAGGAATTGTGATCGTATAACTTATTTCTATTTTGCTTTATAGTTACAAGATTATATATTCTTTGTAGAAAGACAGCTGTTATATATGGCCGCGCCGTCGTTCTTTTGCTGCTAAAAGTATTTCAATCGGAAACTTTGATGTACCTTGTATAACTTTATTAAGTTCGCTTCTCTCCAAGAAACTTTTACGTACATACCATTTCGCTATGTTCCATTTTTTACCATGACGAGAGAACAATTTGTAGTGTGGCTTATTTATTTGTTTGACCAAATGGACATCAAAACGTCGTTCCCATTTTTCAACATCGACGATAACAAAACAACCTACTTCTGGCAAACAGTCTCCTAAATCGTGTTTGCTTATAAAGAGCGCTAAGGACATCAAATACTTTTCTAATCCATATAAATATGCAGCAGATTTCAAATCTAAATATTGTTCATATTCGGAACGTAACGAACTGATTCCCGAGCAAAAAACAAGCAACGATTCTTTATCGTTCATAAATTCGGGATAGTGCACAAAGTTATGAAACGCATTGATGTCGTTAACATTGTCTGTCGATATATTATCATTTTCTGTATATATTTCTATGGTTTTTGTTTTTAAAGCAACATTGCGTACATTATTAAGCGCTGTTGCAATTTTTTCTCCAAGAACATCATCGAAGTTTTGCTTATGTTCTCTCTTTTGTTTTCTACTTTCAAAAAAATGTGTAGTAATAGCGGTCGCAAGAATCAATACTATACTTTGGGCAAGCGGAATATCCCACACATCTCGCAAGTAATCAATTATTTCTTTCAATTTTTCTCCTCTGTTATAAGTTTTATCAAATGCATTTTTATTATTACAATATCAACAAGAGCTACAAAGCGGTTTTTAATTATAGTGTACCTCGCATATACATCATTGACTTACCCATATGGTTGCAATAGGACCAGCAATAGCAGCAAGCATAGCAATTATTGCGATAAACATCATCCACGCGTTATACCTTCTACTTCGTTTAAGTTCTTCCTTCGCATCTTCGTTTTCGCGCACCTGTGCTTCGTACAGTTCTTTTAGTTTCTCGTAATTATCACAAAGAAGCGCGTTTTGTTCTCGGAGTATTTCTAACTGTTGTTGAAAAAGTTCTTTTTGTTCTATGTTTGCTTCTGCACCGGCAATAAGCGTAGCATCTCGCTCGGCAGAACGACGAGCCATTGCATCAGCAATACGTTGATTTCGCTCTATTTCATCGGCAATTGCAGATGCCTGTATTGCGCTGTTTGCAGAAGGCAGCGCTTCTTTTAAACCACTCAAATCTATACTCATATGTTCCCTCATTCACTTCTCCAAATACTTAACTAACTGCACGGTTGCCTTACTGCGTCCTTGAACGCTGGTAAGGCCGTTTTCTTTGAGTTCCTTCAGCGGATACTGTCCGACGGGATATTTTTCAAGCAATTTCAATCTCATATATCGGATATCGGGATCTTTTGCCAAATCCTTATAATACTGATGGTCATCAGTTGAACGGTTACCGTACAGATCGGCACCGACAACCTCGCATTTGAACATAATCGACTTGTATTTTTCGCCGACGTATATGTAAACGGTATCACCGACGGTTGTGTTGGTGGATTGACTCCACTCAATCACTTCAAGGTTTTCAAAAGCAGCGACGATGTCATAATAGTTCGGATTGCAAGGGATAATCCACACATCCTCAACGCGCGACGGCTCTTTCCAGCCCTCGACTCGTGCACGAATGGTATTCAACCATTCGCCCTTATACTTGAAATACCGCGGTCCGGCAACGCCGTGCTTGCTTCCCGATAACTCGGTTGCAAGCGCGGAAAGCGAATAGGTTTTTCCTTGATATTCTACGTTCTTGTCGTCAACGACCACGACCTCAAGTCCGGAATTGGCTTTGCCGCGGTTGATGTAAGTGATTGTCGCACCAACCGGAATATTACATTTGGAAAAAGCAAAAGGAGAAAGTCTTTCGATATGCTCGTCCTCTATCTCTCCGGCAAGCTCGACATCCTTGCGTTCTTCTTCCGACAGTTCCCACAATTTCAATCTATCCTTGCGACCTCCAAGAACTGCAATCGTTTCGAGGATAGAGTACGCCTGCTCGGGCGACATCGCATAGAACTCGCGTACACGCTTTTTGCCGTCTACGTTGTCGATGGAACGCAAATTCGGATTGAGTTGATCTATCATTGCGTGAAGCTTCAAATCCGTCAAGCGCTCCTCAACTTCATATGTAGCATAAATTCGGAAAGCAAACGGAATACATTCGCTGTTATTCAGTTGTTTTAGACGCGATTCGACATTGTCGGCATAACCGATTTTCACATACTGAGGAAAAGAAGGATTTGTAAGTATGTAAATTACGCCTTTTTGTTCCATATGTTTTTCACCTCTATAATCAATGAGCTTACAAACTCTTAAATACATCTATGAATTCGTCTACTGTATAAGCGTCATCGATTTGTCGAGTATCGAATACCATAAAATACCGGTATTTGCTACCGGATTGCAACGCCCAGTTGCGTCCAAGCTTCAATTTCTTTTTACTATCGCCGTTATCACGATCATCTCCTTTAATTTCAATTATGACAATTTTGCCGGATGTAGTTTTAACGACAAAATCAGGATAGTGATTGATAAATCCATTGATCCTAAAGCCTTTTCGCTCAATAATACGATGCCACCATTGAATATTTTTAAGCCCTACGACGTAATCAAGAACCGCTAATTCAAAGTTGTTCATATCATTCTTTTCGGCCTCATAGAGCGAATAAGGAATGGAATCTGTGGTATCAGCAGGGGTAATTACCGGTGGGAACTCATAATGCTCTCGACACACCACCTTGCCGCTATCAAGCCATCTATAGAATTGTTGCTCCCTATATGCATCTTCCAAGGCTTCAATTTTCTGCTGAATCTTTTTGGCATATACGGGGATAGCTGTTTCCATTGCAGCAATCTCATCTTCCGTCATATTCTCAACAATTCTATGAACGTAAGCATTGATATCGCTTGTTGCATAACGGTTATTCTTGTTAAGCTGACCGCAGATCATAGCTGTGCAACTTTTGATTTTTGCTTCAGGAGGCAGTTGTGCCAAGTAATCGCGCAGGTATTCACTTTCCTCTTTAGATGCTCTCTTATATTTAGGAACGGCATCGCCTTGCTCTTGCAGATCAACACGATACATCTCGCCGGTTGCCAGTTCAAAACTGATCTGAGCATCCTGACCGCTTAGTGTAAAGCCTTCAGAAAGATTTTCGGGTTCAAGCAACTCGTACTCGTCACCAAACAAGTCGGGGGTTGTCTGAATGAAGAACTGAGGAATACGCAAACCTGCTACTGACTCTTTGTAGCAAGACTGTATGGCATTTTGTTTTAACATATCGCCCAGTTCACCTCCCGTAAATCCAAAACCATCGTTACTTTCCACTTCTGTGTTATATTGCTGTGTTTGTGTAGTTGCCTGCTGAATCATATCTGCGACTTGTGCGCTCGGGTTTTCAGCCGTTGTTTCAATATGTGTTCTAACCTCTTCAACGGAAATATCAGTAAAATCATCTTCCTGTTGACTTACCATCGGCATTTCAAGCTGTTCACCGGGAGTCTGAGGGACGGTGGGTGTAACCGGCTGAACCTCACTGATAAGCTCCCCAACCCTGTAATCCTTACGACTGAAACCTGCCTTATTAAGACCGGACACAATGTTCTCCAATGTGTTTCTAAAATCATTAGAGCAAGTCAACACGTAAGAGGTGTTGAGCAAGGATGCTGAATGTGTCTTCGCATAAGGCTGACGTAAAATACGTCCAACGATCTGCTCAACATCGACAGTAGAGGTCTTATTGGCAAGAGACGCAAGAACATACGCAAAGGGACAGTCCCAACCTTCTTTAAGCGCATTAACCGTAATGATATAGCGAATTTTGCAGTCTTTGCTCATCAAATCAATATTGCTGATATCATCCACTTCAGAAGTTTTGATAGCAATCTCTTCTTCGGGAATACCAATATCAATCAAAGTTTGCTTGATCTTCTGATAGGTATCGGTCTCTTTGCCTTTCAGATTAGGCTGAGCTTGGAACAGGACGATAGGACGGATATATTCACCGCCATCCGCCTCTTGCGCTTTAGCTTGCTGCTCAATGCTTCCACGCAACTGAATTGCATCCTGTATCACGCTCTGACGGGATGTGCGGTTATACACAACCACAGGGAGCTTAACCATGTGTTCCTTTTTGAGTTCTCTTGCATCCACATAGCAAAGAATATTACTATTCTTACGTGGCGTAGCAGTTAGATCCAGTACAAAGGACGGATTGAGCCTGTTCAGCATTTCAACACTCAAATCAGAACCGGCATTATGGCTTTCATCTACGATAGTAACGGGAGATAACTGACGCAACACTTGAATGAGCGCGGTGTCAGGAGTATCAGCCAACAAAGTTTCTTTGTCTTTGAAATACTCGGCAAACCGCAGCAGATTTCCGTTTTCCTGATATACCTTGCGTACATCCTTCTTTTTGCTGTCTATACGCAGAGAACCGTAACTTAAAATGCAGACAGTAAGCATTTCTCTAACAGTATCAGGGGAGAAATTTTGTCCATTTAACAATTGTTCTTTCGTATATACACCTACTCGGCCTGCAAAATCCGCTTCTAATTTCTGGCGGTACGGATGATTGATGTCCGAAAGAGTCTTGATCGTTTGATTAAGAATAGGATCAGACGGAACAAGCCATACCACAACCTTGGGCTTGTCCTTCGGCATCTCATCAAAGATACGTTTAACCGAAGAGCACGCCATAAATGTTTTGCCACCGCCGGTGGGTACTTTCATACAAACGTGCGGTACACCTTTGATAGCATTGTTGTATGTAGGAACACCGCCAAGTCCAACGCCGATATCCTGGCGACGCCAGTATTCTTCCCATGCAGCAAAGAGGTTCGCCGTATTGTTTACGCAATCCATATAGGAAGATAGATTGCGCATTACGCTCTTTTGATAATTCTTTAACTCCATAATCTTGTCTCCTTAAAGTTTGGTGATATCGCGCGGGATTTTCTTAAATGTGATGTGGTATTTTCCAAGTTCCGCATCGGACAAAGTGCACAGATCAGCGTAAATAACATAACTATCAGCTTTTGACTTGATCGTATGCAAAAATGCTCTACTCAAAGTGGTGACATTATCTTTATCATAGTAGAAATAATACGCCGTAGTAATGTGAGTGCCAAGATAGTAGGGTTCATCATCTTTGAAAGGCGCAAGGCGTGATTTCGTCTCCGTGAAATAAACATATTCACGGATTTTATCAAGTCCAACATCTTCGTTCAGTTCATCACCGTTCATAAGGTTTTTTCCTAATTTGTAGTAACTGAAATTACCGCCCGTACCTTCAATGAAATTTTCGCTTTCACCGTAACCATTTATAACTCTTTTAACACGCTCTGCGGTGATGCTATCTGCATAATCCATCATTTCTACGAGTATAAATCTTCGGTTGCCGCCATCTTGATTCAAGTTCAAAACCGCGTGTGCGGAAGTTCCTGTTCCTGCAAACGAATCCAAAACTATCGCATCCTCTTTTAAATGGCTTAAGATAATCTTTATTAATTCAACAGGTTTCACCGTATCAAATCCCATAGGTTTACCCATTATATCGTTCAAAAGAGCCTTTCCTGATTGTGCTGTACCTGCATCTTTTGCTGTCAAATGAGACCAAAATGGTTCGAAGCTTTGCTTTTCTAATTCATCTTCGGGATAAACGGCTCTTTTAACAATGCCATCTACAATTTCGATTTTTTTTAAACGTTCCAATTCTCTTGCGGTTTCTTCGCCGATTTGCCATCGTTTTCCTTCTCTTGGATATTGCCCTAAGATAGGAAATTTCATTGTAGGTCGACTATATCCACCCGCATCTGATTTTTCTATTATTTCAAATCTACATTTCCCCCATATTCCATCGTGAGGGTATTTCAAGCCGTTCTCTATTTTTTTTAAAATGAACCGCTTGGCTTTAGATTTATTTTTTGCATATAATAGAATCGGTTCGACCTTCTGTTGTAAATTAAAACGAGCGTTTCCAGAATTTATGGGCTGTGTAGTCGATTCCCAGGTTAGTTCTCCAATAAAATTATGAACACCGAATATTTCATCGCAAATCAAACGTAAATTTGCTGCTTCATCATTATATTGTATAGATATAAATATATACCCTTCATTTGATAGTAATTTTTGCAATAACTTCAATCTTGGATACATCATGCATAGCCACTTGTCGTGACGTGATAAGTCTTCGCCTTCTTTTCCTACAACTTCTCCAAGCCACTTTTTAATTCGGGGATCATTTACATTATCATTGTAAATCCAATTCTCTTCGCCTGTGTTATATGGCGGATCTATATAAATACAGTCTATTTCTCCTTCATATCGAGGGAGTAATGATTTAAGCGCAAGTAAATTGTCTCCGTGAATGATCATATTTTCGCTGCCATTGTCCTCAGTATGCTGCCCGTTTTCATCATAACTATATTGACGCTCCAAAACTCGGTATGGAACATCCAGATGATGATTGATTACCTTATCTTTTCCAATCCATTCAAGTGTCGGCATAATATTTCTCCTATCGGATTTTTTAACAATTTTACGATTTTTGAATTTTTATATGATGTTTTTAGATGATAAACTTTATTTCTCCACCACTTCCAAATACTCATCCAGGCGTTTACTGAGGTATTCGCCGAAGAGTTTTGTCATCGCGGAGCGGTGGTCGAAGGCGTCGTAGTAGCGCATACGGTCGGTGAACTTGATGTCGATGGGCGGGTAGCCTGCCTTCATCAGCTCGAGGTTGATGATGAGGCGTCCGGTTCTGCCGTTGCCGTCGATGAAGGGATGTATCGACTCGAACGCGATATGCAGGTCGGCGAGCTTTTCGACGATATTTCGCTCATCTGAGGAATAATTCTGTATCAGCTCGTTCATCTTCGGCTCGATCAGATAGGGCTGAACAGGGTCGTGCTTTGCTCCCATAATACGCACGGGCACTCTGCGGTAAACGCCTCGGTCGAGCGGTTTATCGGCAAGAACGAGGGAATGTATCTGCTTTATGATACTCTCCGAGAGGGGAGTTTTATCCCTAACAAGATCGCAGATGAAATAGAACGCGTCTTTATGACCGACCGCCTCCATATGATCCTTCAACGGCTTTTGGTCGATAGTCAGTCCCTTGAGAACCATATCCGTTTCACGCAGTGTCAAGGTGTTGCCCTCGATCGCGTTGGAGTTGTAGGTATATTCAATCATAAAGTCCTCGTTCAGCCGAGCCGCCTCGCCCTCGGTGAGCGGTCGTCTGCCGTCGAGCTCTATCTTCTTTCTTTCGATCTGTGCGAGCAGATTTTCCTTACCGCGAATACGTCCGTCGGAGGGCTTTGACGCGTTATCGGGGATAAACCAGAGCTTGCCCTCGCGCCATGCACCGTCGATTTGTCCGTTCGCGCAGAGTGTGCGGACTCGCCTATCGGAGATGCCCCATTTTTCAGCGGCTTGGATTGTTGTCATAGCCATATCTATACCTCGTTAAGCTGATAATACAAATTAGAATTTATCGTTTTTATCATATCACGTTTTCGGTACAATGTCAACGGTTCGGAACAATATAAACACGTTTGCGGAACAATATAAGCCTTATATAATATATCCTATCTTCAGTTTATATATTTAACATTTATATTTATGGATAGTCCATATTGAGCCATGGGATAGTCCAAATGTCGGACAAGCTATTGCAAAAGGGCATGGGCGGTTGTATAATGGGGACGGGTCGAAAATCGCGAATTTGAGGATATTATACAAACTGAGAGAAGGTGTCGGAATGGAGATGATTGAAGCATATAAAGAAAACCCATGTGGCGTTTTATCAATTCCATATTGGAAAAACAAACATATTACAATCCCTGAAAACATGCGCATTGTTCATGACAACGAATATACAAAAGCCAATTATCAGGATTATCATGATGAACCGTATTTTAGATTATATCACTCTTTAGTAGATATTCAGACTGTAACATTGGATGGAATATACATTGCTTCTGCGAAACCTGATGATATTCCCGTTTTTGTTGATGTTATTAATCAATCCTATACTGATCTATCCGTCACATTTGAACAACTCAATGGGTATACTCAAACAGAAGTGTTTTGTTCGGAACTATGGGTTACCGCTATCGATAATACAAACTCCTGTGTAGTAGGATGTGGCATTGCAGATTTTGATAAGGAGCTACACGAAGGAATAATAGAATGGATACAGGTTATTCCTACTTATAGGGGCAAGAAGATTGGTCAGCTTATTGTTAATGAACTATTGAATCGAATGGCAGGCCTCGCCGAATTTGCAACAGTATCTGGTAAAGTCAACAATCCAATGTCGCCCGAAATGTTATACCGAAAATGTGGATTTATCGGAAATGATATTTGGCATATTTTAACCAAGTAAAAACCGTTTCGCAAATTTCAATCCCACAAACACACAAAGACGACACTTATAAGTGCCGTCTTTTGCTTTGGTTATGGTTTATTCCTCTGCGCCGAAGTTGCCGCAGTAATTATTAAAATACAATTGTAATCGTCGTTCCTTTTCCGACTTCGCTATCAAGCGTCACCTTGCCGCCATGGTATTGTACAGCGTGTTTCACGATAGAAAGTCCTAAGCCCGTGCCGCCGGTTTCTTTGGAATGGCTCTTGTCCACACGGTAGAAGCGTTCAAAGATTCGGCTTTGATGTTCGGGGGCAATACCGATACCGGTGTCCTTTACAGATACAACCGCACGGCCGTTATCCTTGCCGATTTTAATCTCGACCTTGCCGCCGTCCACGTTGTAGCGGATAGCGTTATCGCAAAGATTATAAATAATCTCGTAAATATAACGGCGCACACCGAAAATGGTTTGCGGTTCACCCTCGATGCTAAGCGTAACATTTCTCTTGGTCGCCGATGCGGTAAGCACTTCAACGACTTCTTTTGCAACCTCTGTCAGCTCTGCCGTTTCGGTTGCGGGTTCGTTGTTCTCGTCAAGCTGAGAAAGGCGAATAATATCGTTGATAAGAGATACAAGTCTTGTTGCTTCCTTGCGAATGTTGCCTACAAATCTTGCAGTATCTTCGGGCTTCACAAGACCGTTTTCAAGAAGCTCTGCGCTTCCGATAATAGATTGAAGGGGCGTTTTCAGCTCGTGAGTAACGTTTGCGGTGAACTCCTGACGATTGCGCTCTGCAAAAGCACGGTCGCTGATATCAAACACAAGAATAACCGCGCCGAGAACCCTGCCGTCCGATTCGATGGGATTAACGGTAAACTGATATTCGCTGCCGCTTCGTTCTTCGGTGTATTCGCTGTGGTTGCCGTCAAGGGCATTCCAGATCGCCTTACTCATTTTGCTTGTGCGGTCAACGAGAAGAAAATCGCTGCCCTTAACATCTTTTTTAACGGCAAATATTTTCTTCGCCGCCGTATTCATACTGAGCACCATACCGTGTTCATCAAGGAGCACAAGTCCTTCGTTCATCGAAGAAACGATCTGCTCAAACTCATCGGATTTACGACGCAGGGCTTCCATTTGCGATTTAATTTGCTTGTGCTGTTTGTGAACCTTGGTGAGTATGGGCGTCAGTTCTTCATAAGTGCTGTTCTCGGAAGGATTCTCCAAATCAAGCAGCATCAAAGGCTCTGTTACCTTTTTTGCCATAGTGTGAGAAAGAATACCTGCAACGACCCCGGCAATCAAAATAATAGCAATAATGGCAGGGAGCATACCGAGAATTAATGCACCGACAGTGAGCTGACTTACCGAAATACGAAGCACGTCGCCATTTTCAAGACGAACGGCTTCATAGAAAGTTTTTTCGGTTAGAGTGGAAGAATTTCTTGCACTACTGCCTGTTCCGGTCTTGAATGCTTCGGCAATTTCCTCACGGTCTGCGTGGTTGTCCATTTCAGAAGCATTTACCTGCGTATCATAAAGCACAGTACCGTCGGTATCCACAACGGTAAAGCGGAATACGGTGGAATCGAAATTTTCAAAATATTCGACACCGACTTCATTGACCGTATCTGCAACAAGGGACAGCTCTGCCTTTAACTGTTTTACCTGAGAATCATTAAAATAATCATATAAAAAGCTTGTTGCAATGCCGATACTCGCAAGGAGCACCACGAGTGCAACGGTAAATATGGAGTGAAATATCTTTTTTGTCATGCTTCGTTCTCCAATTTATACCCAACACCGATAACGGTCTTGATCTGACCGCCGGCATTTCCGAGCTTGTGGCGAAGGGTTTTAATGTGCATATCAACGGTACGGGTTTCCCCGATATAATCCATACCCCAAATTTCGCTCATCAGCTTATCACGGGAGAATACCATATTCGGATTCTGCATAAAGAGCCTCAGCATCTCAAATTCTTTGTGGGTAAGCTCCACCTTTTCACCGTCTGCAACGACTTTATGCTCAGCTTCCTTTAATGTAATATTGCCTACTGTAATATCTCCCGTTGCTTCTTCCTTTGCAGTACGGCGAAGCACCGCTTTTACACGGGCAACCATTTCCATAACCCCAAAGGGCTTTACAAGATAATCGTCTGCGCCGGAATTAAGGCCGCCGATCTTATCCATCTCGGTGCCTTTGGCAGTCGCCATAATTACGGGAATATCTTTGTAAGCTGATTCGGAACGGAGCTTAGAAAGAACTTGAAGTCCGTCCATTTCCGGCATCATAATATCAAGGATAATAAGCTCCGGCTTTTCGGTTTTGAGTGCTTCGAGCATAGAAACACCGTCGGCAAAGCCCCGAGCCTTAAAACTCGTTTGCGTGAGCGTATAAACCTCAATGTCCCGTATGGTATTGTCGTCATCAACACACCAAATCATACTTTACTCTCCTTTATGAATACCCGTAACAGAGAACTCAACCCACTCTGCAATATTTACAGCGTGGTCGCCGATACGCTCAAAATATTTAGCAATCATCAAAAGGTCAACGGCATATTCTCCGTCTGCTTTATTTTCGGATATCATTTTTATTAACATATCTTTCATTCTGCCGAAGGCATCGTCCACAACGTCGTCGTGTTCGGCTACGGCTTTGGCAAGAGCAACGTCCTGCTTTACGTAAGCATCGATGCTGTCTGTTACCATTTTGCAGGTTGCTTCTGCCATAGGCTTAAAGTCGGCAAACTCTGCGCCTGTTCTTCCGTCAAGGAACGGGATTATCTCGGCAATATCTTCTGCCTGATCTCCGATTCTTTCCATATCGGTAATCATTTTAAGGGCGGCGGAAATCACACGAAGGTCTTTGGCTACGGGTTGCTGTTGAAGCAATAATTTCAGGCAGATGGATTCTATTTCACGTTCCATTTGGTCGATTTCGTGGCCTTGCTCCTTCGCTTTTCTTGCGCCTTCAACGTCCCCGTTCAACAGGGCTTTGGCTACAAGGGAGATAAGCTCCTCGCATTGTGCGCCCATTTCGATCATTTTCTTGTTCAGTGTAACTAATTGCTCGTCAAATCTGCTTCTCATAATATCAACCAAACCTTCCTGTAATGTAATCCTCGGTGCGCTTATCAACGGGTTGCGAGAATAATTTCTCGGTCTTGCCGAATTCAACTAACTCTCCAAGAAGGAAGAATGCCGTATTGTCAGAAATACGAACTGCCTGCTGCATATTATGAGTCACTATAATTATAGTATATTTTTCCTTTAATTGCAATGCAAGTTCCTCAATTCGAGAAGTTGAGATAGGATCAAGCGCCGAAGTCGGCTCATCCATCAGCAAAACTTTCGGCTCTACAGCAAGCGCACGGGCAATACACAAACGCTGTTGCTGACCGCCCGAAAGACCGAGAGCGTTCTTTTTTAGTCTGTCTTTAACCTCGTCCCAAATAGCCGCATCTTTGAGCGCCTGCTCTACGATCTCATCAAGCTTTACCTTGCTTGTGATGCCGTGTGTACGGGGGCCGTATGCGATATTATCGTAAATACTCATCGGGAAGGGATTGGGCTTCTGGAACACCATACCAACGTCACGGCGAAGCTCGTTCACGTCCACATCCTTATCGAATATGTTGCGGCCGTTATAGCAGACCTCGCCTGTGATTTTTACAATAGGAATAAGGTCATTCATACGGTTAAGGGTTTTAAGGAACGTGGACTTACCGCAACCCGAAGGGCCGATCAGCGCCGTTATGCTCTTTTCGGGAATGGTAATGTTTATATCTTTTAAGGCTTTATTGTCGCCGTACCAAAGGCACAGGTCTTTTGCGGTAATTATCTCGCTCATATATTTCTCCTTTTTGCGAAGTACTTGCCCACCAATGTGGCAGACAGATTTATCAGTAATGTCAGTATCATCAAAATTGCGGCAATAGCAAAGGCAACTCCGAACTCGCCTTCCTCTTTGGCATACACATAAAGAGCAACAGTCAATGTTGCACCGGGAGAAGTGAGTCCCGTAAAAATGCCGTTGAGAGCGTGGGCAAAGCCTGCAGTAAACAGGAGCGCCGCCGACTCACCGAGGATACGACCGACAGAGAGGATACATCCCGTGATAACACCGTCCACACATCCGGGAAGGACTACGGTGCGGATCACACGCCATTTACCTGCGCCCAAGCCGAAAGCTCCCTCTCGATAGCTCTGCGGAACGGTTTTAAGACTCTCTTGTGTGGTACGCATTACGGTAGGAAGATTCATAATAACGAGCGTCAGAGCACCTGCAAGCAGACTTGTTCCGAAATTATTGGAAAAGAGCAGCATACCGACAAGGCCGTATATGATAGACGGAATGCCCGAAAGTGTTTCAGCGGCGTATTCGATCATAGCCACCAACTTTTTATTTTTAGCGTATTCGGTAAGATAAATCGCCGCACCGACACCGAGAGGTAACACAATCACGAGTGTTGCAAGCACGATGTAAACCGTGTTCAAAATGTCAGGTAAAATACCGATTCTTTCGGTTAAGTAGCTCGGCTTGGTGGAGAGCAGTTCCCACGAGATATTCGGGATGCCGTTTATCAGCACATACACAAGCAGCAACAGCACAAGTGCCGCTGTAAGTGCGGTACAAACGATCATTGCGCCACGCATTAAACCGATATATAATTTTCGTTTTTTATTCATCTTATTTCTCCTTATTACGCTTCAAGAAGAAATTGAGCGTAGCGTTAATCAGCATAATAAACAGGAACAGTACAAGCGCGATGGAGAACAGAGCGTTTCTCTGCAAACTGCCGGGGCTTGAATATGCCATTTCGCTTGCAACGGCTGTGGTAAGGAAACGAACACTCTCAAAGAGTGAAGGCATATTCGCCACGTTACCCGCAACCATCATAACCGCCATTGCTTCACCGATGGCACGACCTACACCGAGCACCACAGCGGCGGCAATACCGCTTTTTGCGGCAGGGACAGACACCTTGAAAAAGGTTTCGGTAGGGGTAGCACCGAGTGCAAGAGAAGCGTCCTCATATTCCTTTGGCACGGCATCCAACGCTGTGATAGATACTTTTATGATGTTCGGCAGTATCATAATGGCAAGCACGATAATTGCCGCAAGTAAACTTGCGCCATCCGGTACGTTAAAAATCTCACGGATCGCCGGTACAAGCACAAGCATACCAACAAGACCGTACACAACCGAAGGAATACCTGCGAGCAGGTTGACAGCGGCTTCGATAACGGATCTGACTTTCTTGTTTGCAACCTTTGAAAGATACACGGCTGTAAAGAAACCAATCGGCACACCAATAAGGATTGCACCCGCTGTTCCGTACACGCTTGTCAATATAAAAGGCAGTATTCCGTATTTCGGCTCGGCGGCAGTGGATGCCCACTCTTTGCCGAAAAGGAAATTAAAAAGTCCGATTTCCTTTATAGCAGGAATACCCGAAATAATCAGATATACCGTAATGAGCAGAACACATCCGACGGTTATTAAACCGAGTATGAGAAATATGCCGTGTACGATATTCTCAAATAATCTGTTTTTCTTCATTTATAATCCTTTAATAAAAATACAATTAAATTCGTAAAAACCGGGGACATGGGGTCCCCGAAAATCGAAGATTTTTGGGGCTATTTTGCAGGAACGACACCTGCGCCGCTGATGATCTTGTTTGCTGCCTCGGAAGTAATATAGTCAAAGAACTTCTGTGCATTTTCGGAAAGCTTAGCATCCTTCTTGGTTACGAGAACGAAGGGGCGCTGTACGACATAACTACCGTTCTTAATGGTTTCTTCGCTTACAACAACACCGCCTACGGTAAGAACTTTTACGGTGTCCTTTATAGAAGCGAGAGAAGCATAACCGATTGCACCGGGGTTGCTTGCTACGGTTGTGATAACGTCGCCGGCAGAGGTGAGTTCCTGACGGTAATCACATTTGTCTTTTGTATCGGTGATATCCTCGAAGCCATCTCTTGTACCGCTACCTGCTTCACGGCCGATAAGCACGATCTCAGCATCGTTGCCGCCAACTTCTTTCCAATTCTTAATTTCGCCGGTGTAGATCTTTGCAATGGTTTCAACGTCGAGGTCAGAAACGGGGTTGTTAGGATTTACAATTATTGCGATGCCGTCGAAGGCTAAGATCGTACCTTCGAGTCCCTTTGCCTTTTCCTCATCCTTGAGATTGCGGCTTGCAAGACCGATGTCGCATCTGCCTTCCTGCACTGCCTGAATGCCTGCGCCGGAGCCGGTAGCGTTGTAGGTTACGGTAATACCCGTTTCATTTTCAAAGGCTTCACCCAAAGCGCCGATGACCTTATTCATTGATGTGGAGCCGTCTGTTGCAACTGCATCTTTGTTACCGCCGCAACCGGCAAGCGCGCATACGAGCAAAATTGCTACTGTGAGTAAACTAATAATCTTTTTCATCTTCAAAATCTCCTTTGATTTATTATTGACTTTTTTCTGTCGGATTCTCTCGGCTACGGTTAAATTTTATCGCCAAGCTGTAAAATCCGTAACCAAAGCGGTGTAAAATCGGAGTAAAATCATCCGAAGTGTGCAGAAAAGTCAGCTGTTTTCCAACCTCTCGTAATCGACAATTCCGACCGACACCGAATTGCGAGGACAGTTCATTGTTCATTGACGTTTTTAAGGTTCTTTATCGTGCTTCGGCCGATGAGGAATGATTTTTGGAGCGAATTTGGGATTTCCACCTCGGTTTTGGGGAGTTTTGCGAGAAAATCTCTCGAAATATCCGCCGAATTTGACCGAGGCTCATATTTTTCCTCCAGTGTCCGGTCGGTTTACATAGGTATCTATTTTGTCAAAAAAATGTAAAACAAGAAAGAAACGCGAAGGAATAACGCGAAAGGGTGCGCAAAATAGCGAAATAAATGCGCAAAATATGCGCAACCATATTGATTTTCTGCGCAAAACGTGCTATACTATGCGCGAGGTGATTCAAATGACACTGAAAGAACTCCGTATATCCAAGGGCCTCGGACAAAGCGAGTGCGCAAAGCTTCTTGGAATGTCGAGAAGAAATTATCAGAATTATGAGAATGACGAAAGCAAAGTAAACACCGCAAAATATCACGCGATCTACAAACGGCTTGAATCCTACGGAAGCAACGTCGCTATCACGGCTTCTGCCGCAAACTCGGATTTTTACACCAGCGTAGTAACAGGCGTTGGCTTGCAAGCGTTTTCCCAACAAGTTGCCAAATACAAAAAAAGAGACTGCTACAAGAAACTGAAAAAGTTTATTGAATCCGACTACGACGGCAAAATCTGTATTTTGTACGGCCTTCGCCGAACGGGCAAGACTACGCTTCTGTTTCAGATGATGGGCGAGCTTCCCACGGAACAGACAGCATACATCAAAATTCAGACTCTTGACAATATGTCAAAGCTGACGAAGGACCTCGACCGTCTTTTCAAAAACGGCTATAAGTACGTATTCATCGACGAGATCACATTGATGGAGGATTTTATCGGCACTGCTGCCGTTCTCTCCGACGTGTTCGGTATGATGGGAATGAAGATCATCGTGTCGGGTACCGATTCCCTTGGCTTTGCTATGGCGAATCGCGACGAGCTTTACGACAGAAGCGTAATGATCCACACATCCTTTATTCCGTTTCGAGAGTATGCAAGGCTTTTGGATATTCGCAGCGTTGACCGTTACATCGAATACGGCGGCACGTTGAAAATGGAGAATATGAGCTTTGACGATCCCGACGCAACGTTTGACGAAGTATCCTTCCGCGACGACGAGAGCACGAGAAAGTATATAGATACCGCCATTAGCCGCAACATTCAGCATACTCTGAAAAACGATCACTATGGGGAATATTTCAATCAGCTTCGTGAGCTTTACGACAAGGGCGAGTTGACAAACGTCATTAACCGCATCGTCGAGAGTATGAACCATCGCTTCCTGCTACGTGTAGTGCAGGAGGATTTTAAATCTCACGACTTGGGTTCGGCAAAAGAATTGCTTCTACACGATTTCCCCGCAAAACGCGCAACGGTCCTTTACGATATTGACGAAAAGAAGGTTGTAGAACGTTTGAAATCGATCATAGAGGTAAAGGAAAGGTCCGAAACAACGGTCGAGGTTACGCAGGAACACGTTGAAAAGGTCAAAAAGTACCTTTTGATGCTGGATCTCATCGTGAATTGCTCCGAGCGCTACGAAAGCGGAAAATGCGCGGAGTATACTGTGTTCGCTCAGCCGGGTATGCGTTATTCTATTGCCAAAGCGCTTGTCTATTCGCTTATGCAGGACGAATATTTCCGTTCGGTATCAGAGCTTGACAAGGAATATATCGCCGCTAAGATTTTGAATGACGTCAAGGGCAGAATGCTCGAGGATATCGTGCTTCTTGAAACCTATAAATCCGCTTCACGATATGAAGACGTGTTCAAATTCAAGTTCGATAACGGCGGCGAATTTGATATGGTGATATATGATAAAAAGAAACACGATTGCCGCCTCTATGAGATTAAGCACAGCGCCGAAATCGATGAAAGGCAAACGCGGTATTTGAAAGATGTCGAAAGATGCCGAATTGTTGAATCAAAATTCGGTACGATCGCAGGCAAATACGTCCTCTATCGCGGCAGAAACAAAACCGTTGACGGTGTAGAGTATTTGAACGTCGAACAGTTCTTGTGCGGACTGAAATAATGTATAAACAGCAAAGCGTGCGTTTGCAATTAACGTACGCTTGCTTTTTTCTATTACTCGTTATCCTCTTTTAGCGACAATTCACCTCCTACACCGGACAAAAGGTGTTAGTCATAACTTGTTAATATTTCGAGCTTCTTTATCGCTCTTCGACCGATGAGGAACGTTTTTTGGAGCGAATTTGGGATTTTTACTTCTGTCAGGGGCATATCTCTTATAAAATCCCTCAAAATATCTACCGAATTTGACCGAGGCTCGGCTCCAACAAACGAAAAGAAATCGTACTGCAAAGTACGGTTTCTTTTCTTATTAGATTTTCTTTGCCACATACAATCAAGCAATCGTTGATTTTTAAACAAGAGATTGATTATTGATTTCACGATACCTCTAAGATATAATAAAGACACACCGGTGAAATAAATATTTCGGAGGTTTTTATGAAACTTACACTTGGAGATAAAATAAAAGAGCTTCGAAAGCGCGACGGCCGCAAGCAGGAAGACCTTGCCAACGCACTCGGCGTTACGAATCAGGCCGTTTCGCGCTTGGTATTGTTCGTTTTCCGTATTGACAGATTCGCTTTCTTGTGGTATGGTTTTTATAGAAGAATCGTTTTTAATCGCGTAACCTACGGGCCGCGACAAACCGGTAGATGACTGGTTGGCGATTCTTCTGTTTTGGTAATGCGGTTTTAAACTTCTTGGCTTTATGCGACAACTTTCGCAGGTCGCGTTTATCCATTATGGCTTTTATAACGGTCTATCCCTCTTGAAAACAGGTTGTTTTGGTTGTATAATGGGGACGGGTTGTAACTCACGAATTTGATGAATTGAAAGGAAAACCAATATGGAACACATCTGGAGTTTGACAGACACAACCGATTTTGTCGTCGCTATGGCAGAACATCTCGAAAATAAAACTCAGTATGGTGAAGATATGTCTGTTTTGAGTGACGCAGAACGCATTTTCTACATTACACAGTCCCTTGAAATGGAAGTGAACAATGGCGGATTTTCTCAGTTTTTCTATAATACCAGCGGCAATTTCTCTAACGAACTGGTAAATGCATTTACCGCCATTGGAGCAAATGCAACAGCCGCTATTTGCAAGAAGGCGATTGCAGCTTTTGGTCGTGATATCCCTGTTGACAAAGATGAGCGAGAGGACATGCTGGACGAACTGGAAAGCGAAGAGATCGACGAGATTCTCGAAGAATGCGACGACGCTTTTTTCGAGTACGAAGACGATCTAACCGAACTGAACTATAACTTTGTAATGAAAAACAAGGAATTCTTCACTTGAACCAACCCCTCAAACAGATAAAGATGGCTCTCGTAACGAATGCCGTCGCCGTCGCCTGCGAGAATCGGCTTTTAGATAACGTAATACTCGGCGATAGTTTCTGCGTGGATTTCTGCAAGCAACCGCAAATTGTTATTTTTAAGCAACCATTTCGCGGCGCGTTCGTTTGTATGAAAAGAATGCTCGACAATATTTCTCTATTGCATAGGAACGGCTACTTCGTGACGAGCATTGATGTTAAATTCACGATTCCTCGCTTGATATTGCTCGTCGTCGGATTCGAAATTGACAGATCTGGGATTTTGTAATATAATATAGTTTAATCGAGGAGAATGTGGAGTTTTTGCGATAACTTGGTTAGAAGTGTATCGCGCCACAATAACTCGATTTTTTGTTAAAATCTCTCCAATGTAGACTCGCTTATTTTACCGAAACAACAACATTTGCGCAATAAGGCAGTTCTTCGTTTCAATTCAACCTTCGGGCGAGTTCCCGCAAGCTTTTTTCCGTGTCAAAGCCTTTGTTTTATGCTACAATACAATCAACACATCGGGAGGAAAAAGCTATGACGTACGAGCAAGCCCAATTCTTTAAAATACTATTATCGCTCGGATATTGCGAAGAGCTGAGCGATTTTATAAACACCGCGCTTGAAACACAAGACCCATTAAGCGAAATAATTCTCGAGCTCGCTTTTGCGGAAAACGACCTGAACACGCTCGTTTCTTTGCTGAGCCAATACATATCGGACGCAGACACAGGTATCGATTACGACGGAGAGGTTTTTTCGATGCTGCTTGAATTTCTGCGCAAAAAGCGCAAAGCGGGTATGAGCGTAAAGGAAATGAGTACGCTTATGTATCGGGCGGCGATGCTCCACCCCGATTGTTGGGACAGCGTTTGGTATTCGATGTATATTTTTGACGACTATATAGAGTTTTACACCGAACAAAAGGCAAACGACGCGCTCGACGCGTTTTTGGAACACGGCGTTTTGCCGAAATCGCCGTGGTCCAATAGTGCAAATGCCGATAAAACGTTTTTTTGCTAAAATACGCAAGCTTTTCGATTGATTTTTGGCGATAGCGTGCTATAATTAAACCGAGGTGACGGTTATGAACAGCGAAAAGCTTAAAAATTTACTTGACCGCGGGCTTGACGAAGGGGCTTACTCCTGCTATGCCGCGGCGGCAGGCGACAAAAACGGTATTTTCTTTCGCGAATTCGGCGGGGCGCGAATGCTTGTCCCCGAGCGCAGGGAGATGACCGAAAACACGCTTTTTGATATGGCTTCGCTTTCGAAGCTTATCGGCACCACGATGGCGGCGCTTAAGCTTATCGAAGGCGGTCGGCTTTCGCTCGAAGGCAGGGTCGGCGATTATTTCGAAAACTGCCACGGCAAGGAAAACATAACTGTTTTCGAGCTGATGACGCACACCTCGGGCATAAAGGCGCATTTTCCGCTTTGGTTGCGCGGCATTACGCCGAACGAGGCGGTCGACGAGATACTGCGCGAGCCGTTGGGGTATGCAACGGGAAGCAACGCGGTCTATACCTGTATGGGGTATATCCTGCTGGCAAAAATTATAGAAAAAATCGAAAACGAGCCGCTTGACAAGGTAGTAAAAAGGCTTGTGTTCGAGCCGTTGGGAATGAAAAACAGCCTATACTGCCCGCAAAACAAGGATATTTGCGCCGCGACCGAACGCGATGCCGACACGGGCAGGATAATTTGCGGCGACGTGCACGACGAAAACGCCCGATTTTTAAATGGTATTTCGGGCAACGCAGGGGTATTTTGCGACCTTGACGATTGCATTTCTTTTGCGAAAATGCTATCGATACACGGCGAGGGCTTTTTAAGCCGAGAGCTTTTTGAAAACGCGATAACCGACCACACACCGAGCTTTGACGAGCATCGCGGACTTGGTTTTCAGCTTGTGGGCAGGCGGTACGGACACAACGGATTTACCGGAACTTCGATATACGTTAACAGGGACAGCGGGATTTACGCGATACTTTTGACAAACCGTGTGCACCCCACGCGTGAAAACCACGGCTTGTTCGACATACGGCCCGAATTTCACACGGAAATTTTTGGGGATTGATATGAAAAAGGCAAAAATAAAAAACGGCATTGACCGTTTAGATGAAATATTGCCCGAAATTTCGGGCGCAAGAATCGGGCTTATAACCAACCCGACCGGGGTTGACAGAAACGGCGTTTCGACAATAGATTTGTTGAACGAAAGGGGTCTGCTTTGCTGTTTATTCGCGCCCGAGCACGGGATTCGCGCCAACGCGCAGGCGGGCGAGCATATAAGCAGCTCGCGCGATGAAAAAACAGGCGTGCCGATTTACAGCCTATACGGCGGAAGCGTGCATATCCCGAAAGAGGTTTTGCAAAATATCGATGCAGTTGCCTTTGATATTCAAGACGTCGGTGCGCGGTTTTACACCTACACAAGCACGCTTGCTTATGCTATGGAGGATTGCTCCGAATCGGGCAAGAAAATGATAGTTTTCGACAGAATAAACCCAATCGGCGGTGTTGCCCCGCAGGGAGCTTTGCTTGATAAACGCTTTTCGTCGTTTGTGGGACGTTACGAAACGGCAACACGGCATAATTTAACCGTCGGCGAATATGCAAGCTTTATAAACGAAACCCAAAATATAAGCTGTGACCTTACGGTAGTTCGCACAGAGGGCTGGGAGCGCGATATGCTTTTTTGCGATACCGACCTTGCGTGGATTCCCCCTTCACCGAACATAAAAAACGCAAACACCTGCTTTTACTATATCGGTACCTGCCTTGCCGAGGGTACGAATCTTTCGGAGGGGCGCGGGACGGAAACGCCGTTTGAGCTTATCGGCGCGCCTTGGCTGAACGCCGAAAGGGTTGCCGAAATTATGAATTCGCAAAAGCTTGCAGGCGTGCGGTTTTCTGCCGAACGGTTTGTTCCGACCTTTTCGAAATACGCAGGAGAAAAATGCAACGGAATAAGATTGGAAATGACCGACCCACGTGAATTTTTGCCATTTGAAACGGCATTAAGGCTTTTCGAGCTTATACGCCGCACGCACAGCGAATTTGAATTCCTGCCCCCGCATAATGAAAATTCACCCTATTTTATCGACCTGCTTTTGGGCAGCAACGATTGGCGCAGGAACGATTTTGATATCGAATGCTTTTTAAAAGAGCAAAACGAAAAAGTAAAGGCTTACGAAAGCGAAATTAAAAAGTATTACTTATACTAAAAATTGAAAAGAGGACTCTTTTGAGTCCTCTCTTTGCTTTTTTTAAGCAAACTGCGAGTTATACAGCGTACTGTAAAAGCCGCCCTTTGCAAGTAGCTCTGTATGGTTGCCCATTTCGGTTATTTCGCCGTTTTGCAAAACTATTATCGTATCGGCGTTTTGAACGGTCGAAAGCCGATGCGCGATAATAAAGCAGGTCCTGCCGTTCATAAGCTCGGTCATCGCTTCCTGAATTTTTATTTCGGTACGCGAGTCTACGTTCGAGGTCGCCTCGTCGAGAATGAGCATCGGCGAATCGGAAATCATCGCGCGGGCGATGGTAATAAGCTGCTTCTGCCCTTTCGAAATGTTCACGCCGTCATCGGTAAGCAGGGTGTCGTACCCCTCGGGCAGGCTTTCGATATAGCTGTCGATCCTTGCGGCACGCGCGGCGGCTTTAACCTCGCTAAGTGTTGCGCCCTCTCTGCCGTAGGCAATATTTTCGTAAATAGTTCCGCGGAAGAGCCAGGTATCCTGCAATACCATAGTATAAGCCCTGCGCAAAGATTCGCGGGTTATTTCGCGGCAATCGATGCTGTCTAAGCTAATGCTTCCGCCGGTAACGTCGTAAAACCGCATAAGCAGGCTGATTATCGTTGTTTTACCCGCACCTGTCGGGCCGACAATCGCAACCGTTTTTCCGCGGAGCGCAGAAAAGCTTATGCCCTTTAATATTTCCTTTTCGGGGATATAACCAAAGCGCACGGCATTAAGCTCTACGTCGCCCTTGACGTCGGTATGGGTAACCGCGGTTTCGCTGTCCTTGGGCTCGGGCTCCTCGTCGATTATTCTGAACACGCGCTCTGCGGCGGAAAATGCCGATTGAAGCTCGGACAAAATGTTCGCGAATTCGTTAATAGGACCTGCAAACTTGCGCGAATACTGCACAAACTGCGCCACGCCGCCGATAGTAATAAAGAACAGCGTACCTTCCGCGGCGGTGCCGTTTTGCGAGAACATATAAAGCATACCGCCGAGCATAGTTACAAGCGAAATAGAAATATTGTTAATAAAATTCACCGAAGGACCCATCGCCGCGCCGTAATAATCGGCTTCGTAGTAGGCGTCCATAGAATCGGTGTTGCGCTTGTTGAAGCGCGAGCCAATTTCATCCTCGCGCGCATAGGCCTGAATCGTACGGCAGCCCGAAAGCATTTCCTCGGCATAGCCGTTTAATTCGCCCAGCTTTCTCGAGCGTTTATGGAACAGCGGGCGCACCTTTTTCGAACGGTAGCGGGTGAAAAGTATCGAAGCGGGCACGGTTATTAGGAAAACGGCTATAAGCGGCTTCGATATATTCCACATAAATATAAGCGAGCCGATAACCGTATAAAGGCTTGTCATTATCTGCACAAAATCGTGCGAGAGCGTGGAATTTATCGTGTCGATATCATAAGAAATTCGGCTGATAATATCACCCGTGGGATGGGTGTCGAAATAACCTACGGGGAGCGACAACAGCTTTTCAAATAGCTGTTTGCGCATAGTATATACTATTTTTTGGCTTAAATGTATCATAATTACGGCGAGTGCATAGGACATTACCGCCGAAATTATGTAACAAAACAGCATTTTTATCGCATTTTCGGTAACGGCATCGAAATTCACGCCGCCCTTTTCGGCGATAGCGTCGATAGCAAGCCCCGAATATTTCGGTCCGAGAAGCGAGAGCTGGTTTGCGAAAAGCGTGAGTATTACCGCAGGGATAAAAATATACCAATATTTGAATATATAGGTGCAAAGGCGCAGAAAAACGTGCTTTGCGGTTTTGCGGTCGAGCTTTTGACGCTCGGGTCGGTTAGCGTCGCCCGCTTTGTTGGTGCTGTTTAGGTTGTTCGGTCTATTCAACGAAAGCACCTCCCATCTGCGAATCGCTTATTTCGCGGTATTCGGTGCAGGCTTCCAAAAGCTCGTCGTGTCTGCCCATACCGATTATTTTGCCTTCATCGAGCACAAGAATAAGGTCGCAATCCTTTACCGAGCTTACTCGCTGCGCAACGGTGATAACGGTTGTTTCGCACATATTTTCGGAAAGTGCCTTGCGTAGCAGCGAATCGGTTTTATAGTCGAGTGCCGAAGAAGAATCGTCGAGAATTAATATTTCGGGATTGGAAGCGAGCGCGCGGGAGATAAGCAGACGTTGCTTTTGCCCGCCGGAAATGTTCGTGCCGTGCTGTGAAAGAATATGTCCGTAGCCTTCCGGGAAATCCTTTATAAATACATCTGCCTGCGCGATACGCGCGGCGTTTTCGATGCTTTCAAAGGGAATATCTCGCCCGAAGCGAATGTTTTCCTCTATCGTGTCGGCATACAGAAAATCCTGCTGGAGCGCCGTGCCGAACATAGCGTAAAGACGATCCTTTTCGATAGTGCGTATATCCTCGCCGTTTATGTAAATGCTTCCGCTGTTCACGTCGTAAAAACGCAAAAGCAGCTTTATCGCTGTCGATTTGCCCGAGCCCGTTGCGCCGATAATGCCCAGCCTGCCGCCCTTTTTAAGCGAAAAGCTTATATGATCGAGATCGTTTCTTTTGCCGTTGTATGAAAAGCACACATCATCGAACACGATGTGGGAATCGGTTTTTATTCCGCCATATTCGGAGTTATCGAGAACGCGAATATCCTCTTCTGCGTCCATAACCTCGCTTATGCGGTTAGCGGATGCGGCACACTTTGTAAACATAACGAACATACGCGTAACCGACATCATCGCCATAGAAATAAGCGTGAAATACTGCATAAAGGCGATTACCGTTTCGGGCGTGGAAAGACCGTTTTGTATTCTGCCGCCCGCAAGTGCGATAACAGCAACGCTTCCGACGTTCATCAAAACCGTCATTATCGGGTTGACCAAGCCCATCGTTATGCCCGCACGGGTTTCGTCCTTTATAAGTGCTGTGTTAACGTTTTCGTAACGGCGGTGCTCATAATCGGTTTTCGAAAGTGCCTTAATAACGCGTATTCCCTGCGCGTCCTCACGCACAACGCGTATCATACCGTCAACAGAGCGCTGCACCTTTGTGTAAAGCGGCACGCCCTTTTTCGAAATGAAATAAACGGTTATGAAAATAAACGGCAAAACCGAAATCATCGCCAGCGCGAGATACGAGTCCATTAAAAGGGTTATTGCGATACCGCCGACAAGCATTATCGGGGCGCGCACGCCGAGGCGTTGCATCATATTCACAAAATGGTGAACGTTGTAGGTGTCGGTCGTAATGCGCGATTCAAGCGAGGGTATGGTGAATTTGTCGGTCTGCGATGCGGAAAGACGAAGCGTTTTTATAAAAAGGTCTTTTCGCATACTCTCTGCAAAATTGCGGGAAACACGCGCCGCCATACGGTTTGCGATAATGTTGCAGACGCAGGCGATAACCGAGCAAACAACCATCAACCCGCCCCAAAGCAATATGTCCCGCACCGATTTTCCGATAACGTTTTCGAGAATATGGGTTAGGATATAGGGTATCATAAGTTCGGCAACGGTACCCGCGGTCTTTATAGCAAAGCCGCCAACCATACGCCCGTAAAAGGCTTTTAAATATTTAAAAACTATCTTCATTTTATTCCTCGGAAATTGCTATCGATTTTGCGAGCATTTTATCTAAAATATCGTGAAATATCTTAAGCTCGTTTTCGCTTATGCCTTCGGCAAGGCGGGAATTCCAATCTTTTGTTATTGCAATTACCTCGGCTTGAATATCAAACATCTTTTGTGTGGGAAACACGAGCGTTTCGCGCTTATCGGATTCGCTTATTCGGCGTTCAATATATCCTTCGAGCTCGAGATAGGCGAGATGGCGCGTTACGTTCGATTTGTTTATGCAAAGATGCTTTGCCAGCTTTTCCTGCGGCAGACCGGGGTTATTGCATATCGCCAGCACGTAGCTGTGATAAATCCCCGCGAGCCCAACGGTGGAATGTTCGGTGCGGTAGTTCGCTTCGCACCTGCTTATAATGTTCATTTTTCGCATTATGGTAGCCATTTTGTACCCCTTTTAATTAGTTGCATTTAAAACCGTTTCGAATGCAACTATTTTAACATAAAGGACGATAGTTGTCAAGAAATGAAAAAAGCACTTCGCAAAGAAGTGCTTTTCTTGGTGACCCGTAGGGGAGTCGCCCGACTGCGGTCAGAGCGGTGGCGAGCTCTGACAGTCCCCCGGACTGTCATTCACTACTCGCCCTTCGACCCCCCCTTTTTTGCAACAAAAAACAAACCCCACAAAGTGAGGTTTGCTTTTCTTGGAGACCCGTAGGGGAGTCGAACCCCTTGTCTTCGCCGTGAGAGGGCGACGTCTTGACCACTTGACTAACAGGCCGTGCAATATAATATAGCACAACTTTGCCTGTTTGTCAATATTTTATTTCGCTGTTTTTATTTGTAAAGGATATTAACTATCTTTCCGTCTTCGAAAGACGTATTCGTTATTTCGGTTTCGGGGGTTTTGCCGTTAATAGCGGGCGAAGGGATAGCGAACGCCGCGCCCGATGCGCCTACATATTTATAGCTTGCAAGGATATTGCCCGATTCGTCGATACAGTTAAGCGTCATTTCGGCTTTGTTCACGTTATCGTATTTTGCAAGCAGATAAGCGCCGATAAGGTCTGCAAGGAAGCGTCTGCCGAGGTCCGAGGGGTGCATACCGTCGGCGAGCATATAATCGTCGAGAGGAATGAGGTCGTATTCGCGGTGAATATCGACAAGACCGCAGTTATATTCCCGCGCGATATCGCGCATAGTGTCGCAATAGCGGTCGAGCACCTTGCCGTCCTCGTAGATATAATGAATGTTGTATTCCCAAGGGGTATAGCGCTCGGGTATAGTGGGGGTGACGGTGAAAAAGACAACGTCCCCGCCCTGCGCGCGGATAGATTCGAGGAAATAAACAAGGTTTGCGCGATATTCGTCGATAGGCACTATACTTTTGCGGTCATCGCGCTTAACGGCTTGGTCGTTACCGCCGAAGCCGATAAGAACAAGGTCGGGCTTGTGGGAAAGAACGTCAGTTTCGAAGCGGTCGCGCGCGTGATAGGTATTGTTGCCGCCCACGCCTGCGTTGATAACCGTTACGCCCAAATCCTCGGCGATATGCGAGGAATAGGAATCACCGCAGAAATTGGTAAGGCTGTCGCCGAAGGCAACTATGGTTTTGCCGCTTAACGCGGTGGATTTTATAAGCTTGGACATATTTTTTCTCCTTGAATTAGTTGATAAAAACAGTATAGCACACAGAATTTCGAGTTTCAAGTAAAATATAAAAAAGGTTTTAAACCAAGACAAAAAAACAGAAACGTCCGAAAAAACTTCAACGGACATTTCTGTTGCTGTTCATTTAACTATATAAGGGGAACGAAAGACTTTTAAATGGGTGGTTTTCGGTTATCAGAAGGACCTGCGCTTCTTTCTGTCGTTCATAAAGAGCGAGATAGATGCGCCGCCGCTGATAAGGATAAGTGCGATTCGCAGGAGGAGGCTGGAATTGTCGCCCGGCTCGATAATTTCGTAGATATTTACGAAATCTGCGGTGTAGGCGTTTTCGGTGCTGCCGTCCTTTGTAACGGTTGCGACAAGATAGCCTTCGGAATCGTAATCGACGGTAATTGCGAAAACATATTCGCTCTTATCGTAGGTAACACCCGCAAGACCGCGGTTAACCTCGCTTACAAAGTAGGTGTAGGTCTTACCTGCATCTTCTTCGGTGAAGGTAAGCTCGAACTTCGCCTTGCCGTTTGCGTCGGTCGCGGTTTCTTTAATCGCAATACCGTCGTAAACGAGAATGAAGTTGAAGCCGTCTGCGCCGATAGTCTTTTCCTGCTTGCTTTCGACGGTTTTGTTGATATCGAGAGTAACGTTAACGGTAAGCGCGTTGTAAACGTTTGCAAATACTGCGGTATCAACCTCGCCGCCGTCTGCCTTGGTAAGGGTAACTTCGGAGATAAGCTGACCTTCGCCGTTATCGGTAACGCTTACCTTAACGCGATATACGGTAGTATCGTAAACGATGCTCTTTAAACCGCCGTCGGATTCGGCAATGACGTAATATCTGTCGCCTGCGGTTTCGTATTCGAGCGTATCGAATTCGAAACTTCCGCTTGCCAAATTGGTAACGGTTTTGGGAGTGAGGTCGGTAATTTCGTAATCTTCGCCGGTTTCGTAAAGGTTGAAGTTGAATTCGCCTTCCTTAAGCTCTCTGCCCAAAAGCGTTTTTACGCCGCCGAGGGTAACCGTGCTCTTTTCTGCCTTGTATTCGTTGGTAAATACGATAGCTTCGGCAGTCTGTTCGTTCTTGATATATTCGATAGATTCGGCATAAAGCTTGCCGTTGAGATCGTCTGCGATTGTAACGATAACCGTGATTATACCGCTATCGTAGGTTATACCGCCGAGCGAGCCGAGCTTTTCGGTAACGGTGAAGGTATATTTGCCGACACGTTCGAGCTTAACGGGCGAAAATTCAATGCCGCCGTCAAGCTTTGCGAACACCGTTTCGAGCTCCTTCTGCTCGGTTTCGCTGTAAAGCAGGAAGGAGAATTCGTTTTCGTTAATATCTCTGCCGATAAGCTCCTTATTACCGTTCAGGGTGAGGTAGTATTCCTCTGCCTCGTAGGTGTTTACGAAGCGGATCTCTTCTACTTCCTCGTCGTTGAACAGGTAGCTAACTTCGGCAACAAGCTGACCTTCGCCGTTATCGGCAACCTTAACGACCGCAACGTAAACGCGTTCATCGTAAATAACGCCGCCCAAACCGTTGTTTATTTCGGTAACCGTGTAGCTGTATTCGCCTGCCGCGGCAAAGGTTATCGGGTCGGTCGCGAAGCGTCCGTCCGCCGAATTGTAAACCGTAATTGTTTCGCCGGTAAGATCATCCTTAATTTCAAAGGCGAATTCGTTTTCAACAAGCTCCCTGCCGTTTAACGTCTTGTTACCGCCGATAACTGCGGTGGTGGAGTTGGCGGAGTAACCGTTTGTAAATACTATTCCGCCGTTTTCGCCGCTTACCTCTATATCTGCAATAAGCCGTCCTGCAAGATTGTCGGTAACCGTAACGGTAACGGTATAAACGGTTTCATCATAATCAACACCGCCCAAGCCGTTATTCGTTTCGGTAACGGTATAGCTGTAAACGCCTACGGTATTATAGGTGATTTCCGAGAAGGAGAAACGTCCTTCAGCGTCGTTATAAACGCTTTCTTTATTTCCCTCTGCGTCGGTAAGAACGAATTCAAATTCGCCCTCTTTAAGTTCTCTGCCTTCGAGAAGCTTTGTGCCGACAAGGGTTACCTTGGCTTCTGCCGCGCGGTAAATGTTGGTGAAATCGAGATTTTCTGCTTCGTCGTCGCCGATAAGGTATTCAACCTCGGCAACGAGCTGACCCTTGCCGTTATCGGTAACCTTAATATTCACCGAGTAAACGGTGGTATCGTAGCCAACGCCGCCGTGACCGTTGTTTACTTCGGTAACGGTATAGCTGTATTCGCCTGCCGCGCGAAGCACAAGCGGATTGAACGCGTAATTGCCGTTGGCATCGTTATAAACGGTTTGTACCTTATAGGAGTTAGAAGCATCTGTAAGGCAGAATTCAAATTCGCCTTCTATAATATCTCTGCCGATAAGCTTCTTCTTGCCGCCCAATTCCACCTCTGCGGGAGCAGCGGAATAGCTGTTGACAAACACAATCTCGCTTGCCGAATTGCCGCCCTTGCGGTAGCTAACGCTGTAATCAAGCACGCCGTAGCCGTTATCGGTAACGGTTACGTCGACATAAAATACCGACGTATCGTAGGTTATGCCGCCGAGATTGCCCTTTACTTCGGTAACGGTGTAGCTGTAAACGCCTGCGGAGGTATATTCGATAGCCGCAAATTCAAATCTGCCGTTTGCCGCGTTCTGCACGGTTTCGACAGTTTTGCCTTCGGAATCGACGAGCTTAAAGCTGAATTCGCCTGCTTCGAGCGCTCTGCCGCTTAACTGCTTGGTGCCCTTTATTGCAATTTTAACGGGGGTTGCGTTGTATTCGTTTTTGAATACGATTTGGTCTGCCGCTTTGCCGTCTGCAAGCAAGGTGGTGCGTGCGGTGAGCACACCGTTTACGTCGACTACCTCGACCTTTAAGGTGTAAACGGCATCGTCATAGGTTATACCGCCGAGGTTGCCCTGAGTTTCGGTTATAACGTAGTAGTAAGTGCCTGCGGCGGAATAGGTGAACATCGGGAACGCAAAGGATTTGTCGTAGCCCGCAAACGCGGTATAGGTTGCGGTAATGCCTTCGATCGAAAAGTCTGCACCGGTTTCGTAAAGCTTAAAGCTGAATTCGTTTTCGTTCAGTACTCTGCCGCTCAATTCCTTAACGCCGCTTATAATAAGCGCCGCGTCGGTGGGATCGTAGGTGTTGGTAAAGCTTGTTACATAGCCGCTCGCCGCCGAGCCGTTGATAAGCGTGCCTACCGTGCCGTCGCCGTTGTCGATAATTTCAACGGTGAAATTGAATTCCTCTTGGCTGTACGTCATACCGGGGATAGGTGTTTCGTGAACAAGCTCTTTAAGCGTGTAGGAATAGGTGTTTCCTATAAGGCTTGCGGGGTAAGTAAGGGTTATACGCGCGTTGCCGTCGGTATTGGTGAGGTTGGATCTTGCTATTTCTTCACCGTAGCTGTCGTAAAGCACGAAGCTAAAGCCGTTTCTGCCTATTTGCGCGTTGGAATTATCGATGATGTATTTGGTTATATCGATCTTAACGGTTGCGGGAAGGGTTGCTTTGTAAACGTTATTGAAGGTTGCAAAAACACGCCAGCCGTTGTTTGCGTTGCCGCTGACGGTAAGCGGTGCGCTGGGCGTTACAGCCGTTATTTCGAGCTGACCGTCCATATCGCGGTCGCTGACGGTTACGTCGAAGCGGTGTATGCTGTCGTCGTAGGTCACGCCTTCGATACCGTTGCCCGAAAGGCTTGCGTCGGTTTCGTAAATAACGTAATGATAGGTGCCTACCTGCGTGAGTCTTTCGAGCGACGCATCGAGCTTCGCCTTGAGCTTGCCGTCGACAATATCCTTCATAGCGATAGCCGTTACGGTATCGACGGTAACAAGGTTAGCAAGCGCGTCTGCCGAGGACGAGCGTGCGAGAACAAATTCAAAGCTGTCGCCCTCTTTAAATTCTCTGCCCTCGAGCAGCTTTGTAATATCAACCTCTATATCAGGGGTAACGGGGTTGGGAATATAGCTGTTTACAAGCGATGCGCTTGCGTTGCCGTCGGCGGTGATCGTGCCGTTAAGTCCCGTGCTCTGCGAGGTGAGGGTAAAGCCCGCAGGTATATTTACTTCTTCCGCCGTGTATTGCGTGCCTGCAGGTATGCCGTAAATCGTAATATCGTCGCCGTGTGCGAGCTCAAGCGAAATAACGCCGTTTTCATCGCTCTTAACGGTGGTAGTGCCTTTGTTTGTGCTTGCGGAAAATTCGGTGTTTGCAATATTAACACCGTTGCGAGCAAGCGTTACGGTAATATCGAATTTAAGGTCTTCGGGGATATTATAGCCGTTGCCGAAGGGGTGGGTGACGGTCTTGCTTATTGTAAGTCCGCCCTTTACGGTAGGAGCGTTGACAAATTCGACCTCGTCAAAGCTGTATGCGGTAATAATGCCGCTTGCCGCGCCGTTTTGCGAAACGCCGTTAACGCTTACCGATTTTAATTCGTAATCGAGATTTTCGCTCGATTCGGTTACCGTGTATTCGGTATTCGCGGGAAGACCCACGATAAACATTGTCTTGCCCGCGGGCAGGGTGACTGTCATTTTGCCGTTTCTTACGGCGACCGTGCTTTCCTCGCCCTCGTATTCACCGATTTCGGTAAGAACACAGCGATATTCGTTGGCAAGCGAGGTGCCTATCGGAGCGTCAAGCTCGACAATAAATTTGAACTCGCGGTTGGTATCCGACTGTTCGTTTTCGAGCAGTTTGGTAATAGTTATACCCTGCTCGGGCGTTACCTGAATTCTGCCGTTATTGCCAAGATAGGTAAATGCATCGTAGGACGAGCTTGTAAATTCTACAAACGGATTTGCCAAATATTCGAGCGATTCGGTGCGGTTTTCCGACTTATTCGCAACATAATCGTCGAGCAAGTGGCTTACCGTGCCGCGGGGAATGTACCAAGTGCCGTCTTCGGCGCGCATCTTTTCTTCAAGTGCGCCTGCGGTAAGCTCTTCCGCGGTTTGCGTTATAACAGCTTCCTTGGTTTCTTCGTTAATCTGCGTAAATACCGTCTTCATACGGTAATATTTGGTGTTGCTGTCGAAGCCGCTTGCGTTATTGTAGGTTACCTTGTCGTAGCCGCCGTTGCCGTCGGAAACGTAAATATCGGTATCTTCTATGAAGTAATATCTTTCGTTTTCGGTCGAGGGGTGGAACTGTACCGAGGTTGCAACATAAGCTTCGCCGCTTTGCCAGCTGTTGGTCCAGAACTGATAGCCGTTGTTCGTTTTGAACTTGCTGTCGGCCGAAGCCATTATCGAATTTATGTTCAGCTCGTTAATATCCGAGTGCAAGCCCACCTCGAAAACAAGGCGAATGGGGTCGTTTTCCTGAATATCAAGCTTAACATCGGTAGCGGTTTCAACGCTATCGCCCTTAAGCGAAATGCTGTAGGTTATCATCGGAACGAGTGCGGCGGGTATTTTCCAATAAACCATCTGCTGTTTGCTTGCGATGTCGGTAGTTACCTGCACCGACATATACATCATATCGCTGTCCTTGATATTGCCGGTCGACTTGCCGAGGAAGCCGTAGGAGCGGTTAAGATATACCGCGCCCTCGTCGGGAGTCGAATCGTCCTTATCGGCAAACGAAAGGAAGCTTCCGTCCGCCTTTGCATACCAAGAAATACAGTTGTTGTAATCGTCGCCGTTTTCGTAATAAAGCTGTTTATCTGCCGCCGCGTTCTTTAAAAGCTCGGCCGCAACGGTTTCGTTTACGCCTAAGCGCTCGCTAACCGCACCGATAAGCTCTTTCGTAAGCGCGGAATCGTCTGTCGAAACGCTGCCGTCCCTTCCGACGATTATTCTCGATGCGAGCATCGCGCCGTCGAACAGAGTATCGCCGACAAGGATACCCTTGATATCCTTAACCTCCATATATTCGCCGATTTTGTCCTCGAAGGTAATGTATCCGGCGAAATCGGGGTTTTGTCCCTGAAGGTGGGTGGGATAATAGCGCGACTGAATAATAATTTCGTTTACTATGTTTTGGAAGTTTTCCGCCATTTCGTCGCCATCGTCCGACGAATAGTATTGGTTTACGTAATCGGAAAGCGTGCAATAGCTGTTTCTGTTAACCGTTTTTGCGCTGAACGAAAGACTGCCGCTTGTGTTGGTGGAAGGAAGACTAACCGAAATAGAGTTGTTTTTTAAATAGCTATCCCAAAGCGAAGCGGTAGCACCCACGGGGTCGAGCACGCTTTGCGCCGCCTCGGAGTCGCCTACGCCCACACCGAGCGTATAGAAAAGCGGGGTGCGGTTGTATTTTTCCTCTATCTTTGCGTGGATATAGCTTGCGGTAAGCTGGGTGACGAACGCCATACCGGTATTTGCGCCGTTGTTCGAGCCGTTGCCCGCGTTACTCGTTTGTATGTTGGTATAGTTGGTGGTAGCCGAGGTGGGTGCGCCGTCGCTCATAAGAACGACGATGGGAAGTATCTCCATACCCGACTGAAATCCGCTTTCGATAACCGTATTTTCGACGTTCGCGAATTCCTGATAAGCCTTGTAAAGACCGTTTTGTATGTAAGTTCCGCCGTTTGCCTGCTTCGAGCCGCTCATCGCCTGCGACTTTTTGGTGCCGTAAACGTTGGAAGCAACACTTATCGTTTCAACGGTATTGCCTCCCGACGTACGCGACGAATAGGTAAAGAAATCGCCGTTTGCGTTTCTTGCGGTGTAACGGTCGAGCGGAAGAATTACGGTTGCCGTATCGGTCGAGGAGGTACCTAAGCTGCTGTTACCCGAATAAAGAACAACGCCTACTCGGTTATGGTTGTTAACCGCATAAAGCGATTTCATCGCGCTGTTGGTAGCGTCGACAAGGTCCTCTATCTTACCGAGCATAGAGCCCGAAAGGTCAAGCACGAGCATCGTGTCGGTGGGAATATTGGTATATCCCACGATGGATTTATTTGCCGCTATTGCCGAAAGCGCAACGAGAAAGTTACTCTCGTCGTCGAGCGTAACGGTATTTTCGGGGAACTGCGAAGCATCGGTGAATACCGATTTATCTGCCCAGACACCGCCTGCGTTTTCGGTGTTCTTTACAGAATTTCCGAACCATTCTGCCCAACCGTTCATAGTGGACGGGTCGACAACCCTGTCGGAAACCACTTCGGGCTTTACCGCCGAAACAATAGGAATAAGCATAACAACCATTAGCAGCGCAAGAAAGCCGGATAACAGTCTTTTAAACAATCCTTTTACGGTTTTCATTTTTCTTCTCCTTAACGAACAGCAATTACTTTTATCTTTGGTTTTTTTAGCATCTGTAAAATGTTCTCGGTCAGCGGGCGTGCTTATCCAAATCGACACACCGCGCCATTTTATCATTCTACATTTTACCCGAAAATTTTATATATGTCAAGAAAAATAACTTATTTTTACATTAAAACACAACGTATTTCGCGGATATTTGCGTTTCTATTGCCAAAACCCGCAAAATACTGTATAATAAGGCATAAATCGTAAAGGAAAAAGGCAAGTTATGAAAATCAAAAGCAAAAAACTTAGCTACGAACAGGTCGTCGCGCTTCCTACGCCAAAGCACAAAAACCCGATGAAGCCGTTATCGGTGCTTCGCGGGCTTATTTATCTGCTTTCCCTGCCCGATATGCTCGCAACGCGGTTTAAATATACCGAAAAGCGAATGGAGCTTGCAAAAAACAAGCCCTGCCTTATTCTTATGAATCATTCGAGCTTTATCGACCTTGAAATTGCTTATAAAATCTTCTTCCCCCGCCCCTTGTGCATCGTAAGCACGCGTGATTCCTATATCGGAAAGCGTTGGCTTATGCCGTTTATAGGCTGTATTCCCACGCATAAATTCGTTTCGGATATCACTTTGCTTTCCGACATAAAATACGCGCTTCACGAAAAGAAGGCGAGCGTGCTTATGTTTCCCGAGGCGGGCTATTCGCTCGACGGCAGAGCCACCGCGCTCCCTCCGAAATTCGGGATGCTTATAAAGCGTTTAAACGTGCCGATCGTGACCGTTACAACAAGAGGCGCGTTTTTGCGCCAGCCGCTTTACAACGAGCTTATCAAGCGCAAGGTGAATATCTCCGCCGAGGTACAATGCCTGCTTACCCCCGAGGAAATAGCCGAAAAAACCGTCGACGAGCTCGACGGTATGATAGAAAAGGTATTTGCGTTTGATAATTTTAAGGATCAGTACGAAAATTCTGTCGAAATTTCGCACAAAGAACGCGCAAAGGGCTTGCACCGCGTGCTTTACAAATGCCCGCATTGTCTTGCGGAAGGCAAAATGCAGGGCGAGGCCGCAACGCTAAAATGCAACGCCTGCGGCAAGGTTTATGAAATGGACACGCTCGGCAGGCTGAACGCCAAAGACGGAACGACCGAGTTTGCGCATATACCCGATTGGGTCGATTGGCAACGCGAATGCGCAAAAAAAGACATCGCAGCGGGCGAATATTCGCTTGAAACAGAGGTCGAAATCGGCATAATAAAGGACCACAAGGCGCTTTATCGGGTCGGCAACGGCATACTTACGCATAACGAAAACGGCTTTACACTTAAAGGCTGTGACGGCGCGCTTGAATTCAATCAGCCTGCGCTTGCTTCGCACAGCATAAACGCCGATTTTTACTTTTACACAATGGGCGATATTATCTGCATCGGCGACAGAGAAACGCTTTATTATTGCTTTACCCCGCCCGAGGTTGCGGTATTCAAGGCAAGGCTCGCCGCCGAAGAGCTTTATAAAATAAAGCGCGAAAGCAGAAGGACAAAGCGAAACAAAAACCAAAACCCGAGCATTTAGAAACGGTGCATAGGTGAATATACAAGGGGTGCTTTTGAAAAAGCACCCCTTAAACCCCGCAAAACTTTTTAATATTTAAAATATATTCAAGCGTGTCATATTTTCGTTTTACCGATTTGAATGTATCGAACGCAGGAATGACACACAATAAAAATTTTAAAACTTAAAATTTTTGAAAAGAGCGCGAGAGAAACTTAATGGGGTCCCCGAAAAATCAAAGATTTTTTGGGGCGGTGCAAAAAGTTTCTCTCGCGTTGTATTGTTAAATTGTTGTGTATATCCCGAATTGCGCTCGCGCAATTCGCTTCCGCTAAGGCGGAAGTTCGACTTCGCAAAACAGCTTTACCGCTGTTTTGCTTCGCTCAGGATGACATTACTTAATTTCAAACGTGCCGAAGTAGTGGCGTGCGATAAGGATGTAGTCGAACTGGTCAACTACTGCGTCCTTGTTAACGTTTGCGCGGGTCATTTCGTCTGCCGTAAGCATACGGGTTTCGAAATAGTGACG
>JAZSHQ010000061.1:0-15819 GCA_045533335.1 Eubacteriales bacterium
GGGCCTGTGCCGTGAATTACCCCGGAATATAAGGGGGAACGGGAAAGGTTATCCCTGATAATCTGATGTGTTTTTTGGTTGGTGTACGCCACGTAGCAGGGCATAAGGTTGGGTTTTGAGGGATAGAAGCCGAACATTACGGCGGGGTCGTCCCCATCCTGACGCTCTAATTTAGAATAATCTATGCTGTCGGCATGAATTCTTGGGGGAGTGCCTGTTTTAAAGCGAACAAGCTTTACCCCAATATCCTGCAAGGATTTAACCAAACGGTTGGCTGGCAGGGTGTTATCCGGGCCGGATTCGTAGGCTTCCTCACCAACTATTATTCTGCCGCCCAAGGAAGTACCCGTGGCGATAATTACGCATTTTGCGGGATAAAAAGCACCGAAAGAGGTTACAACGCCCTTTACTGCATTATCCTCGGTTACAATCTCGGTAACCTCGCACTGCTTTAGCATTAGGTTGGGGGTGGCTTCCACAGCCTGCTTCATATAATCGCGGTAACGGACTCTGTCGGATTGCATTCTTAAGGAGCGAACCGCAGGGCCTTTAGATGCGTTAAGCATACGGCTTTGAAGCATTACGTGGTTTGCCGCCTTGCCCATTTCGCCGCCCAAGGCGTCGATTTCGAAAACAAGGTGACCCTTACCCGTGCCGCCGATAGAGGGGTTGCAAGGCATATTGCCGACAAGGTCGAGCGTTAGGGTAAAAAGCGCGGTCTTGACCCCCATACGCGCGCAGGCAAGCGCGGCTTCTATCCCCGCGTGTCCCGCACCGATAACGGCTACGTCTAAATTTTCTGCTGTGTATTTTATCATAGTTGCTTTATTTTTTGCGAGAAAACCTTTTTATAAAAAGGTCTTCTCGCGCTCTTTCCAAAAATTTTATCTATTATCTATTATCTATTATCTAACAAAAAAGCAATCTCCCGCCACAATCGTACGGGAGATTGTTTTTTTATTTCTTAAACTTATCGAAAAAGCTTTTACGTTTTGCGTGGTGTTTATCGGTTAGGCTGTTCTGGAACTCCTCGAGCAGGTCCTTTTGCTTGCGCGAGAGCCCTTTCGGGGTTTCGACCTTAACGGTAATATAAAGGTCGCCGCGCGATTTGCTGTTGATTTTCGGAACGCCCTTGCCGCGCACGCTGAAGGTCGTGCCCGATTGCGTACCCTCGGGAACGGTGAGCTCGCCGCTTCCGTCGGGGGTGGGAACGGTAAGCTTCGCGCCGAGAACGGCATCCGCAAAGGTTATCGGGAGCTCGTAATGTATATCGTAGCCTTCGCGCACAAACAGCTCGTGCCTGCGAACGTTCACCTGAATAAGCAGATCGCCGTTCGGGCCGCCGTTTACACCGCAATCGCCCTGACCGTTCAGCGAAATACGCTGACCGTTATCGATACCCGCGGGGATATTGACCTCGAGCGTTTTGCTTTTTCTTACCGTACCACTTCCGCGGCAATCACGGCAGGGTGTTTGAATAATTTTGCCTCTGCCGCCGCATTCGTCGCATACCGCCGAGCTTTGCATCATACCAAACGGAGTGCGCTTTTGCACTGTTATACTGCCTCTGCCGCCGCATTTACGGCAGGTTTGCGCGCTCGTGCCCTTTTCTGCGCCGCTTCCGCCGCAGGACGCACAATGCTCGATACGGTTAAACGAAATATCACGCTTACAGCCGAAAACGGCGTCGTTAAAATCGATGGTGATACGAACGCCGACATCGTCGCCGCGCATAGGCGCGTTCGCACGGCTTCGCGTGCCGCCGCCTCCGCCGAAAATACCGCCGAACATATCGAAAATATCGCCCATATCGAAGCCGCCCGAGAATCCGCCGCCAAAACCGCCGCCGCCCGCCGAGGGGTCGACGCCCGCATAACCGTATTGGTCGTAGCGCGCCTTTTTATCGGGGTCGGAAAGGATCGAATACGCCTCGTTGACCTCTTTGAACTTTTCCTCTGCCGCCTTGTCGCCGGGGTTGGCATCGGGGTGGTATTCCTTTGCCTTTCTGCGGAAGGCTTTTTTTATTTCTTCGTCGGTGGCGGATTTGCTTATGCCGAGTATTTCATAGCAATCTCTTTTTTCTGCCATTTGATGTACCTCTGTAATACCCACGAAAAGAGAGGACGCTGTTCGCCTCTCTTTTCGTTATAATAAGGGTGATTAGTTTTCGCTCTTGTCGGTGAAGTCGGCATCGTAATAATCGCCGTTGCCGCCTGCGTTGCCGCCGTCGAAGCCTGCGCCGCCGTCGAAGCCCGCACCGCCGTTCGGGTCAAAGCCCGCGCCGCCTTGGGGGTTGCCCTGCTGGTAAAGCTTCGCGCTGATTTCGTAAATTGCCTTCTGAAGCGCGTCGGTATCTGCCTTGATTCTTTCGATATCGTCGGTTGCCGCGCTTTCCTTAAGCTTCGCGATAGCGTCGCGCACGGGCTGTTTTTCTGCGTCGCTTACCTTGTCGCCCGCTTCGTCAAGCGTCTTTTCGCATTGGAACACAAGGCTTTCCGCCATATTCTTAACCTCGACCGATTCCTTGCGCTTCTTGTCCTCTTCTGCGTGCATTTCGGCATCGCGGATAGCCGCGTCGATAGCTTCCTTGCTCATATTGGTCGAGGACTGAATGGTAACGTGCTGTTCCTTGCCCGTGCCCTTATCGGTCGCGGTAACGTTAACGATACCGTTTGCGTCGATATCGAAGGTAACCTCGATCTGAGGAACACCTCTGGGTGCGGGAGCGATTCCGTCGAGGCTGAATCTGCCGAGAGTTGTATTGTTAGCCGCCATTTCGCGTTCGCCCTGAAGCACGTGGATCTCTACCGAGGGCTGATTGTCCGCCGCGGTAGAGAAGACCTGACTTTTATTTACGGGAATGGTGGTGTTTCTGTCGATGATCTTTGTAAATACGCCGCCGAGCGTTTCGATACCGAGCGAAAGAGGAGTAACGTCGAGCAGGAGCACCTGACCGCCGCCGATATCCTTGCTCAAAACGCCGCCCTGAATAGCCGCGCCGACAGCTACGCATTCATCGGGGTTAATGCCCTTGAACGGCTCCTTGCCGATAAAGTTCTTAACCGCGTCCGCAACAGCGGGAATACGGGTCGAGCCGCCTACGAGAAGCACCTTATCGATCTGACTGCCCGAAAGACCTGCATCGGAAAGCGCCTGCTTAACGGGGCCCATAGTTCTGTTTACGAGGTCGCGGGTGAGCTCGTCGAACTTAGCGCGGGTAAGGGTTGCATCGAAGTGCTTGGGACCGGTTGCGTCTGCGGTGATGAAGGGGAGGTTGATGTTGGTGGACATTGTCGAGGAAAGCTCGATCTTTGCCTTTTCTGCCGCTTCCTTCAAGCGCTGCATTGCCATTTTGTCGTTGCGAAGGTCGATGCCCGATTCTGCTCTGAAGGTGTCGGCGATCCAGTTCATAACCTTTTCGTCGAAATCGTCGCCGCCAAGACGCGCATCGCCCGAGGACGCGAGAACTTCGAACACGCCGTCGCTTATATCGAGAATAGAAACGTCGAAGGTGCCGCCGCCGAGGTCGTAAATAAGGATCTTCTGGTCGATATCCTTATCAAGACCGTATGCAAGTGCCGCCGCGGTGGGCTCGTTGATGATACGCATAACTTCAAGACCGGCGATCTTGCCCGCGTCCTTGGTTGCCTGACGCTGAGAGTCGGAGAAATATGCGGGGACGGTGATAACCGCTTTGTCAACGGTGGTGCCGAGATATGCTTCGGCATCGCTCTTCAGCTTCTGAAGGATCATCGCGCTTATTTCTTGGGGGGTGTAGTTTTTGCCGTCAATGCCGACCTTGTAGTTCGTGCCCATTTCTCTCTTTATCGAGATAATGGTGCGGTCGGGGTTGGTGATAGCCTGTCTTTTTGCTACCTGACCTACCATTCTTTCGCCTGTTTTCGAAAAAGCAACTACCGAGGGGGTCGTTCTGTTGCCTTCGGCGTTTGCGATAACTACGGGCTCGCCCGCTTCATATACTGCTACGCAGGAGTTTGTTGTACCGAGGTCGATACCGATAATCTTAGACATAATTAAATACCTTCCTTTATATAAAATTGAATTAGTTTACTACTTTTACCATCGCGTGGCGTATTACCTTTTCGCCGAGCATATAACCCGTTTGGAAGGTTTGCACCACCATATTTTCGCCGAGCGTTTCGTCGTCTTCGTGCATTATCGCATTGTGGAACTTGGGGTCGAATTCCTTACCGTCGGATTCGATAACGGTTACGCCGAGCTTCGAAAGAATGTCGGCAAAAAGCTTCGAAAGTGCCTTAATGCCTTCGTCCTCGGGCGAGAATTCAAGTGCCTTGTCAAGGCTGTCTGCAAGCGGAAGTATCGCCTTGACCGCATCGCAGTATGCGTCTGCGTAAGCGTCGCTCTTTTCCTTTATTGTGCGCTTGCGGTAGTTGTCGTATTCTGCGGCAAGACGCAGGTAACGGTCGTCGTATTCGGCAAGCTTGGCTTTAAGCTCGTCGATTTCCTTTTGTTCCTTCTTCGAAACCTTTTCTTCGGTCGCTTCGGCCTCCGCTTCAGTCGCTTCCGAGTTTAGCGTTTCTTCGGTTTCGTTTATCTTTTCATCGTTCATCGCTGTTTTCTCCTATCATCAAACTGTTGCCAACGGCTAATTCCTTATCTATCTGCCCCGTAAGGCTTTCTGCGAAATAATCGAGCGAGGCGATGACCTTTTTGTAATCCATTCGCTTCGGTCCGATAACACCGACCGCGCCGATCACCTTCCCGCCGACTGTTATCGGGTGAAAAACAAATCCCGTTCCGGGGGGCGCAATATCCTGCGCTTCCTCGCCGAAAACTATGCTCGTCTGTCCGGGGACAGCCTTTTTCATCAGCTCGGAAAAGCGTTTTCTTTCCTCGATCATCGAAAGCACGCTTTGCACCTTCGCCACGTTGAAAAATTCGGGGTAGGAGAGCAGCTTTGTAACACCGTCGACGTGTACCTTTTCGCTGTCGAAGGAATTGAACATTTCGTTTATCACGCGTAAAAGCATCGTCGCTATCGCCTTGTGCTCGCCCATCGCGCTTTCGAACTCGATAACCGTGTTAAGGTTTACCTGCTCGGGCGTTATGCCGCAAAAGCATTTGTTCAGCGCGTTTTTCGCGGTTTCAAGTATTTCGTTGTTAATGCTTTCCTGCGTTTTTACCTGCCGCGAGCGTACCGAGCCGTCCTTGCAGATCATAATAAGCAGAAAATCGTTTTCGCCGATAAGCACCGTTTCGTAGCGTTCGGCTTCGGTGCCGCTTCCGCCGATAAAGGCGAACGAGGTATAGTTGGTAAGCTCGCCTATCGCGTGGCTTGCTTCTTCCATAATCGTCGAAAGCTCGTTTATCTTGTTTTCAATGATCTCGTCAAGAAGCTCTACCTCTTCCATCGCGAGCAGATACCTGCCCATAAGGTTTTCAACGTAGGTGCGGTAGCCCTTTGCGGTGGGCACGCGCCCCGCCGAGGTGTGCGGCTGTTCGAGATAGCCCATACTTTCAAGCGCGTTCATTTCGTTGCGGAGCGTCGCGCTCGAAACGTTAAAATCGGCGTTCGCCGTAAGATATTTCGAGCCAACAGGCTCGCCGGTTGCGATATATGCGTCCACAACAGACCGCAGTATCGCTTTTTTGCGTTCGTTTAATTCCATATATCGCCTTTCCTTTGTGTTTTTGTTAGCACTCGCTAGCTCGGTGTGCTAATCTCGCCTTTATTATACCCCATTCTTGCGGTTTGTCAATAGCTTTTGCCAAAAAAATATGCGATATTTTGTGAACTTTTCTGGCGCAATTAACAGAAAAGTGCTAATTTAGACGGAAAAACGAGTTTTAAAAGCATACGCGACAAGAAGACTGTCATCCCTCGCTTAACCCCAAAAATGCAAGCATTTTCGGGGACCCCATAGGCGGCGCAAGCCGCGCAGTCGAAGGATATGCGCGACAAGAAGATAATAGATAATAGATAATAGAATACAGATGTTAACATTGAAGGCTTCGTCCAAGGGGGAAGGCTTCGGTTGCGTTATATCTCCTCATATTTGTATAACTCAATTCTTTGCCGCTTTTTCAACGCCCGTGCGACGAATTTGTATGACGAAAAAATGACACACAAGAAACTTTTTTGAAATAAAAAGTTTTTGGGTAAGAGCTCGAGAGAGGGTGTTTTTTCAAAAACATCCTCTCTCGTATCTTCATTATTCGTATTCACCCAATCCCGTAACCGCTCACACTCGCGGGAAGGAAAGGACGACCTTAAACAAATCGCCGTCGATAAAGATATCCATTTTGCCGTTTTGAAGCTCGGTAAGGCTTTTCGCTATCGAAAGCCCCAAGCCGCTGCCCTCGGAAGAGCGGGAGGCATCGCCGCGGACAAAGCGCTCGGTCAGCTCGGCGGGCGTAATGTTAAGCGAATCGCGCGAGGTGTTTCTGAACACAAATTTCGCCTCGGCTTCGGTCGCTTCCAAGCTCAAATACACGCGCGAGCGCGGGAGCGAATATTTAACGGCGTTGTTCATAAGGTTTTCGAACACCCGCCATATCCTGCGACTGTCCGCCATAATACGCGCGTTTTTGCCGTTGTTTACGGTTATCAATTCAAGCTCGGCGTCGGCACATTTCTGTTCGAACTCGCCCGCCGCCTGCGTTAAAAGTACGGTTGCATCGCAGGGGATAAGCGCAACCTCGAGCGTGCCGCTGTTCGCCTTCGAAATTTCGACAAGGTCGTCGAGCAGGCGCTTTAAATGCTCGGATTTGCGCAAAAGCACCTCAGAATATTCGCCGTGGTTTTGGTTGCCGCAATCGCTTTCGGCAATAAGTGTTGCGTAGTTTATTATCGAGGTGAGCGGGGTTTTTATATCGTGCGAAACGTTTGTAATAAGCTCGGTCTTCATCCTTTCGCTGTGCAAACGCTCCTCGACGGCAACCGCCATACCCGCAGAAATTCGGTTAAGGTTTTCGCCGTGCTTTTTAAAGTCGTAATACATCTTTTCGGTATCTACGGTATAGGCAAGGTCGCCCTTCGCCAGCGCCTCGCCGCCCTTTTGGAGCTTACGCATATAAAGCGCGGAAAACAGCGCAATAAAGCCGAGGATTGCCGTTTTTGAAACAAGCAAGAGGAACAGCAGACCGCCCGCATTTTCGCTCGCCGCGATTGCAATAAGCAAATCGAAAGCAAGCACCGAAACAAGCAAGCAAACGGTGCGCCAGATAAGCGGGATATTAAGAATAAGCTCCCACGCGCGCTTCGCAAAGCGTTTGATATGCTTCGACAGCCATTTAATAAACCGCCAAATCAGGCAAAGAGCGCGGAAGATAAGCGTGTTTTTAAACAGATTGCCCTGCTTGAGCCTTGCCGCGATGCTTATGCACAGCCCGAGCGCGATGCACGCCACTACAAAGCAGAAAAACGCGACCAATGCGACAAAGCTTTCGGTGTTGATCTGTCTGTCGAGCGAATCGAGAAGCATCACGCCGAGAAGGAATACCCCGAACGAAAGGGCAAGAAGTATATCAAACGGGATATTGTTAAGCAGACCGCCGTGGGCTTCTTCGTCACCAACGCGCCTGCCCGAGGCGCACATAAGGATAATAAACAGCACGGCAAAGAGCAGGAACGACACCGCACCGATAGGAATTACGGCATAGCGCATACCGTGCGCGGTATTGATAAGCTCCCATTTAAGCGCGAAAGCGTCGTGCGCGGTCAGCTCCTCGCTCACGCCGATCTCGACCCGCCATATATCGCCCTCGCCCGAATCGTCAAAGCGCGATAAGATACCCGTGTAAACGACGCCTTCGTAGGAATAAACGCTTACCTTGTGGCTGTAAAAAATATCGCCCTTTAATTTAAGTCCTTCGCCGTTCGTAAGGCAGTTTGTAAAGACAAGAGTGCCGGTAGAGTCGGTAACGTTAAGGCGCAGGTTGGATTTTTGGGGGTCGGCAATAGATTCGGGTATCTCCTCGCCCTGCGCAAGGTAATAAACCGCCTGCTCGGCGTTATGGGCGATCTCGTAATAGGTTTCGTCGGCAAATATCTTTTCGGGAGTGTCGATGTAAAAATCCTCGTTCAGCAGAAATATCGCGCCGATAACCGATAAAACCGAAACGCAAAGAGTGATAATGCAAAGCGCAAAGCAAAGTATTTTTATCGGCAGACTTCTTATAAGCTTTTTCATTTTTTATCTCCTTCCATCATATATCCGTGGCCCCAGACCGCCTTTAAATAGCGCGGCTCGGCGGGGTTTATCTCGATCTTTTCGCGCAGGTGGCGTATGTGCACGGCAACCGTGTTTTCCGCCGCCATCGGAGCTTCCTTCCATATTTCGCGGTATATTTCCTTCGGCGAATATACCCTGCCCGTGTAGGTCATCAGTAATTTAAGTATCTCGTATTCGGTGGGGGTAAGCTGTATCGGAACGCCGTCACGCGTGACAAGCTTTGCATTGTCGTCGAGCTCGATACCGCCGACCGAAAGTATATTCGGCTTGATTTTGCCCGCGCCCAATTGCATATATCGGCGTAATTGCGATTTTACCCTTGCCGAAACCTCGATAGGGTTAAAGGGCTTTGTAATATAATCGTCCGCGCCGACGGTAAGGCCCAAAATCTTGTCGCTGTCCTCGCTTTTTGCGGTAATAAGGATTATCGGCACGTTGCTTTTTTCGCGTATTTTCACCATAGCCGAAATGCCGTCGAGCTCGGGCATCATAACGTCCATAAGAATCAGGTGTATCTCCTCGCGCTCTATCGTTTCGAGCGCCTGAATACCGTTAAATGCCTCGAACAAGCGGTGGTTTTGGTCGGTAAGATATATTTTAAGCGCGTTTACTATGTCCTTGTCGTCGTCGCAGATAAGTATGTTATACATCGCGGTTAGCTCCTTTTTGGTTTCTGAGGCTATTATAATACAAAAATCCTGAATTTTAAAGGGGTAAAGGTATTAAGAATTTCTTAAGATGCGTAATCAGGCGTATTGCGTTAATCGTCAAACCCGCGGGCAAGCGCGGCTTCCAAAAACTCGTCGGCATCGAAGGATGAAAGCGTTTCGGATACCTCCTGCGGCGGGTTTTGGGAAGTGGGCGAAGCGCTGTCGTTGCGGTAATTGCCGTTGCAAACCTTTGCGATGTTTTCGGGGCGGATAAGCCAATCGAAGCTTACCCAACCCTTGCCTTTAAGAAAATCGGATTCCTCGGCAAGCTCAAAGCACCGCTTGAACTGCTCTGTGCTTACCTCGTCGAGCACGCTTGATAAATAACGCATTTGCTGTTTGGAAAGAAAAGAAATTTGCGGGTAGGATTTGCAGATGCTGTTGTAGAGCTCCTGCACCGCAGTGCATTCGCGCTCACGCGCGTCTTTTTCTGCTTCTGCTTCTGTATCTTTTTGTTTTTCTTTATCTATTTCTTTATATATATAGGAAGAATCGTTTTTCGTCGCAGTGTCGTCGTTTTTCGTCGCAAGAACGTCGTTTAACTTTTTTTGCTTTGCCTCGTCGCGTCGCTTTTGCTGATACAAACGGTCGTATTCGCGCTTGCGTGCGCTTGCTTTTTTCTTTGCCTGCCCGCTTTCCTTTTCGTTTGCTTTTTCGTTTGCTTCGGGATAGCTCTGCTCGTTTTCCCAGCCGACAAGCTTTATCGCACCGTTTTCGTAAATTATTATATATTCGTGTTCTTGCAGCTTTTCAAGCGCGTATATGGTGAATTCCTCCGAAAATCCAAGCGACGCGCCAAGCTGACGCGGCGTATAGGGGCGCTCCTTCGAAAACGTAATTATCGGGTCGCCGCCCTTGCTTGCCGCAAGAACGTGAAGCAGCATCCAGAACGCGAAAAGCTCGCCGCCCCGCTCCTCACTGCGCAGACACAGCATTCGTGGGCTTGTAAGCGTATTGCAGTGTGCTTTGAACCATTGCATAATTTTCTCCTTTAAAATGTTTTCTTACACTACAATTATACACCCTTGTCGGCGTAATTTCGTCCCATCTTTTTCTCGTCTTTTTCTCATTTTTTTCTCATCGGTCTGCGCTTCTGCTTATAAAGAAAAAACGACACGCAATAAAAAACTCCCAAAAACGAAAGGTTTTTGGGAGATAGCGAGAGGGGGGATTATGGGTGCCCCGAAAACGTTTGCATTTTTGGGGCGGTGCAGAAAGTTTCTCTCTCGTTGTATTGTTTAGTTGTTACGTTCGCAAAACGGCGATAGCACCGTTTTGCTATGGGGTCCCCGAAAATGCTTGCATTTTTGGGGTTAAGCGAGGGATGACATTACCCAATCACGTAAGTGCCGAAATAATGTCTTGCAATAAGAATGTAGTCGAACTGGTCGACCTTGGTGTCGCCGTTGACGTCCGCGCGGGTGAATTCGTCGTCGGTGAGTGTGCGGGTTTCGAAGTAGTGGAGCTTAACGAGGATGTAGTCGTACTGGTCGATTGCGCCGTCGTCGTTAACGTCGCCGAGCTTAACTTCGGGGTCGACAGGCGGGTTAACGGGGGGATCGGTTTTAAGCTTGTAGCCGCATTCGATACAGGTGTCGCTTTCTGCGCCGAAAACGTGGGGCGCTTTATCCTCCACAACGTCGTCGCAATCGCGGCAGGCGTGCCAGTGGTGGGTTTCGTTGGCTGTCCAATCGGTTTCGAAGGTATGGGTAACCTCGCTCCAATAAACGTTGGCTTCGCAGTTATCTTTCCAAATTTCCGACCATTCGGCGGGCTTGGAGTTCGCACCGCAATAAATGCTTTCGAGCGATTCGCAGAACGAGAACGCATTAGAGCCGACCTTTACGATATTTTTGGGAATAGTTATGCTGCTGAGCCCGCAGGAGCTGAACGCGAGGTTGCCGATGGTGGTAAGAGTTGCGGGAAGGGTGATGTTTTCGAGCGATTCACAGCCCATAAACGCCATCATACCTATTTCGACCACGCCGTTGCCGAGGCTGACAGAGGAGAGCGATTTGCATTGAGCGAACGCGCCCTGACCGATTTTCGTAACGCTGTCGGGGAGAGAGACCGAGGTGATAAGGCTTTCGTGGAATGCGAGTCTGCCGATCTCCTTAACGGGAAGTCCCGCGTGGGTGGCAGGGATAACCACGTCGCCCGAAGCAGAGGTGCCCGCGCCCGAAAGAATATAGTAATCCTTCGTTTCGGAAAGCGTGTATTCAAAGCCGTTCAGACGGAGCGCAAGCGCGTTGAGGTCGCCGTCGTTGGCTCTGTACCAAGAATTTTTGGGGGAATAAATTCCCGATGCGTTATATACCTTCGGGTAGTATAAGCAGGGCTCTTCGCTGCCGTTGTTGGTCGAGCAGGAGATGAAATAGGGAATCTGTTCGAGGTTTGCTGCACCGATCTCGCTAAGCGGAACGCGGAATTCGAAAGAAACCGAGCTGCTTGCGGTGGTAAGCGCAGCTATCATTTCGCTGCCCGATACCGAGGGGGTAATGCCTGCGCCGCCGCTTGTGTTGTAAAAAATATCGTAGTAATGGGTCGCGCCGACCGAGGAGGAATCGGTATTCAGCCAGAGGCGGAAGTTGGTGGCACTGCCGTTGCCCGAGCCTGCAACGGGCGGGTTATAGATAACAGCCGCGCCGTAGAGATAGTTCACGTCGGTACGGAATTGGAACTTAAAGGAAAGGCTCTTGTCGTTGAAATCCTTCTGCCAATAACCGCTTGCGCCGTCAACGGTGATCCAGTTGTGCTCGATCCACGCGTTATCGTTGTGAACACCGTCGATAGTAACGGTTTCGGATGCGGGGCGCGCTTCTTCCTTGTAAATGCGGTATTTTGCGGTGCATTCGTAGCCGCTTTCGTACCATTTAAGGTTGGGGGTGAGCGTGGGTGCGACGAGAGATTCGAGATTGAGGTTAATAAATTCGAATTTCGTGCCTATTTCCCAGCTTTTCGCGGTTTCGAGCGCTTGGTTGGTGGAATTGTTAACGTAGTTAATGCCGCCGTTCGCGCTGTAATCGTTGCCGACGTTTATGTGATAAATAAAGCCGCCGTCGGGTACGGAAGAGCCTGTGAAATCTGTGATAACGCTTTCGTCGGCGGTGCCGTGCGCAAGGTGGTCGAAGGTTGCGGTGAGCTCGTAAACGCCCGCCTTGCCTTCAACGGGCTCGAACACGCAGACGTATCGCCATGCCCAAGCGTTGATAACGTTGAATTCGTTTGCGGTCACCAACGCCGCGCCCGCTTCCTGCGCGCAGGTGTTATGACCGGTAAGCCAAAAAGTGTTCCAATCATTCGGCGCCGCAGAAACGCTTTGGAAAGCGAATGCGGGCAGAACGCAAAGGACCGCCAAAATGATCGCGAGAAATCTTTTCATTTCAATACCTCGTAAAGTGTTTTCTTGTTGTTATTATATCACAGATTCAGCGAAAGTCAAGCAAGGAAAGCGGGGGGAAGATAGGAGATAAAAGATAAAAGATAATAGATAATAGATAAGAGATAATAGATATTAACGTTGAAGCCTTCCCTCTATTGGGTGCTTTTTCAACGCCCGCATAACAAATTTGTATGACGAAAAAATGACACACAAGAAAAAATTTAAAACTTAAAATTTTTGAAAAGAGGGCGAGAGAAAGTTTTTATAAAAAGTTTCTCTAGCATGTTTATTTTCTATTCAGTTATCCAATCACGTAAGTGACGAAATAGTGGCGGGCGATGAGGATGTAGTCGAACTGGTCAACTTTTTCGTCGCCGTTTACGTCCGCGCGGGTGAACTCGTCGTCGGTAAGTATGCGGGTTTCGAAGTAGTGACGCTTAACGAGAATGTAGTCGTACTGGTCTATCGCGCCGTCGTCGTTAACGTCGCCGAGCTTAACTTCGGGGTCAACGGGCGGGTTAACGGGGGGATCTACGGGAGGATCTACGGGAGGATCGGTCTGTTCGGGAATGGTGACATAGATGAACACGGGGCTGGAGGTGTTGGTATCGATCGCAACCTTTTCGGAAGCTTCGACGCTCAAGCCTGCAAGGTCGAATTCCGCACCCAAAAGTCCGCCGTCCTTTGCCAAATCATAGGCGCTGTTGGTTTTGTAAACGCAATAGAGGAAGCCGCCTGCGGGAACGGCAACGGTGTGGCATTCGTCGCTGTTTTCGTAGCAGTTGGTTGCGATATATTTGCCTTCCTGCTTTTCGACGGTGTAAACAACCCAATCTTTTGCGATTTTCTGGTTGATAACGTCGACAACAGTCTTGCCGTCGCCCGAAATAATCATCGATTCGAATGTCTGCCAGTTGTAAAGGTTAACGTGCGAAACCTTAACGGGAACCTGATTTGGGTTGAGGTCGCCGCTGTCAACGTATTTCGCATACTTCGCGGTGCAAACATAGCCTTCGGAATAATAGTCGATGTATTCGGTGGTGGTGGGAATGCGCATAGTATCGAGATTCAAGCCGCTGAACTGAACCTTGTCGCCGATTCTGAGGCTTCGGATAGCCGACATCGAATCGCTCGAGCCTTTGTTTTTAAAGTTAACGTCGTGCGGGTCGTTGTTAATGGTTATCCAGTCGTTGCCGGAGTTTACTGCGTAAACAAAGCCGCCTTCGGGAATAGTAAGCGGAGTAGCGGTGCCGTTGCTTGCACCGTCGGACTTTTCAACAAGCTCGTAAACGTTTTTAAGTCCTTCAACAGGCTTGAACGACGCGTGCACCCACCAACCGCAGCCGGTGTAGGCTTGGGTAAATATCGAGCCTGCGCCTTCTGCGCTGTTGTCGTTGAAGTGGGTTACCCAAAGGGTGTTGCCGTCTTCAAGCTCGGCTTCGCCCTTGTAATCTACGATAGAAGCATAGGAAAGAGCCTTTGCTTCGCCGTCGTCAACCGAAACGCCGTTAAGCGTGATCTTCTGTCCGACTTCAAGAGAAGCAACCTTTTCCTTGTTAAGAATGGTGCTTGCCGTTACCTCGTCGGAATGTGCCGAGATCATAATCATACCTTCGGTAAGGACTACGTCTGCCGCATTGGTGCCGGGGTTGTTGATGATTTCCTTAACGATATATGCCTGCTCTGCGCTGCTCCATTCGGCAATAGCGTTTGCAGTCCATCTGTGGTTTGCGCTGTCTGCGGTGTGCGTGCCTTCGGTGAATACGATGCAATCGCCCGTGGTGACTCTGCGGTCAACGCCGGTGATGTAAACAGTGTTGTCTGCAGGGTAGGTGCGCAAGCCTGCCTCGACTTCGCTCAACCAAACGAAACTGCCGTTGGGTGTAACCGTGAAGCGAACGTATCTTGCGCTGTGAATTTCATCGGAAACCGCGGTGATAACAACGGTATCCCAAGTGCCCTTTTGGCTTGTGAGGTTAAAGGTGGTCTTTAAATGTGTCTGGGACGCAATTTCGGTCCAGCTATTTCCGTCATCGGAAATATAAACGGTAAGCTTTGCGGGCTTTTGAATGCCCCAGCCGCCGTCGGATGCCGCATAAGCGCTGAAGCTGTTGACCTCACGCGCTTCGCCGAGGTCGACGTCGATATTAACGGTGACCCCGCTGCTCCAACCGGAATATCTGGTCGTGCCGCCGTCCGGAGTGTCCTTTTCGCCGTCGGTAAGACGGATCTTGTCGTCGTCGAACGAGTCCTTGCGGTTGGGTGCGGTGGTGGTGTAGGATGCGCCGGTCGAAACAACGTGGGTTTCGCCGCTTGCGGTGTTAATAAGCGAGGAAAGGGTTGCGGAGCATTCGATAAGCTCGTCCGCATCGGCGTTGTCGTCCTCTGCAAGTGCCTTTGCGCGGGTAAGCTCTTCGCGAAGAAGCTCGATAACCTTTTCGCTGTAGCCGTAAGCGGTAAGCTTTTCTGCCTTTTCGATAAGCTCGTAAATTTCGAGCGAGTAGGTAAAGGTAAAGGTTTTGCCGTTAACGAAGGTGGTCTTAACGTCTGCGTCTTCGGTCGCATAGCCTGCGATAACGGGGGAGGGTACGGTGATATGTGCGCCTGCCGCACCGGTAAGCTTGTGGGTGAGCAGGGTGTTGCCGTTCTCGTCGACACAGTTAATAGTCATTTCTGCCTTGTTTGTGCCGTCGTAAACAGCCTGAAGATGGTCGGAAATATATTTCGCGAACTGCCTTCTGCCGTAGTCGGAATGGTGGATACCGTCGGCGCGTTCCGCGAACTTGTTCATATCCTCGAATTCGCATTCATAGTTGATATCAACTATGGTGCAATTGTTGGCAATAGCAAGCTCACGCATTGCGTTACAGAAATCAAAAACAAGGTCGGAGCTGTAATCGAGTCCGTATGCACCGGGAACGTAATAACCGCTGTTGGTGTTAACGGGGCTGGGGGTAACGATTACAACGTCGCTGCCGATAGCCTTTATCTCTTTGATGAAATAATCAAGGTTGCTTTTGTAGGTTGCAAGCGAAACGTTGGGGTTGCCGCTCGAAATAACCATAGCCTGATCGTTCATACCGATACAGATAATAACAAGGTCGGGTTTTTTGTCGAGCACGTCTGCCTTAAAGCGCGCCATAACGTGGTTGGTGGTGTCGCCGCCGACGCCTGCGTTGATAACGTCAACGCCGAGGTATTCGCTCGTGCTCAAATAGTAGGGGTAGGTCTTTTCGCCCGTGGAGGAGGTGCCGCCGTTGGCAGTAGTGCCGAAGCGGGTCATACTGTCGCCGAGCGCGATGATTGTCTTGCCCTTGAGTGCGGTAGATGCCGCGAACGCCGAGAAGGGAATTATCGCCGCTATCATCAACGCCGCAAGCAAGACCGCAAATAAGCGTGTGGTCTTTTTCATTTCGTTATCTCCTTGCTTTATTTGTTTTACTTTCCTTATTTTATAACAGACTAACGCATTTGTCAAGAAATAAAAGATAATAGATAATAGATAATAGAT
>JAZSHQ010000057.1:0-132514 GCA_045533335.1 Eubacteriales bacterium
ACAGGCTACGGTTTCGGGGATTGCGGTTGCTGAATGCGTTGCTGCGGAGGATGTGGTAGAGTTCAAATACCGCCTTGTCAATGCAGGAGAATATGTTGCGGCGAATACCGATTATAAGTATTTTATCGGCGTAAATTACGACGATGCAACCCTTTTCTATCCTGCGGTTTATCCCGATTTTTCTTCGGATTACAAAAATCCCGGTGCCGTAGAAAATGCAACTGCTTGGGACAATGCGCCCCAAATTACCTACAGCGATATGCTTGGCGGCGCGGAATACATTTCCGAATACGTTAATATCGACGGTAAATTCACCGAAAGCTATTGGACTCACCTTACAAACTTCCATATGGGCCTTGACGATAATCTAAACTCTAACGATTATAAAAACGGCGATTATGATCTTATCAACTTTGATGAGATTCAATTCTCCGATAATCATTATTATCACGGCTCAAGCAGTGGTACCCCCTCGAATCATTTAAAGCTTAAAGCCGACGTAAGAATGGATAAGTATTCGATTTACGGTGCTGCTTTTGTACAGCACGCAGATAGCTCGAAGGGTTTTGACTTCCGTCTTTACGTTAAGTGCAAAGATGGAACTATATACAAAATCATAGTGAATTACAACGCAAACGACACTTACGTGGCTACGGCATATAAAGGCGGCGACCCGATCACCGCACCCAAAACCTACACGGGTGCGGCAGTAAAAAAACAAAACGTAGGCAACCTTTATGCCGTTGAATTCCGATTTGACCTTAGGGATCTTGGCGCTCTTGACGGTCAAGAGTTCCAAGCTTCCGTACTGGCAGAATGTAATCATAACTGCAATCATACATCTCACGGCGGCACCGCAGGATCCCACACCAACCACTATATCGCTTCTACCGATGGGGGAATAGGCGCAACTACGGGTGGTAGCTTCGACCACAACGGTTATGCTTGGAGCTTTAAGTACGAAGAAAAGAAGAACGACGACCTATCCAACGAAATAGCGATTGACGGTGTTATTGAATCGGCGACCTTTAAATCCTTGTTGGCGCACGACCGCTTTTTGTACGGTGTTAAGAGGCCCGCAAACTATGTAGCCAACAAGCAGTCTGATTGCAGACAGTTTGCTTATACGGTTCATTCCGATTACGAATATCTTTACTGTGCAGCACTTGTGGAGTTAAAGGATGCTACCAGCGGCGACCCGCTTGAATGGCTGCCTAAAGAACACTCGTTTAACCTTTACGTAAACCAAAGAAGCTTAACTGAAGCCGGCATATCCGGATTCACAAAGGGCATTAAGCTCTATTTGGATGACGATAAAAAAACCGTAAAGATTCAAATCATTGAAGATGGCGGTACTACGGAAACCGTAACGAACTACACCGGTAACGACATTCAAGCGGTGATTGTTCCCGTAAGATCGCTTCAGACAAAAAATGCGAGCGATAAACGTTATGCAGTTGAGTTCAAGGTTCCTCTAAGCCTGTTGGATATTAACATTATAAGCGATACTACCATTACGGAAGCGGGCGAGGGAGGTTCTAAATACGCATTTGTTCATTCTGCTTCCGTAGACGATGATTTGAACGCTAATTCCGGTCTTGCAGGACCCGTTCCTCACTATAATGATTTTACTGCCGGCTTTAATCCTGCAACGGCTGATTATTGGTGGACCTCCCACACTTATGCGGCTATGACCCCCGCGGTAATGGCTGACGGCACGCATATCGAAAAAATTTGGTCGGACGCGGAAGACGGCAGCTTGATTGATTGGACAGAAGTCAATTATACAAACGCAACCATTAATCCCGTAATTAACGATGCCAATGCGTTGAACGCGTTAAGAAACGCATCTTTCCGTTACAAGATCGTTCCCGGCAGAGAAAATCTTTACTGTGCCGCACAAATCGATCCGATCGACTTTAACAGTATACAGTTTGCGCTTTGGATAAAGGTCGGAAACAGACCCATACGTTTTGCTTTAAGAAACATCGGCGAAGGTGCGTTGGGTGCCACGTTAGACGCCTTTTGGTATGAAACAAACGGGAAATATGAAGTCGAACGCGGATATGACGACACCTTACATAAACCCTACGTAAAGTATTCACTTAATAAGGTTGACGGAAAATATTACGTTGAGATTATCCTTAACTATAAGTATTTCGGCAAGTATACCGGCACGACGTGGGATCCCGTAACCAAGAACGACAGCTTTAAATTTAAATATTTCGTTGCGTTAGAAGAATACGACCCAAATGGCGCCAAAAACGAAATGCTTTACCCCGCGCTTGCAAGCGCATACAAGGGCAACGTTAATGCTTATGCAAACGTAGCTTTAAATTGGGCAAGCGATGTCGATTTAACCGCTAAAGCGGCGACAATCGAGCCGCTTCAGCATATCGCGCCCGAAACCATTAAAATCGACGGCAATTTAAACGATCCCGGCTGGAACGAAGACCAATGGGTATATGTTTCTGCTTTGAGTAACGCAGTACCGCAAAGTCGCGAAACGATATACGTAACCAACCATAACAGTACCGATTTCAGCTTTAAATATCAGCTTCGCCACGATGATGAGTATTTATACGTAGGCGCGGTAATGTATCTGCCCGAGCAATACGATATTTCGGGTTCGCCCAATAAAGACACAAAGGGCGGAACACAGCCCAAATTCCGTATTTGGATTACGCCTAAGGATATAATAGAAGAAGCAGGAGAAGGACTCTTGTCGTTTAAGTATCTTTACGACGTACACGCAATTGAAGGTAGCCAGAAGCTTGTTTTGCCGCAGATAGCAGGAATCGAAGGACTTCCCAATCAGGTAGGTCTTCCTACCGTGGAAGTCGATAGCGGCAACATTAATATCCCCGAAAGCATAACCAAAGAAGGCGAAGTTACATTAAAAGCCGGCGTAACTGCAGATGCGAAAATCACCTATACCAATATGGTTTTGCGTGCTGCAGAAAACTGGGCACACTGGTATCCCAACGGCGGTAACGCTCACGTTGTAACCAAGGATACGCTCGTTTACGATATGGTTTACGGCGATACCGTGTTCTACGGTTATAATGAAATCGTTCAGGAAAACCTTAACAACGGTACAACCGGCAGCGATTGGTATGCAAACGTAGATAACGAAAGCTATTCCATCGGCCACGAGCACGCAATTATCTGCTCGGGCGAAGGTAAGAGCTGCGGAAGAGAAAATCTTACCAACAAAACCGCAGTTGTGGAATTTAAGATTAAAAAGTCGGAATTCGACCCGAATAACTCCGGCTTCGAGTACTGTCTTACCGCAACCACAACCGGCTGGTACGATCCCGGCTCAACCAACGACAGCGCGTTTACCATGACGAACGGCGTAAGAAGCAAGTTGAAATCCATAGACTATGCGCTTCACTATCCCGCAAGATATTACGAGCCCGGCTCCACTTACGCCTACAACGGTTTGTATTTCCCCTATTGGAACTGGAAAAACGCACTCGACTTTGCAGATATCGAAGACGAAGCGCGGCTCCGCAACAACACCACGCCCGTTGTATCGCTCGGCGCGAAGATATGTGACAATTATTACGATGCCGAATACGACGACTATACCGGCGCTATCCGTTTCGGCGCAAGATACGAGGAAAAATATATCAGCTACCTTGCAGGTATGGACGACGGCACGTATTGGGACGTTAAGGATATGGGTATAGTAATTTACCCTGCCGATTACCTAAAAGGAGAGCTTACGCTTGAAACAGAAGGCGCGGCTTACTATCCCGCTGATAATATTGTCGATTGGCAGAAAGGTACCGACGGCTGGTCCAACTTCGCAGATTACGAGAATTTCGTATTCTATGTAACGATTTGGGGCTTGGTGTCTGACGCACAGAAGGAAATGGACTTCGCGTTCCGCGGCTATATGACCTTCTATGAAGGCACTTACGATGCAGGCGATATCACAATCGGCTTAAGAGAGGATATGAACGCAGAAACCTTCTACGGCGACGTGCTTGTAAGAAACTTTAACGAGGTTAAAGCGGTTACGGAATTGAGCGAGAAGGGCGAAACCGACGACTCTAAACCCGTTCTCCCCGACGGTGATTATGAAAGCCAACCTCCCGTTGAAGATCAAGGCGGAAAGAATTAAATAAACGCAAAATCTCCGTAAGTAAAGCACTTACGGAGATTTTTCTTTAGTGAAAAAAGGGCTTCGTTTTTAACAAAGCCCTTTTCTATTCGTAATATTAAAACCTTATTTAATTTCGGGGAGCGATGCAGCCGCAACAGACTGACCTACGCGGCGAGCCTTTTCATCGGGAAAGTGGAGCTGAATCTTTTTAGCGAGTTCGGGGAATTCTACGTCGAGAACTTCCTGTGCTCTTTCAAGAAGGAGTGCGCCGCCGTCGCCGGAGGTCACACGGCCCATAATAAGAACGTGCTTCATATCGTAGAATTCAGCATAGAAAGCGATAGCGTAGCCGAAGTATGCACCGATGGTGTCATAGATAGCGGCAGCGCGTTCGTCGCCTTCCTTCATAAGACCCTGAACTACCTTAAGCTTTTCAGCAGGAGAAAGGCTTTCATCGAGCTCGATGCCTGCGAAGGGAGCGAGCTTAATAACGCCGTCCTGCGAGAAATATTTAACGCCGCAGCCGTAGTCGCCCGACCATTCGTCAACCATAGCGTTCTTGCAGAAGTCAACGGGAGCGAATGCAAGCTCGTTGAGCCAGCCGGTGATGTTGCCCTGAGGATCAACGTAACCAACTGCTTCGGAGGTACCCATAGCAACGCCGAGAACCGAATCGTCTTCGAGGCTCATTGCGCCTGCAAGAGCGGTAACGTCGCCGTCGTTTGCAACTTCAACGGGGATATCCGCGCCGATTTCCTTGCAAACGTCGATATACATATTTTTAACCTTCTTATCGAAGTCTTCGTCGCTTACCTTAAGGAAGAGCGAAGCAACCATAATACGGTTGTCAACGTAAACGCCTGCGGAGGAAATACCGATAGCGTCAACGCGGGGCATTTTGGAAGCCGCGGTCTTCATAGCTTCGAGAATTCCCTGATAGTGGTAATCGGGATCGGAGTTGATCTTGGGAAACCAAACAACTTCTTCGGAATATACGGTTTCGCCGTCGATAACAGCCGAAACCTTTCTGTCGGATCCGCCTGCGTCGAAGCCGATACGGCAACCGTCGAGGTGTCTGCCAACGGGAGCCGCGCCCGAAACGTCAACGGGAGCTTCCTCGATAGGACGAATTTCTACTTCGAAGGGGCGTTCGTAAACGCGTTCCATAAAGTGAACGTCGAAATCGCGCGAACCGCCGTCGGAGTATGCTTCCTTAATTTTGTTGCCGATAACTTCGCTGCCTGCGATAATTACCTTGTAGCCGCCTGCAACCCAAAGAAGAGCCTTGACCATTCTTTCGATAAAGTCGAAGTTTTCTTCATCGTGGCCGGTGCCGTCCTTGAAAACGCGGGTTTTATAGGTGGTGGTGTAGCCCTTGTTTCTTTCTACGCCGATAACAAGGTCCTGACCGTTTTCCTTGGTTGCTTCGCGCATTTCGCGGCAAACAAGAGAAAGAGGAGCAAATTGAGGGTCGAGTTTAGCGGGAACTTTAAGCTTCATACTTGGTGTTACCTCCGATGATGGTTTTTTCAACGTTGAATTCGTTGTCAGTAATGATTATATCTGCATCCTTGCCGACCTCGATAGAGCCCTTCTTGTCATCGATGCCGAGTGTGGTTGCCGGATTGAGAGAAGCGCCGTTTACACATTCCCAAAGAGGAATAGAAGAATTGGTGTAAACGTTCCATACGCCCTTGTTGAGGTGGAGAACAGAGCCTGCTACCGTGCCGTCTTCAAGTCTGCAAACGATGCCGCGGTAGATGATCTTGCTGCCGCCCAAGGTGTATTCACCTTCAGGAAGACCGCCTGCGGGAAGACAGTCGGTGATAAAGCAGAGCTTTCTGCCCTTTAATTTAAAGAGCATATCGTAAAGAACGGGGTTGACGTGGAATGCGTCAACGATAAGCTCACAGCTTACGTCGGAATTCATAGCCGCGGTAACAACGCCGGGAGCGCGGTGCGCAAGCGGGGTCATCGCGTTGAAGAGGTGGGTTACGTGGCGCATACCGACCTCGGTGGATTTCATAGCGGTTTCGTAATCTGCGCTGGTGTGGCCGATCGACATAATAACGTCGGTATCGCGGCGGATTTCCTGAATAGCTTCGAAGTTGTCGTCTTCTTCGGGAGCGAGCGAGATTATACGGATAATATCTGCATATTCCTTAACGAACTTTGCATCGGGCTTGAGTATGTATTTCGGGTCCTGCGCGCCCTTCTTTGCGGCGCTGATGAAGGGACCTTCGGCGTGAACGCCTAAGATCGTCGAGCCTTCCCAGGTTTTGCTTTCTTCCTTAAGTGCGCGGCAAACCTCGAGCGCCTTTTTAATAACAGACATATCGACTGTCATGGTGGTGGGGAGGTAGCCTGTTACACCGTTTGCAAGCAAGCCCTTGGAAATGGTGCGAATGCTTTCTTCTTCGCCGTCGCAAACGTCCTTGCCGAGATAACCGTGAATGTGGATATCGATAAGACCGGGGGCAACGTAGCCACCCTTTGCATCGATAACTTCTACGCCCTCGGGGAGCTTGTCTGCGGGAACGATGCCTTCGATCACATCGCTGTAAAGCAAAGCGCTGTTTTCAACGATGCGGTCTTTCAAAATGATTTTGCCGTTAATAATAGCCTTCATTTTAATACTCCTGCAGTGAAAATTTTTCTTTTTCGGTTTTTATCGCAAAACCGCATTTTTCTTCAAGTACGATTATATCAAACGACACTCGAAATTGCAAGAGGTTTTAAGTCTTTAATTCTCTAAAAATGCAGACACGGCTAAATTTTTAACAATATCTGCATTGACATATATTTCGTATGGTTTATAATTAAAGATGAAGGGAGAGATAAGTATGTCTGCCGCGTTTATCGTTGCCGCTGTTTTGTCGGCGATTTATCTGTTTTTCTTTATACAAAGAATGCTTGCTACCTTTGGTGCGAATACAAAGAAAATCGGCGTTCGCATAGTATCGGGCGTTATCGCGTTGGCATTTGCCGCGCTTACCGCAAATATGTTTTCCTTTGCGGGCGTTGCGATATTGCATATCGTTGTTATGGCGCTTGCCGCAGAGCTTGTAAACCTTATTGTTAAATTGTTCGCGAAAAGTAAATACGGCGAGCTGAAAATATGGAAAAAGGTTTACGGAAGCGGTGCGTTGGCTCTTGTTTTTACCGCAGTACTTATGGTGTTCGGGTATATCAATCTTCACAACGTCGTCGAAACCGCTTATACCGTTAACACCGAAAAAGATATTCGTGCGGAGGGCTACCGTGTGGCCTTGATTTCCGACGTTCATTTCGGCGTTTCGATAGATTACGAAGAATTGCTCGAGGTCTGTGAAGAAATAAGTCAAAGCGACGTCGATATCGTTGTGCTTTGCGGCGATATTGTCGATAACGATACCACGCGTGAGGAAATGTATCAGGTTTTTAGCGCATTCGGCACGATAAAAAGCGAGTTCGGTGTGTTTTACGTCCACGGCAACCACGACAGGCCGTACGGCTTCCGCGGGTTTGAAAGCGAATTCAGCGAGCAAGAGCTGATAAAGACGATCGAGGATAACCGTATTACAATTCTTCAGGACGAAATTTACGAGATTGCCAACGATTTTGTGCTTGTCGGCAGAGAAGACCGAAGCGTCCGCTCGCGCAGGACCACAGCCGAGCTGTTAAGCGGGGTAGATGCCGATAAATTTGTGCTTACGCTCGACCACCAACCGCAGGAATATGCCGCAACCGCCGCCACAAGCACCGATTTGGTGCTTTCGGGACACACCCACGGCGGTCAGCTTTGGCCGCTTAAGCAGGTGCAGGAAATATTCAAGTTCAACGATAAGGTTTACGGTCAGGGCTTTATCGACAGCGACACGCAATATGTCGTCACCTCGGGCCTCGCTGGCTGGAAATATCCGATAAAGACCGCTTCTCCCGCCGAATACGTGATTGTGAATATTAAAGGTTAAATCAAAACCCGACCCAACGAGGTCGGGTTTTTTATATTCGAGTTGCTTTTCGCTCTTGTTATAATTTATTTTACGGCAAATCCAAGTCAATAGCCACTTGCGGACTGCGCCGAAGTCTGCTATAATATAAAAAGAGGGATTGGAATATGACACATAAAATGAGATTAATGCCGCTTCCTTTTGCAAAAATAAAATCGGGCGCAAAAACGATAGAACTTCGACTTAATGACGAAAAACGCCGCAAGATAAAAACGGATGACATAATCGAATTTACAAACGTTGCGGATAGCGAGGTTGTTTTTGCAAGGGTTGTGCGACTTTATAAATTTGCTTCGTTCGCCGAGCTTTATTCTGTGCTTCCGCTTGATAAATGCGGGTATCTGCCGAATGAAGTTAAAGACGCGCGCCCCGAGGATATGCTTGAATATTATTCTGCCGCAGAGCAGGCGGAAAACGGAGTTGTCGGAATAGAAATTTGCTTAGATTGCAAGGAACACGCAAAATGAAACGTATTATGTTCGTCTGCCACGGGAATATATGCCGTTCGCCGATGGCGGAATTTATATTTAAAAATATGCTCGCCGAAAAGGGATTGACAGAGCGTTTTGTTGTCGAATCGAGCGCAACAAGCACCGAGGAAATTTCTTTTTCCGGAATCGGAAACCCCGTTTACCCGCCCGCGCGCGCCGAGCTGAAAAAACACGGCATAGAATGCACGGGCAAGCGTGCAACCCAGCTAAAAAGCAGCGATTACGAAAAATACGACCTTTTTGTTGGCATGGACAGCAATAATATACGAAATATGCACCGTATTTTAAACGGCGATAAAGATAATAAAATACGCAAGCTTATGGACTATACTGCGCGCGGCGGCGACGTTGCCGACCCGTGGTATTCCGACCGCTTCGATATAGCTTACCGCGATATTTACGACGGCTGTAAGGGTTTGCTTTGGGAATTGACAAAATGATAAAAGCGATAATTTTCGACGCATACGGAACGCTTATCGACACGGGAACGGGCTCTGTCGATGCGGCAAGGAAGATATTGAAAAAACGCGGGCGTGAGGATATTTCGGCAAGCGATTTTTATGCCGATTGGAAAAAATACCACAGAGAACACATAGATTCCTTGACCGAATTTATACCCGAGGAAGAAATATTCTGCATAGATCTGCGACGTCTTTACGAAACCTACGGTATAGACGGCGATTCCGACAGCGATGTTGGGATAATGCTCGAAACGCTGGGAAAACGCAAGGCCTTTCCCGAAGTGGGGCGGGTGCTTGCGCAGCTTTCCGAAAAATATCCGCTTTATATCGGCTCAACAAGCGACACTTATCCGCTGATGCAGGATATAAAAAACAACAAAATCAGCGTAAAAGAGGTATATACCTCCGAATCGCTTCGTGTTTATAAGCCCAAGCCCGAATTTTACCGTGTTATAGCTTCGGATATAGGTGTAAACTGCGAAAATATTTTGTTTGTGGGCGATTCTCCCATCGATGACGTTTTCGGACCGATGCAGGTCGGTATGAAAGCCTGCTTTGTCGACAGAAAGGGAAGAGGAATCGGCGGAACAACCTCCGATTACAGCATAAAAACGCTTGACGGATTATTGGAAATATTATAAAAGAGGAAACAGATATGTGGCAGAAGGACGAAACACTTCATGAGCTTCATAAAAAGGCGGCGCGCAAGGCTTACCTGCACGGCGTGATAGCCGATTTGCGCAGGCAGGAAAGCGAGCTTGCCGGAAAGGTTGCTTTGCTCGATTCCGAGCGCAAAACCGAGCAGGACGAGCTGGATAAGCTTTCGGGCAGAAGCCTTTCGGCGTTTTTCTATGCCGTTACGGGCAAAAAAGAGGAACAGCTCGCAAAGGAAAAAAAGGAAGCGTTGGCGGCGCAGGCAAAATACGATTCCGCCGCGCGCGAGCTTGAAGCCGTGCGTGAGGATATAACGAGATATAACGGCGAATATTCTGCGCTTATTGGCTACGACGTCCGCTACGAAAAGCTGCTTGACGAAAAGGCGGAAGCGCTTAAAGCCGCGGGCAAGCCCCAAGCAGAGAGGATAATTGCGCTTGAAAAAACGATAGCCGAATTCGAAAACGCCGAGGAAGAGATAAACGAAGCGATTGCTGCCGCAAACCGTGCGATAAGGTCTGCCGATGCGGTGCTTCAGAATCTTTCAAATGCCGAGAATTGGGCGAGCTGGGACGTTTTCGGCGGCGGTATGATAGCCGACGCGGCAAAGCACGACAAGCTCGATGCCGCGCAGGACGCTGTCGAGGTGTTGCAGATTGACCTTCGAAGATTAAAAACCGAGCTTTCCGATATTGCCGAGGAAATGGGCATTAAGGTGAATATCGAAGGCTTTTTGCGCTTTGCAGATTGGTTTTTCGACGGAATTTTCGTAGATTATTCGGTTTTGCAGCGCATAGAGGAATCGAAAGAAAAAATTTGCGAGATAAAGCAACGCGTAAAGGCGGTAAAAAAGCACCTGCAAAACAAGCTAAAAGCGTTAAGCTCCGACAGCAAACGTGCCGAAGCCGAGCTTGAAAAACTGGTGCTTGAAGCGGAGGTATAAAAATGTCACTCGATATAACGATAAAACAAAAGTTTCCGTATTTAAAAACCGTTCCGTTCGAGCTTATTGTTGGCGACGAGCTTCAATACGGAAGCTTTGAAAATATGAGCTTGAAGCTCGGCATAATCGGCGAAGGCGAAATAGTTCTTTTCCACCCGAAGCATATCGGCAGAGGCTTTAGCGTTGTATGGAACGAAAACGAGAAAAAGCAGATAGATATTCGCCTGCCGTCGCCCTCGACAAGATTCGAGCTTGCCGACGTTTACCGCTGTGTCGAGCGTATTGCGGGGTATTGGAATTGCCAAATAACCGTAAACGGTCAAGAAATGAACAAAGAGCAGTTCCGCGCGGGTTACAGAAATATGGTCGAGTTCGAGGAAAGAACGCTCGATTATATGTGCGAAAAGATTATCGACGGAAGCAACCAATCGTTCACCCTCTTTTCGGCGCGCTGGCCGATTGTTATTTCGAAAAGCGAAGCCGAGCAGTTCAAGGGCGAGCCGGTAAAATACGCCGAATGGCTTCATAAAATGCAGGATATATCTGCCGAATACGCCGAGCCCCTGCTTTACAAAACCGACGAAGGTCTTTTGGGTCGCTATATTTTCACAGACGGCATAGCCGAAATATTCCCGAAAAAGCCGTGGCTTCCGCCAAGCGCGGGCGAGTCGGCGAAATGCGAAAAATGGATAGTTTCGGTATTCGACAATGAAAACGGAGATCAGATTTGCGATATCGAGTATTATGAATTTTTATCGAAAATAAGCAACAGATGCAAGCCTTACGATTGTGATCATATAATAACCGAAAAGCTTACGCTTGAAGAAATAAAGGCATTGGCATAATAAAAAATCCGCTTGGTTTAAAGCCGAGCGGATTTTTGCATATTAACCTTAATTTCTGCAATCGACAAGCGAAACGCTTTTAACGTCGGGCAGGTTTGAAAGTGCGGAAACGAGCTTTTGGTGCTTTCCGCTTAACGCGATTTCATAGACCACCTCGGAGTAATCGCCGTTGTTAACGAGCGAGGAGAGGCGGTTTTTTATGTTGTTTTCGTTCAAAAGACGTGCGGTGTAATCGATAGCCTTGTCGGTTTCTGCACGAACGACCAAAAGATAGGGGCGTGCGCCGACGGACGAAAGCTTTAACACCAAGAAGGAAGCGAGGCCGATAAACAGACAGCCGACAATGGTTATTTTGTAAAAATGCGCGCCCGCGGTGATACCTGCGGCAACCGCCCAGAACATAAACGCCGTGTCGCTTGCGTCCTTTATTGCCGTGCGGAAACGGATTATCGAAAGCGCGCCGACCATACCGAGCGAAAGCGCAAGGTTAGAGGTTATGGTAAGAACTATCATCGCCGAAATGGGGGTAATAAGAAGCAGGGTGACTTCAAACGTGCGGTTGCGCGATACTCCGCGCAGGGTAAGACGGTAGATAAGAAGGATAAAAAGTCCCGCAAGGAATGCCACGACGAGCGAGATAATAATATCGGAAAGGGTTATTTCGGAAGAAAAGCCCTCCAATACACTTTTTTTGATTGCGTCAAAAATACTCATATTTATCTCCTTTTTATATCGCAGATGCGTTTCTGCACAATGCGTATTTGGAAACCGAAAGCTGTGCACCGTTGGTGGAACAGCATTTACGGACAAACGAGGGACAGCGTTCGGAATATTTTATTTCCATAATTATCTGTCCGCGTTCGATTGCAGGGATAGCGCGTTCGGTGTTGCCGAAAAGCGTTTCTTTATCGGGCGGGAGCGCATCGATATTAAAATCGAAGGTCACTCGTATTCCCAACGGGGGAAAAACATAGGCTTCGCGGTCGTAACGCACCGATATTGCGGGGCGGAACGCTTTTGAACGCATTTCCGAAACAAGCCCGAAGCATTCGCTGTTTTCGTCGATATTTTCGCCCTTTAAAATGCTTTCAAGCTCCTGCTCGGTAATTACCGCCGAATGCTTTTCGGTAACTATGCCGCGCTTGGTTTTGCGTTCAAGCCTTATTGTTTTTTTGCTTCCGCCGTAGGTGCGTATTCTGAATTTAATGTGAACGGCGTTGCCGTCCTCTTTTTCGGCAAGCGCTGTGCCGAAGGGGTCGTCGAAATAGAGCGAGCAGATCGAATACCTGCCGTCGCACGCGTTTTCGTCGGGAGTCATCAATGCTCTTATACGGTTTGCAATAACCGAATATTCGCTGTAATCGAGCAGGTATTTTTCCTCGCGGCGTTCTGCCATCAGAGCACCTCCCTAAACCTTAAAGCCGTAGCTTCGCATTTGCTCGTCGGAAAGCGAGAAATAGGATTTAACGTACTGCAAAAGATATTTTTCACGGTTTCTTCCGAAGCTTTTAAGACTTTCGACAGAGGATTCCCACGTGTCGTAATTTCTGTTCCAGCGGGTGCAGTCCTTGCCGATGTCGTTTATTATCATATTTTTGAATTCATCGACGTATCTGTCGATATTTTCGCTCGTCCAGACGTTGTTTATCTGGTAGGCAATTTCCTCTAAAAACTTCTTTTTAAATTCGGGGTTTTTAAGAAGCGCGTTTATAAGCCTTGTCGAAAACATATTCGAGCTGCCCGTGCCCGCGGGGTCGAGGTGGTCCGCAACGGTGTTATAGTTCGAAGAACGGAACGCGTGGTCGACGTCGTACATTATCCAACGCCATTTTCCGCCTTCGTAGGTGAAAAATCGGATATTGCCGTTATCGGTGTTGCAGATGATCATTTCGGCAACGATATAGTCGATATAGTTTTCTATATCCATAAGCGAGCTTACGTAATCGTAATGCTCCTGCACCGAAAGGTCGTGGCTCGATGCGTAATTCACAAGTGCCGTGTAGGCTTCGCTCGTTCTGCCGTTTGCAACCGTAACCGTCGCTTCAAGCGGGTCGCAGTTGTAATGCTGTGCAACGTAGTTCTGGTTAAGCTTTTCGCGTATAAAATACAAGCCCCAATATTCGCCGTTGAGATAAAGCACGACGGGGCGGCAATTTTGCACGTCCAAACCGAGCATATCGTTCGCCATTGTTGTCACCATAGCGTCGCGCATCGAGGAATATTTAAAGTCCTGACCCGTGTTGCGAAGCACCAACGCTTCGTAGCAATCGAGTTCGGTGTCTTGAAAAAGCTGATAATACAATGCGTCTGAGCCATAAGCCGAGCGGAAGAAAAGCGCAAACGATTTTTTGGGAAGCGCACGCGAAAGACCGCCGAATATGCGAATACCGCAGTTTTCGGCAAAGCCTTCGTCGGTTTGCGCAAAGAAGCTCACGCTCGCTTCGCGTTCCCAACGGTTGTAGTAATTCGCGCCCTCGTAAGGGAAGGCGGCGTTGGCGCGGGGTCCGGTTTCGTAAATGCCGGAATAGTAATCCCACAAATTCTTTGGCTCTGTTACAATAGATATCGCTTCGAGCGTATCGTTTTCGTTAACGATATAGGTAAGGTCGGTTACATCGCTTTTAAGCTTACCGTTTTCGATAGCGATACAGCGAATTACCGTGGTGGAGGAAACGCTTATCGGCGCGGTGTAGCGGGTGGAATCGGCGGTCGGCTCGGTGCAATCGAGCGTGTAATAAATGTTGCCGTTGCCCGTAAGCTCAACCGTTATGCTTTCGCCGTAAACGCCCTGACCGAGCGATGCCTGCGGGGAAGCCGTTCTTTCGGTGGCGCGCTTGGAGTTTGCTGCTTCGGCGGTTACCGCTGCAAGCACCGAAAAGCCGTCGCTCCCTTCGGCTCTGCCAAACGCGGTGTTAATGCCCAGCGAGGGAACGGACGCGCTGTCGACAATCGCGTTGCCGTTCGAAAGAGTAAGCGTTTCGCCCGAGGCGTTAATGCCGAAATTAAGCACGGTATATCCGAGCGGGGTGTTCACGCCGTCGCTCGAAAGTATTATTGCGGTGTATCCGTTTGCGGGAATCGTAACTCCGTTAAGACTGCCCTTTAAGGGCTGTTCGGGGTCGTCGGAGAGATACCAGCCGTCAAGTGTAATATCGCTGTCGGTGCGGTTGTGAAGCTCGACGAAATCGTGGTAGGTTTTGTAGGGTCCGGCAAGATAAGCGGTGTTCGAGGAAACTATTTCGCTTATTTCGATATCGGCGGGGCGTACCGAGCTTTCGTAAAGCACAACCCCTACTTCGGTGTTGGCAAAACCTATCGAAATAACGCCGTCGGTGTAAACCGCTTCGCCGTTTTCGATTGAATAGCTGCGCGAATTACCTCTGCCTGCGGGAACACAGGAAACGTATTCGCTTTTTTTGAACTCGGGGGTGGTAAGATAAACCGATTCGCCCGAGGAAAGCGCGAAGCCGCATATATTTTCGCCGCTTCCGTTTTCGGCGTAAAGAACAAGGCACTCATCGGGCGCGAGCGTTTTTTCGGGGAGGGCGTATTTGTAAGGGTCTTCCTCGGAATCGCTAACGTACCAGCCCTTTGTCGAAACCTCGCTTTCCGAAACATTGCATATTTCGATAACGTCGCGCAGTTTGCCGCCGTAGGGGGTAAGGTCCTGCGAGAGCAATAGCTCGCTTATAACGAGCGAGGCATTTTTATCTGTTCTTATTTCTTCGAGCGCTTCCTTGCCCGATTCGTCGTTTTCGTAACCGGGGGTGGCAAGCATTTTTATATATTCGTATCCGTTGTCACCGTTTATGCGCGAAAGGGAGTAGTTGTTTTCGCAGTATGCGGATTTTTGAACAACGTATTTACTGCCGACCGAAAGAACAATTTCTTCACCGTCGGATATGCGGAAATCGGTGTGGAATTCACCGTTTTCGGCAACGGTATCCTTGCCTGATGCAAAAATCAGCATAAATTCGCCGGGGGCAAGATTTTTTTCGGGGAGCGCGCACCTTGTGCGGTTTTCAAGCGAATCGGAAATATAATAGCCCTTTGTCGATATCACGGCAGAGGAGGTGTTCTTTATTTCGATGATATCGCAGAAATCTCCCGCAAAATCGGGCAAAACCGAGCCGTTTGCCGTGAGAATTTCGTTAATCGCGAGCGAAAGAGAGCCGTCGGTTTCGCCTGCGCGGAACTGCGCAACGCCTTCTGCGGTGTTGGGGTACCCCGGCGATGCCTCGCGCGTTACCTCGTAGCCGTCGTTTGTCCAAATCATAACCTCGTCGCTAAGGGTTTTTACCGTGGTGGCTTTATCGATAACCGTGCCGTCCCACGAAACGAGCGAGATATATTCGTTACCGTCGGACGAGAGCCTGAACGGAACGTTTATGCCGTCGAGGTAAACGATAAGATAGCTGTTTGCTTCAAATGTTATGTCGCCGAAGGAATACGCCTTGCCGTTGCCGGTATCGTTAGCAAGCCCGAAATCGGCAAGATTAAAGCTGTCGCCGTAATTGTAAAGCTCGATATAATCGGGGTATTCGCCGTTATCGGTGGCGAGAATCGATTTGTTCGACGCGCAAATTTCGTTTATGCGAACGCATATATTTTTCATTTCGCCGTCGTAAAATATAGGCGTGCCGACCTTTTGCTCGACAAGCACCATCACCGCAACGCCCAAAAGCAGGCAGGCGGCGAGCAGTACGGCAATCATTATTTCTTTTTTCGTTCTTGCGGTCATTTTGCTTGTTTTTGCCATTCGGTTATCTCCGTTCAAAAAAAGCTGATATAAAAGACGGGGGAATGCAAAGTTTTGTCGCGTTTTTAAAGAAAATTTACATATCGCGTGAGGCGATTACGTTTGCGCCTGTGTCGGAAACGTTTTCTATAAGCACCTCGCCCCGCTTTATCGGCGAATGTGCGGTAAAGGAATGAAGTTCGCGCATAATTTCGAACATTTTGCTTTTTGGAACCGCGCGGTCGGTGCGTACAGCCAAGCGGCGATGTATTCCGCCGTTTATTTTTACCGAGCCGGTTACCGTGCGCATAGGCGAAACAATTTCGTTTTTGCCGTATTCCTCGCCGCGGGGGCAGGTGTTGCCCATAACCTCAAGGGTTTCTTCGTTTACCTGAATATGGCATCCGCGGGGGCAAACTATGCATATCATTTCTTTCATTCGGTTACCTCCTCACGCTCGAGTGCCGAAACGGTAATGCTGCCGTGCGCGCGTTCGAGCAATATCTTGGGAAGCGTTATTTTTTGCATTTCTGCGGGCGCAAGGAATTTTCTTTGGAACGATGCGATCTTTTCGCCCTCGGATTCTACCACAATATCGGCAGACTCCATTTTTTTGCGGACACGCATAAACATATCCACCGATTTTTCGACACGGCTTATATTAATTCTTTGAGGCACGGTATAGGTTATATCCGCGCCGTTTTTAACCGGAATCGATTCGTTTTCCTCCCCGCCGCCGCAAAGCACGTATTTTGCCGCACTTCTGCCCGCGCGCTCGCTTTCCGCCGAAACGTAGTCGACAAGGTCGTGAACGTGAAGCACGTTGCCGCAGGCGAAAACGCCGCGCTCTGTGGTTTGCATATCCTCGCCGACGGTCGCGCCCTTTGTGCGGACGTCAAGCTCGATACCTGCTTGGCGGGTAAGCTCGTTTTCGGGAACAAGTCCGACCGAAAGAAGAAGGGTGTCGCATTCAAAATACTTTTCGGTGCCTGCGATCGGCTTCATATCGGGGCCGACCTGTGAAAGCTCGATACCCTCGAGCGCGTTTTTGCCGTGCACCTTGGTAACCGTGTGCGAAAGGTAAAGGGGAATGCCGAAATCTTCAAGACATTGTGCAACATTGCGCGAAAGTCCGTTGGTATAGGGCATAATTTCCGAAACCGCAAGCACCTGCGCGCCCTCTAATGTCATACGTCTTGCCATTATAAGACCAATATCGCCGCTGCCTAGGATAACGATTTTTTTGCCTACAAGGTATCCTTCGATGTTAAGGTACCTTTGCGCCGCGCCTGCGGTGAAAACGCCTCTGCCTCTGTCACCTGGGACGAATATCGGGCCTCTGTTGCGCTCGCGGCAGCCCATAGCAAGAATTATCGCCTTTGCTTCTATCTGCTCGAAGCCGTTTTCAACGGAAACCGCCGAAACTATCTTGTTTTCGATATTCAACACCGTTGTGCCGAGCTGAAGCGTGACCGAGGTGTTTTTAAGCATATCGATAAACCTGCCCGCATATTCGGGGCCGGTAAGCTCCTCGCCGAAGCGGTGAAGCCCAAAGCCGTTGTGAATGCATTGGTTAAGAATACCGCCCGCTTCGCAATCGCGCTCGAGCAAAAGTATATCGGTAACCCCCGCTTCGTAAGCGGCAACCGCCGCCGCCATACCCGCAGGGCCTGCGCCGATGATAACTATATCGCGTTTAGTCATTACTTTCACCGACCTTTCCTGCAACTATATAAGAGCCGTCCCTGTCCCAAAGCACCTCTTCGGCAGGGATGCCGTAGTATTTGCAAAGAATCTCGTGTATTTTTACGCCGCAAAAGCCGCCCTGACACCTGCCCATACCGCTGCCCGTGCGACGCTTAATACCGTCGAGCGTGGTGGGTTTTATATAGGAGTTTTCGAGTGCATCGAGAATTTCGCCCTCTGTAACGAGGTTGCAACGGCAAATAACGTTGCCGTAAAGCCTGTTGCGGTTGCAGGCTTTCGCCTTTTCCTCGTTCGAAAGCTCGGCAAAGCAAAAGTGAGGCGCGGGATATTCCCAGCCCTCTTTTTCGGTAAGCATAACGCCGCAATCCTCAAGCACCTCTACAACGTATTCGCCGATAGCAGGTGCAGAGGTAAGACCGGGAGATTTTATGCCCGCAACGTTTATAAAATGCCTGCAAAGCGCCGATTCGCCGATAATAAAGTCGCGCTTGTCGGAATTTGCGCGAAGTCCCGCAAACGAACGGATATTTTCGCGGTAATCAATAAGCTTTGTGGTTTTCGCCGCTTCCGCCGCTACAAATTCAAGTCCTTCGCGGGTGGTAGAAACGTCGTCGCGCTCGTTGCCGCTTTCGGCGTTCGGGCCGATAATAATATTGCCCTCCGCGGTGGGCGAAACAAGCACACCCTTGCCCTTTTCGGTGGGGCATTGGAATATAACCGAATTTACTATCCAATCCGAGGTCTTGTCTAGCAGATAATACTGCCCCTTCGAGGGTGATATTTCAAAATCCTTTGCCCCGACAAGCTCGGCTATCTTGTCCGAATAAAGCCCTGCCGCGTTTATGATATAGCGGGTGTCGATAAGCTTATCGCCCGCGGTTACGGCAAACGCGCCGTTTATCTTTTCGATTTTCGTAACTTCGCTGTTAAGGAAGAATTCAACGCCGTTTTTTGCCGCGGTTTCTGCCATAGCAAGGCAAAGCCGCCACGGGTTTACGACCGCCGCAGAGGGGGCATAGAGCGCGCCCGTTACGTTGGGCGAAAGATTCGGCTCGCGCTCGAGCAGAGCGTCCTTGCCCAAAAGCTCCATTCCGCGCACGCCGTTTGCAATGCCGCGCTCATAAAGCTTGTGAAGGTGCGCTTCGTCCTTCGCGTCGAAGGAAATGACCATCGAGCCGCACTTTTTATAAGGAACGTTCAGCTTTTCGGCAAGCTCCTCGATAAGCTCACAGCCGCGCACGTTAAGGCGCGCCATTATCGTGTCGGGCTCGGGGTCGTAGCCTGCGTGAACAATGCCGCTGTTGGCTCTCGTCGTGCCGATGGCAATATCGTTGTCCTTTTCGAGCAGACAGCACTTTACGTCGTATTTTGAAAGCTGCATCGCAATAGCGGCACCGCATACGCCGCCGCCTATTATCGTTATATCGTACATTTAAAATTCACCTCGTCGGGGGAAATAAAATTTATATTATAAAGCAATAGCGAAAGCTTTCTCGCATAGAATATACTATGCGTTTTCGTTTTCGGAATTGTTTTTTGCGTTCTTTATCTCGTTTTTAACAATGGCGACGAATTCTTTGTTCGGCTCGAATTCGATCATTGTGCGCTTTCCGTTGAAGCTGCAAAGGAAAACGTAGCTTTCCGCCTTGATGTTCTGGTTGAGGGAATATTTGATTATCGCCTTTTCGGAGGAGGGAAGATGGTCATAATCACGCTTTTCGAGCAGGTCGATAGCCGTTTCGAGTGCGACCTGACATATCGGCGTGCGCTTGTTGCCGACGATTTTCGTTACCGAAAAGCTTCCGTCGCCGACAGCGTATTCAAATTCGGTCAGAGTATAGCGAACGACGAGCAATATAGAAACCATTACCGCCGCGATACCGCAAAATTCAATAAAAGCCTTATAGCTTGTTAAAAGCGTGGAAACAAAAAACAGAGTGAGCGAAACAAAGGCACAGACGAACAAAAGTATTCTTGTCTGCATAACGCTTCTTTCGGGTTTGCAGATATACAAAATTACCACTCCTTTTGGATATATTGAAACGGAGGATTTACTTATGGAACTTAACCGTAAACAGCTCGAAAAGCTTCTTGCTATGGATGACGAAAGCTTCGCAACGCTTGCGCGCAGTATTGCCGAGGCGGCGGGTGCGAACAAGATGAAAACCGAAATGATGCTTTCGAACCCCGACCTGCTCAAACGCCGTATCGCGGGGATATCCGCCGAAGAGGCACAAAAGCTTGTTGATTCCGCGGGGAAGGAAAAAAGCGAGGAGATAATGCGTCTGCTTCACGAGCGGGGTGTAGACCTTGGATAGCGATTTTTCCGAAAAGCTTAAAAGCGTGCTTTCAGACCCCGACGCGATGTCGAAAATAATGTCGATAGCTTCGGGCTTGGGGCTTTCCGATACGCAAAGCAAGCCTGTGCAGGATTCACAAAGCGGCGAAAAAGAATCGGCTGTTCAAACTCCCGAAGCCCTACCGGCTGTTTCGCAGGGTTTTGAACGGCAAAGCGACCCGCGTATAGCCTTGCTTTACTCGTTAAAGCCGCTCCTGCGCGAGGAAAAGCGCGAAAGGCTCGATGCGCTCACCCGCGCGCTTGCGCTTGCGTCGGTAATGAAAAATTTCAGAAAGTGAGGCGTTTTTGTGTATAGCAGAGATTTCGGCGGAATAAAAAGCGAAGGTCAGCTTTACAATATGGAGCGCGAATACAACGAAAACCGCGAAAACCGCGAAAAAACCGAAGCTCACCGCGAGCCTGTTTTCGAATCGCCGCAAAATGGTGAAATTTCGGTCAAGCAGGAAAAGCAAAAGGGCTTGCGGCTTGATTTTTTGCGGGATTTAAAGCTCGACGATTTAATACTTATAGGAATAGGGCTGCTTTTGTTGCTCGATTCCGAGGGCGAAAACGATATTTTTGTGCTTATTATCGCGTTTTTGCTTTTGTTTTAGCGTTCGAAATTGCCCTTTTTTACGTCTTCAAGCAAAAATTCGATAAATTTATCCACGGTTTTACGCTCCTTCGAGGGAAGCGAGCGATATTTGTCGATAGGACTTTCGGTAACCTCCGCATTCTCGCGGAGCGTCATCGTGTCGCTCGTATGAATACCTGCGGCGAACATCAGATCCTCTAAATCGATTTCGCCGAAGGCGTGAAGCGCGACCTTGCGTATAAGCTTGGGACGCGGGGGATTTTCCTGCGTTCCGAGCGCAAGCTTGCGCATTTGAACGTAGCTTATATCGCAATCTGCGGCGAACTGACGCCACGAGCGCACACCCTTTGCCTCGGTAAGCAGCATTGCGAATATTTTTTTGTTCCAGCGGTGGTTTTCAGCCATTTTTATATCCTTTCGGGTGTTATCTGCCCAAGCCCTCGAGCGCGGCACCGATTACCGTGCCGTACGCCGAGTTTTCGGGAATACATATCTTCACGTCGAACATTTTTTCAAGCTCTGCGAATATAACGGGTGCTTGAGGAAGAACAGAAAGGTTGCCGACAAGCACGATGTTTTTAATATTTTTCATTCGCGCGGAGAATATGGCAAGCATCGCGATGGTTTCGAAAACCATATTTACAAGGCCCAGCGCAATATCCTCGCGCGAGGCGAGGTCGCTCACCTTGCCGAAGTTTGCCGCAGTCGCGTTGCTCGAAAGAGTGGGAATTATGTCGTGCTCGGTAATATCGGAGATGCGAAGGTCGATATTGTTCAGGTCGCCCTCAAGCGCAAGATTTGCAATGTTTTGCACCGAGCGTATGCCCAAAAGCCTGTCGGAAAGACCGATAAGCGTGCCGCCGCCTACGCCCGTACCGCCGAGATAGCTGTGCTCGCCCGCGGTTGCATTCGAATAAACAAACGACGTGCCGGTGCCCATACTGACAACGATAGCCTCATCAAGCCCGCTTAAATACAGACCTCCCTTGCCGTTTGCGATAAATTCGTTAACGTGCACGGTTTCGATGCCGTATATATTATCGCCGAGGAAGGACGAGCCTACACCCGTTACCATAACCTTTTCGATGCTCGAAAGGGCAATTTTATTGTCGGTGGTAAATTTTCCAAACCCGCCGTAAACCGAAGCGATAGGGTCGTTCGCCTTTACAAGCACGGGCGCAAGAAGCCTTTCGCCGTCAAAGCCGACTATCTTCGTTGTGCTCCCGCCGACGTCGATACCAACGATAATGCTCATATACAAGTACCTCGCTTTCCGAGAAATACGCATAGTAATACATTTTATCTTTTATAACTAATTAAGTTTATAACTTTTTTACGCATTTGTCAAATTATTTTTGCAAAAATCTCTTTTCATATCGAAAGTTTTGTGTTATGATAATAATGAGCAAAAATAGTTTGGAGGGGTTGACGGTGTATAACAGCGATGAATTAAGGCTTTTTTCGCAAAAAGCGAATAGCGGCCTTTGCTCGCACGCATATATCGTCGACGGCGATTCGGGTATCGGAAAGCTGGATTTTGCGCTTGAATGCGCGCGCACGCTTCTTTGTACCGAAGCAAAAAAGCCCTGCGGCTATTGCCAAAGCTGCCGCAAGCTCATCTCGGGCGAGCATCCCGACGTTTATATTATAGGCCGCGAAAAGGCGGCGGCGATTGCCGACGTGCGCGAGCTTATAAGGCGTTCGTTTTTAAAGCCGAACGATTCCGACAGACAGGTGTTTATCGTTAACAACGCGGGCAAGCTGCGCGAGGATTCGCAAAACGCGCTGTTAAAGCTTTTTGAAGAGCCGCCCGAAAGCGTTACCATATTTTTGCTTACCGAAAGCCGTTCGTCGCTTTTGCCGACCGTGCTTTCCCGCGCACAAAGAATTCATTTAGACGGTATGCGCGACAGCGAAATTGCCGAACGGCTTCGCGAACGCTTTCCCGAGCTCAAGGAGCGCGAGCTTAAAAACGTGCTCGATATTGCGCGCGGCAATTTCGGAAGTGCGGTAAAATACCTTTCGAAGGAAAGCGCGGCATTACGCGCAAAGGCGGAAAAGCTGCTTCAAACCGCGCTTTTAAAGCAAAATTACGAGCTTATGAGCTCGCTTTTGCTCCCGAAATACAAAAGGGAACAGCTTGTCGGCATACTTTATGAATTTTGCCTGCTTATAAACGAAGCGCAAAAATTCAAATACGGCGTGGCTTCGGCGCATATACCGCAAAACGACGAACTGATCGGGCTGATAAAGAACGCATCGAAGAAAGCGCTTGCGCGAATGGGCGAAGCTTCGTTTGCGTGTATGACAGCGCTCGATAACAATGCAAACGTTACCGCCGCGGCGACCAAACTCTCGGTCGAACTTTTAAGCGCGGCAACAAGATAGATACAGGAGTTAAGGTTATGGAAAATAACAACGGAAACAATACCGAAAAACGCGAAAATCACGGCGGAAAGGGCGGGCATTACGGCAACAACCGCAACAACCACCGCCGCAGAAACAATAAGCATTACGGCAAAAAACCGAAAACCAAGCCCGAAAATACCGTTCCTGCCGAAAATAACGAACAGAGCGCGCCCGCTGCTGCAAGCACCGCGCCCGAGGAAATCCGCGAAAACCGCGAGCCTCGTGAAAACCGCGAAAACCGTCAGGACCGCAACAATAAAAAGAAAAGACCCGAGCGTCCCGAGGTGCAAAACGGCACAGGCTTTACTCCCGAGCCCGAGCCCGAACGCAAGTATATGTTCGATTACGAGCCGCTTCCTGCCGAGGAAAAGGAGGAGGAGCCGAAAACCATCGAGGTTGTCGGCATAAAGTTCCGCAACGGCAGTAAGATATATTATTTCTCGCCGCTCGATATTAAATTCGAAAAGGGCGAACACGCTATCGTCGAAACCGTGCGCGGAGTCGAATACGGCGAGGTTGCGCTCGGCAATAAAATGGTCGGCGAATCCGAGGTTGTGTTCCCGTTAAAGCCGGTTTTGCGCAAGGCGACCAAGGAAGACGACGAACGCAACGCCGAAAACCGTAAGTTGGAAGAAAGCGCAAAGCCGATCTGGCACGAAAAGGTTACCAAAAACGGCTTGGATATGCAGCTTGTCGACGTTGAATATACCCACGACAACGCAAAGCTTTGCTTCTATTTCACCGCCGACGGCAGAGTCGATTTCCGCGAGCTTGTAAAGGACCTTGCGGGCGTTTTCCGCACAAGAATCGAGCTTCGCCAAATAGGCGTGCGCGACGAAGCAAAGCTCTTCGGCGGCTTGGGCAGCTGCGGCAGACCGTTCTGCTGTAACACCTTCCTTCCCGATTTTACGCAGGTTTCGATAAAAATGGCGAAGGAGCAAAACCTTTCGCTCTCTTCCTCGAAAATAAGCGGCTCCTGCGGCAGACTTATGTGCTGTCTGCGCTTCGAGCACGATACCTACGAGCGTGAATACGCCACCTTCCCGAAGGTAGATACTATCGTCGATACCCCCAAGGGCAGAGGCGTTATCGTGGAAAGCAGCTTCTTGACGGGTAAGATAAAGGTTAAAATGAATAACGACCAGTCGATAAAAATATTCGGCAAGAGCGAGCTTAAAGCGCTCGGTATGATCAAGGTCAAAGACGACGTAAGCGAAGACCTTAAAAAATTAGAGGATAAATAAAAATCAAAGGACAGAGATTTTGCTTCTCTGTCCTTTTTATTTGTCTTTTTGTAGATAACGGAAATTGAGAGAAAAACTTTTTGCAAAAAGTTTTTCTCTCAAGCTCTCTTTTCAAAAATCTTTGATTTCTTAGGTGGAGTTGAGGCACAGCCTCAAACCTATTTTCGCTTATTCCTCTTTGCGCAGTTCCTCGTCGCGTTTGGCGAGCTTGATATATACCGTGATTATCGCCGCGGCGGCAGTAAGCGCGCCGATTACTGCGAGCACCGTACCGACGGGGAATCCATCGCTGTCGTCCTCGGGAAGCGATTCGTCGTTGCTTTCCTCGTCAGGCGGCAGAATAGTTACGTAAACGGTATAGGTGAGCGATTCGCCGTCGGGCGAGCCGACGGTTATGGTTATCGGGGTGGTTTCGCCTTTAAGCGAGGTGTCGCCGATTATCACGCGCGCGCTCGGGCTTTGAGCAACGCAGTAAAGGTTAATTTTTTCGGTACCGTAGGGCACCGAAACCGAATATTCGAGAATATCGGGGTCGAACTGCGGCTGCAACCGTTGCCCCTCGATTTCCAAGGTGGCAAGACGGCAGTTGGTGTCGAAATGCGGCTCATCGTCGCGGCGGACGCGTATCGTGTAAAGGGTGGTCGAGCCCTTTTCGTCGGTCACGCTTATGCTTACGTTTCCGCTTCCAGAATCGGGAATAACGGTATCCGAAACCGAAACCGTATATCCCTGCGGGCGGGTCACCGATATGTCGGCAAGCGCGCTGTTATAGGGGATAACCGCAGTATATTTCAGCTTTTCGGGGTCGAAGCTAAAGCTTTTCGCGTTGTGGAATTCAATGTTCAGCTCGCCCTCGTGCGCGCCGTAAACAAAGCTGTTCAAGCCTTCAAACCGAACGGTCTTGCAACCGTCGGCAAACGAGGCGGTAAAGCCTTCGGACGAGAAGGATAACGTGCTTCCCGCTTCGGCGGTAACGCGGAAGCGCAGGTTTAGCAGCACCTTAAACGCCTTTTCGCAATTTTCGCCGTTGTCGCCGTGGGCATAAAAGCTTATTTTTCCGTTTCCGAGGTCCTTTGCGCCGATTTCCCAGCCCATAGCCTCGGCTTCTGTAAATTCAAGCCCTTCGCCTACATCGATTATGCCCGAAACACCGCGGGCGTATTTGCAACCGCTTATACAAACGGCAACGTCGATAATCGAGCCGCTTTCGATATAGGTGAACGTCTGCACCGAGCTTAAGCCGAAAAGGTTTTCCTCAGGTACTGTCGAAATATTGCCTTCGGGGCGAAGAAGCATATTTTTGAGCGCGCGGTAATCGTTGTCGGCGGTTATGCCGTTGCCGTCGATGTCCGCCGCGGTGCTGAATGAAATATCGTAGCTGTATCCGCGCAATATGCGCTCGAGCAGGTAAAGGTCGTAGGCGGTTATATATCCGTCGCCGTCGCAATCCCCTGCGACGATAACTGTAAGCGTATCGGTTATTTCGCCGTTGCTCGAAAGCGTTATTTTGCAACCCGTGCCGACAGCTCCGCTTATCGTAATACCGTTCGCATCGGTAACGGTTGCATTTTTGGGATTGTTAAGCATAGAAAGAAGCGTTTTCGCGTCGGTTGCGGGGGCAACGCCGAAAACAAATCCGTTGTTGCGGTCGATGCGCAAGCCGCTTTCATCTTTAAAGATTATAAGGTCGTCACGAACGGTGATTTTACAGCTTGCGGCAAAAATTCCGTAATCGGTAACCGCTTCGGCGGTTACGGTGTAAACACCGACCGCGTTCGCAGTAATTTCGCCCATTTCGCCAACGGTTATTCCCTCGGAATCGCATTTGAAGGTTACGGGCACCGAGCTTGCGCCGTCGGGCAGATATTTAACGCGCAAGGTTACGGTTTCGCCGACAGACATCGTTCTGTCGCTTATCAGAAATTCTATCGATTCGATATTCGCTTCTATCGTGAAATCGATCGAAACGCTTTGCCCGCAGGGGAGCGAAACGAGGAAGGTGTGCTTGCCCGCGCCGCTTGCGGCAGAGCCCGATTCGAATAGCTCGCCGTCGAGATAGCCTATTCCGTGAGCGTATTCGATTACAACGCTGTCGATATAAATGCTACCCTCGGTCACGCCGCGTATATCGGGCGTTTGCGTTATGGGAACACCGTTGCCGAAGCTGCAAACCGAAATAAGCGAATTCCCGAACGAAACAACGGCGTTGCTTTCGGTTATCGCAACGGCGGAAACGTCTTCTACACCGAGCGAGCCTATATATTGCCGGCGCGAAAGGTCGTAAACCCCGTTTTCGGTGATTATTGCGTTGCCTTGTATCGCAATAACGTGTTCCTCGATTCGTGCGAATTCGCCCGTAAGGGTACGGTCGTATATAACGTTTCCTACCGCAACACCGCTTCCGAGTGTGAAATATTCCGCGTCGGTTTCGATACCGTTTATGCGGGTCAGGTCGCTGTTATATACCGTGAATTTGTTGTAGGCGATTGCGTAAATACGTTCGCCGTCGCTGTCGATACGGCTTGCGAGCATAGAGGTTACCACGGCTTCGCTTCCGTCGGGCAGACAGTGAACTATTCTTCCGCCCGAAACGGCATATAGCCTGCCGTTTGCCACCGCGGCGGATTCACAAACCGCAGGAAGGGTTATATATACGCCCTCACCGACAGCGTTTTCGGGCGCAAGATATACCGTCGGGCAGTTTTCGAAGGTCACTGTTATATATCCGCCCGAAATAAATATCTGCTTGGGCGAGAATTTAAGCGGTACTGCGGGGTATTCGGTAAAACTTTCGGTCGAAAAGCCGAAAAGCGCGTTTCTGTCGGAAACTATAAAGTAAATATCGTCGCCGCTTGCCTTTGCCGAAAGTATTTCGGAATGGCAGGAATAGAATGCGTCTGTGCGGTAGGGGTTAATGGTTTCGGAGGGGGAAATTGCGGTATCGAGCCTTTCCGCCGCACCGTAAGCCGCAACGCCTTCCTCGCCTGTTGCGATAAAGGTCATCAAAGCGTCGGTGCCGAAAAGGTAAACACCGAGCTCGGTCACGCAGATATCCGAAACGGGGTTTGCGAAGCTTCCCAGCTCTTTGCCAGAGTCAATATCGATAATACGGTTTTCGGTGTAAAGAAGCTCGTTTTCTATTGCAACTGCCGAATACGAGCAGAATTCAAGCACGGTTTCGCCGCTTGAAATATCGATAAGTCGATTGCCTGCCGCAAGATAGCCTTCGCCGAAGCAGAGAGGGAGCCCGTCCGCGGAAAATCCGATATCGAACACCGTGAGCGTGTCGGTCGCGGGGTCGTAAATGTGGGCAAGCCGGTCGGACGAGGGGGCAAGCAGACAGAACAGCCCGTTTGCATAATAGGCAACCTCGACGTCGAAATCGAAATTGCGTATATCCTCAAAGCCTCCGTCGAGCGATATTTTGCGCATTACGCCGTTTCCGAAGCCGTATATTTCGCCATCGGCGTATAGGTAACGGCTTGCATCGCCGATAAAGCCGAGCGTTTCGCACGCCGCTTCGCCGTTTTGCGCGTTTGCGCGGTCAAGCAGGGTAATTCCGTTTTCGCTGAAGAAAATAAGATAATCTTCGGTGAATGCGTGGCTATATACCGTGCCGATAGGCAGAAAATGCGCATATTGCTCGGGGGAATTTATATCGTAAACACGTGCGCCCACCAACGATTCGCCGTAAAGACAAAAATATTGGTTTGCTTCGTCGATCGCGGCGGTTGCGTTTTGGTAGTCCATATTATAAACGGTCGCGTTGGGGAAGCTTATTTCAAAGCTGTATTCCTCGGTAACCGCGCCGTTTCCGCTTGTTACGGTAAGGGTGTGAACGCCGCTTTCGCATACGGCGGCTTCGCCGTATATTTCTCTGCCGTCGAGCTCTGCCTTGCCGTCGCCGATTATGCGTATTTCAACGGGGGTATTGTAAACACCGCCGTTTTCTATTCCGTAGACCGTTGGGAGAGCATATTGCAGATAAACGGTTTTTTCTATCGTTTCCTCGCCGTCGGAAAGCAAAAATTCGTGCCTGCCCGTGGTGGAAATGTGTTCGCCCGAAGTGTAGGGGAATCCGTCGAGAAGCGCGCTTCCGCGGTCGAATTCAAAATAAGAAAAGGCGGCAGTTTCCTTGAATTTAAAGGAAAGCGGGTCGTAATCGAGGTTAAAGGTAATGGTTTTTTGGTTTTCGCCGTCGGTAACCACAAGCGTGTGCTTGCCCGTGGCTCTTACGGTTTCTCCGTCCTCGAACGGCTCGCCGTCAAGAATCGCTGTGCCGCGGTTAAAGCCGATACGAACTCTGTCGGAATATCTGCCGCGGTTTGCGGCTCCCGTAATTATGGGAAGACCGGCGTTTTGAACTATTGCGTCTGCGTTTATCACGCCGTAGCCAAGCTCGTCGTTGCGGTTGATGTTGCAGGTGTCGATAATAAGCGCGAGAAATTCCTCGCCGCCAAAGCGCACGTCGCCCGCGCGGGTCGCCGCAAGCGCGGCTATGCCGCTGACTATCGCGCAGGAATAGCTTGTGCCCGAATCGGTGCGGTAAACCGATGCACCGAGCTCGTCGACGTAGGGAAGCGTAAGCATTTCGCCGTTCACCGCAACGTCGACAGCTTCGTTATACTGCGAAAAATCGCTTCTTTCGCCGTTTTCGTTACAGGATGCAACCGAAATTACGTTATCGTAGGAGGCGGGGTAGCTCTTTTGGTCGGCATAGGGGCGGTTGCCGCCGTTGCCCGATGCCGAAATAAGAATACAACCCTTTTCCGCGGCATAGTTGACTGCCTCCTGCTCTGCAATGGAGTAGGAATATCCGCCGACAGACATATTTATTATCTTTGCGCCCGCGTCCGCCGCGAAGCGAATCCCCGCGATAAGGTCGGAGGAATAAATGGTTGTACTGCTCGCCGAAACCTTTATCGGCAACACCGTAACGCCGTGCGCCACGCCCGCAATACCTATGCCGTTATCCGCCTGCGCGGCGATAATTCCGATAACACCCGTGCCGTGTCCGACGCTGTCGGAATCAACTCCCGCGGTCTTTTCAACCGCGTCGTAGCCGGGAAGAAGGTTTATGCCCGCAAGGTCCTCGTGCCTGCGGTCAACGCCGGTATCAAGCACGGCAACGATAATGCTGTCGCTTGCCTTTACGCTGTCCCACGCCTGAATTATTCCCGCCGATTCATAAACGGGAAGTGTGACGGGATCGTTGGTTGTTGCAAGCGATTCGCGCTCTAAATCGGGCTCGTAATAATCGATAATATCCGAATTTTCGGCAAAAAAGCTTTTGCTTTCGGCAGAAACCGCAAAAAGCCTTTGCTCGCTTTCGGCAAGCAGGCGATAGGGCATATCCTTAAGCGCAAGCTCTATGCTTTTAAGCTCTGCGTCCTTTTTGAATTGGACGATATAGCGCTTGCTTTCGGGCAACGGCTCGGCTTTTTCGCTTTCGGGCTTTTCGTTGCCCAATGCCGCCGAAATAGCCGCTTCGCGCTCATCGTCGTGCCGTTCAAAGGGCGAAACAGACGCAAAAAGAACACCCCCTGCGTAAACAAGCGCAGGCAGAAGGGTGAGCACTATTAAAATTAATGCCAAGCTTCTTTTTGCCATTTTCAAAAAAACTTAAAATCTTTCGTATATTTTTTGCATTTCCTCGGTTTGCGAGGTATGCGTTTCGTCGTTGTAAATAATAAGGTCGTTTTCGTAAACAAGCCCCTCGCGGCCGTCTTTGCGCCCCTCGACGAGTATTAACGAGGGCTTTTTGCCGACAGACGGCACAACGGCGCGCAGACGTTTCGGCTCTATACGGTTGTTGCGCATAGCGCAAAGCAGGTTTACAAGCCTGTCGGGGCGATAGACCGCAAAAAAGCTTCCCCCGCTTTTTAAGCACCACGAAGCCGCTTCGCAAAACATTTCTATCCCGCCCGATACCTCGCGGCGCGCTATGTTAAGGGGAGTCGATTCGTTTTCGGCACCGCAATCGGCACGCATATACGGCGGGTTGGTAATCACGTAATCCGCCCTGCCGCTTTCGAAAAGGCTTTTAAAATCCGCCGCGCTGCCGCAGATTATATTAAATCTGCCGTCAAAGCCGTTGCTTTTTGCATTTTCGCGGGCAATATTTGCATATTCGGGCTGGAGCTCAAGTCCGCAAAAATTCGCACCGCTGCCCGAAGCGAGCATAAGTAAAGGAATAACGCCCGACCCCGTGCCGAGGTCGATGCAAAGCCCCTTGCGGACGTTAGCTGCAAAATCGGCAAGCAGAAGCGCGTCTGTCCCGAAGCGTATTCCGCCTTCGGGCTCGCGCAGAATAATATCTGCGTTTATTTTGTTTGTGCGTGTCGCGCTCATAGGCTACCCCCGCAAATATGCTCTATATTATTAAACTACGTTTATGCTAAAAAGTTTCAAAATAAACTGCGTTTTTACAATTTGTTTACATATTCGGCTATCGCCGCAAAATGGCAAAAAACCGCAGAATAACAATAATGCGCCCATAGGGATCGACCTATGAACGCATTATCGGGTTTGGCCCTTGATTTACGCCTGAGGAGCATCAACGGGACATACGCCTGCGCATGCGCCGCATTCGATGCAAAGTTCTGCGTCGATCACGTACTTGCCGTCATCACCAACGGTGATAGCGCTTACGGGGCATTCTGCCTCGCAGGTGCCGCAACCGATGCAGGTTTCGTTAACGATAGAATATGCCATAAGTAAACACCTCCGTATTTATTACTTACGTTATAACACATAAATTTATAAATTTCAATAGGCTATTTCGCGTTTTCTAGAAATTACATAAAGTTTTCGAAAAAACGACTATTCAAACGCCTTTTCGAGTGCCTGTTTAAGGTCGGCAAGAATATCGTTTATATCCTCGATACCGACAGAAATGCGGATAAGGCCCGCATCGATGCCCGCTTTAACAAGCATTTCGTCGCTTAACTGACGGTGTGTCGAGCTTGCGGGATGAAGCACGCAGGAATGCACGGTGGCAACGTGCACCGCGTTAACGAACAGCGAAAGCGAATTCATAAACCTTTCCGCTTTTTCTCTGCCGCCCTTTATGCAGAACGAAACCACGCCGCAGCAGCCCTTGGGCAGATATTTCTTTGCAAGAGAATTGTATTTGTTGCTTTCAAGCCCTGCGTAGTTAACGTATTCGGCATAGCCGCTTTCTTCCAAAAACTTTGCAACGGTAAGCGCGTTTTCACAATGGCGTGCAAGGCGCACGTCGAGCGTTTGCATACCGAGGTCGAGCAAAAACGCCGCCTGCGCGGAGGGATATACGCCGAAATCACGCATAAGCTGAACGCGCATTTTGGTAATATACGCGAGCTTGCCGAAGGATTCGGTATAAACAATGCCGTGGTAGGATTCGTCGGGAGTGCAAAGGCCTTGGAATTTGTCGTTTTGGGTCCAATCGAAGTTGCCGCTGTCGACAACACAGCCGCCGAGCTGTACCGCGTGGCCGTCCATATATTTGGTGGTGGAAAGCACAACGATATCCGCGCCGAAATCGATAGGTCTGCAAAGCACGCCGGTCGCAAAGGTGTTATCGATAATAAGCGGAATGCCCGCGTTATGCGCGACCTTTGCAATACGTTCGGTATCGAATACCGAAAGCGCGGGGTTTGCAATAGTTTCGCCGAAAATAAGCTTGGTGTTGGGCTGTATCATCGAAGAAAGCTCTTCGCTCGTAATATCCTGATCAAAGAAGGTGCAATCGATACCGAAGCGGCGAAGCGTTACGTTGAAAAGGTTTGTCGTGCCGCCGTAGATTTTCGAGGAAACGAGAATGTGGTCGCCCGCCGAAGCGATGTTTGCAATAGCAAGGAAGCTTGCCGCCTGACCCGAGCTTGTGCAAAGCGCGCCGATGCCGCCTTCGAGATCTGCGATCTTGCTTTCAACGCAGGCAACCGTGGGGTTGGATATGCGCGAATACATATGGCCGTCGGCGGTAAGGTCGAAAAGCTTGCCTATTTCGGTGGGAGAGGAATAGGAATAGGTCGTGCTTTGATATATCGGCAAGGCAAGAGGCTCGCCGTTTGCGGGCTCGTAGCCCGAATGTATGCATTTTGTTGCAGGAGAGTAATTTTTCTTCATTTTGTACCTCCGTTATCTGTTGTAGCTTCCGTCGAGTTCGCGCAGTTTAACCACCGCAGTCTCCCAGTTCGAGGGGTAGGTGGTTTCGTGGAGTTGGAAATTATCGTAAGAGAAAATCGTTTCGAGATGACCGCTTGCGGCGTCGAGAGTAAGGTTGGTTTCGCAGCAGTTAAGCAGCTTCGACATCGTTTCGGTGCTCTTCATTGCGCTTTCGTTGGCAAAGAATTGCTTCACTACGGATTTTGCGATAAGCGAGTAGAGCGCGTTGTATTCGCTGCCGTCGGTCGAGGGGTTATATTCAAGCAGCCAATCGAGCTTGGATTTGCCGTTTAGCTGTTCGTTCAAAAGCACTCTGCCGTCGACGTTCGAAATGGTAATGTAATAATCGTCGGGATAAGGCTGACCGACAACGGGAACGTAATCGGCATAGGCGGGGTTGACGATTATAATATCTTCGTTAAGGGTAACGCTCACACCGGGGATAAGCGCCGCCATAGTGCGCACGCCTTCGCGGTTGAAGCGCAGGCAGTATTTTGTTTCGATACCCGTCATGGAAGAAACGGTTTGACATACCGTTTCGGGCGTCATTGTGGCAAAAAGGTCGCCGACAGGCATGATCGTTCCCGCTTCGTTGTAGTTTTTAACCGAAGAGGGAATGGGGCAGTAAATAAACTGCTTGGATTTTCCGTTCGAATCGACAAAGAGGGTGTTTATCGCACTGCCCTTCGAATCGACGCACATAATAACGGCTGTAAAAACGTCGCCGTTTTCGTCGAAATCGTCGGGGACGACGATAGGAGTCGAAGTATCTTCACTCGTATCGCCCGATACGTCTTCGCTCGTATCACCCGATACGTCTTCGCCCAAATCCTCGAAATTGACTATTTCGGACACCCACGGGTAAACAAATTTAAGTCCAACAAAACCGAACACTAATAAGCATATAGCGAAGGTTATGAAAAAATTCTTAAATGCAGAGGACAAGACCTCATCTCCTTTTAACTGTGTTTCTAAACGATTATACACCAATATCGCCGTTTTGTCAATCGAATTGTTTTGCCTCCGCGCTTGACAATTAAAGAATATAACGCTATAATATAGAATATTATACATTAACACGGCATTAATATGGAAAATTGCCTGTTGTGACAGCGAAAGGAACTGTTATGAAAAAGTTTTTGATTTGCCTTCTCGCTATCGTTATGCTCGTTCCGCTTATGGCGGCGTGCAACGGCGGTGAAGAGGATTCCTCGGTATCCGAAGAATCAAAGGGCATTGCTCTTACAACACCCGTTATCGACCTTGGCGGCAGGGAAATAAACGTGCTTTGCCATCATTTCGGCGCGGGCTCTACCTCAATACTCGGCTATACGGGTGAAATTATTTACGAAGAGGAAAACCCCTCGTCGGTGGACGATGCAAAGAAGCAGGTTGTCGATTATATCGAAACCACCTACAACTGCACCATCAAGGGCGAAATGGTAAGCGATGCTTCCACCTCGACCAACGTTCCCGACCTTATTAAAAATCAGGTCTCCTCGGGTCTTCACACCTACGATATCTGCTTCGATTCTCTCGGCAGAGCATCTACCTTGGCGCTCGAGGATATGATAGTCGACCTTAACTCGGTAGAAACTATCGACCTTTCGAAGCCTTGGTGGGACAAAAACGCCGTGGAAGACCTTTCTATCGCAGGTAAGGTTTTCTATGCTTGCGGCGACATCAATACCTACGACGATCAGGGTACTTGGTGTATTCTTTTCAATAAAAACCTCAAAAGCAAGCTCAATATCGAAGAGGACTTTTATCAGCTCGTAAAGGATAATAAGTGGACCTACGATAAGCTTGTGGAAATCTGCACCGAAAACAAGGTTACCTACGATTCGACGGGCGACGGCGTTCTCGATGAATTCGATACCTGGGCATTCGGCACCGAAACCTACAACATTTACGTTCACCTTGTAGCGGCAGGTCAAAAGATTGCGCAGAAGGACGAAAACGATCTTCCCTATCTTACCCTTTCCAAGGAAACCGAAGCGACCTACACCATTCTCGGCGACGTGCTTGAATTCTATAATAACGAAAATATCGTTATGGTGGCGAACAGCCCCAAATACGAAGCAAAGTATCCCGCTCCCCAGAACGTTTGGGAATCCACGGTACATAAGTCGTTCGTAGAAGGCAGAGAGCTTTTCTATATGTGCGGTCTTATCAACGTTGCGTCCTTCCGTCAGATGGAAGACGAATTCGGCATACTTCCTATGCCCAAGTATTATGAAACTCAGGACAGATATTACCACACCGTTTCGCGCGATAACGCTTCGGTTATGTTCCTTCCCGTTACCCACACCGCGGAAAGTCTTAACGAACTCGGTACGGTTATTTCGGCAATTTCGGAATACTCGATGCACCTCGTAACCCCCGCATATTACGACGTTCAGCTTAAATACCGCGACTCGCGCGATGACGAATCGGGCGAAATGCTTGATCTTATCTTCGATTCGCGCACTTTCGACCTTGGCTGTGCATACGGCTGGGGCGGCATTATGGGTCAGTATATGCTTCTCGACCAAAACGTTGCTTCGCGCTTCGAATCGGTGCTTACAAAGGCAGAAACCGAGCTTCAGGATATGCTCGATTCGCTTGATTTTCAATAATAAGCAATAGCTTAAACCTATCTGCTCCCGCCGTTTTTGGCGGGAGCAGACAACAACATTTTTAAAAGTTTGTGTGTTCAAACATACGAATCTACGTATTCAAGACCCCTAAGGTTCGCGTGGTTGAACGTATAAATTTACAATCACATACACTGCGAAACTAAAAAAGGAGAAAGCCAATGGGGATTTTCGAAGCGATAATATACGGAATAATTCAGGGCATAGCCGAATTTTTGCCGATATCGAGCTCGGGGCATCTTGCGCTGGCGCAGAACTTTTTCGGCACACAGACCGAAAGCAGCTTTACGTTCAATATCGCGCTTCACCTTGCGACCCTTGTTTCGGTGTGTATAGTATTCCGCAAGGACGTGCTTATGCTTATAAAGGGCTTCTTTTCGCTTGTAAAAAAACTGTTCACCGGCAAAATAAAGCAGGGACTCACAAGCGGCGAAAGGCTGTTTTTAATGCTTTGCGTTGCAACGCTTCCGCTTATACCCGTAAAGCTTTTGGGACTTGACGAAGCGGTAGAGGCGTTGAGCGGCATTTCGTGGGCAATAGGAATATTGCTTATATTCAACGGTGCTATGCTCGTGGCGAGCGACCGTTTAAAAAGTAGTAACGTAACCGCAGAAAACGGCGGCTATCTGCGTCCGCTCGGTGTGGGCGTTATGCAGGCATTGCTCGGCATACTTCCGGGTATTTCGCGCTCGGGCTCGACAATTACGGGCGGCAGAGTGTTCGGCTATAACCGCGAAGAGGCTGTAAGATTTTCGTTTTTAATGTCGATACCCGCAATATTGGGCGCTTGCGTAACCGAATTGCCCGATATGTTCGAGGAGGGCGTTTCGGCATCGATGCTTGCATCCGTGCTTGCGGGCGCCGTGACCGCGGCGGTTGTCGGATTTTTCGCGATAAAGCTTTTGCAGTATCTCACCAAAAACAAAAGCTTCACCTTTTTCGCGGTCTACTGCATAATAATAGGCGTTGTCGCGATAGCGGCGGACGTGTTGATGTAAAAGGAGTCTGAAGTGGCAGATAAGAAAAAAAGCAAGACGAATAAAACAAATACCAAAAAAACATCGGGCTCCAAGCAAAAGGAGATAAAGGTCGACCGTTCGGAAATAATCCGTTGGGCGGTCGGCTTTGTCGCGTTTTATATAATACTTACCTTTTTTCCGTTTATGAATAACGGCTGGTTCGGAGGCGCGATCTCCTCGTTTTTAAAGGGCCTTTTCGGACCGATGTATTACGTTGTTCCGTTTCTCATACTTATTATCGATATTTTGTGGAGCAGAGATCACGAAAACAACGTGGCAAGAATAAAATATCTGCTTTATTTCCTTGAATTCGTGTTCATATCGATAGTTGTGCAGGTTGCTGTCGCAGGCGGCGACGATATGGCACTGCGCGAGCTTTACCCGAAGGGAATAGAGCTTCAGAGCGCAGGCCTTGTCAGCGGCGCGGTGGCTGTGATGTTTATAAAGCTTATCGGCGCGACCGCTTCTATGGTGCTTGCGATATTGGGCATATTTATCTGTACCGTGTTGCTTTGCGGAGCAACGCCGAAGGATACAGTTATGGCGATAGTCAACTATTTCCGCGATGCGGCGGAGCGTGCAAAGGAAGCGCGCGAGGAAGAGCCCGACCCGATTCCCGAGCCTGCACCGAGGCGCAAAAAGAAGGAAGAGCCCACAGAGGATATTACCGAGCCGCTTCCCGAAGACCCCGCTTCGGATGAAGACGACGATTTTAAAACACTTTTGGAATACGACGCGAAGAGCGATACCGAAATCGGTGCGGAGCTTCCCGAGGACCCGCAGGCAAATCAGGACGAGCTCCCCTTCGAGCCCGACCCGATTCCCGAAGATATTCCCGAAACCATACCCGAAATTATAGAAGAAACCGAAGACGAAGAGCTTTGTTTAGAGCCTGTCGAAGACACCCCCTACGTGTTCCCGCCCATATCTTTGCTTACGGCAGATACCGCTAACGGTGCGGGCGGCCCTACGGGAGCGGAGGTCGAGCGCACCAGCCGTAAATTGGAAGAGGTGCTTGCAAGCTTCAACGTTAAGGCAAAGGTGGTTAATTCCACCTACGGTCCTACCGTTACCCGCTACGAGCTTCAGCCTGAAACGGGTGTAAGAGTAAAGGCGATAGCAAACCTTTCCGAGGATATCGCGCTTCACCTTGCGGCAACGGCGGTAAGAATAGAAAATATTCCCGGCAAGGCGGCGGTGGGTGTTGAAATACCGAACAAATCCACCTCGACCGTGCGTTTGCGCGGGCTTATCGATAACCCCGTCTTCCGCGAGAATAAGAGCAGACTTTTCTGCGCGCTCGGCGAAGACGTTGCGGGTAGCCCCGTTTATCTCGATATTGCGAAAATGCCCCACCTTCTCGTTGCAGGCGCAACGGGTCAGGGTAAATCGGTGTGCATTAACTCGCTTATTATCTCTCTGCTTTACCGCAACCACCCCAACGACGTAAAGCTTATACTTATCGACCCGAAAACGGTTGAATTTTCGGACTATAAGGATATTCCGCATCTTTTGGTGCCGGTTATCAACGATCCTAAGAATGCGGCGGGTACGCTTAATTGGGCGTGCACCGAAATGGAAAACCGTTACAGACTTATTCAAGAAGTCGGCGCGCGCGACCTTATGGGCTATAACAACGCGGTCGCAAACGACCCCGAGCGTGCACTCCTTCCTCAGATAGTTATTTTCATCGACGAGTTTGCCGATTTGATGATGACGGCACCCGACGACGTTGAAACCTCGGTTTGCCGCCTTGCACAAAAGGCGCGTGCGGCGGGCATACATCTTGTTATCGGTACTCAAAGACCTTCGGTAGACGTTATTACCGGTCTTATCAAGGCAAACATTCCCTCGCGTATCGCGTTGACCACCACCTCGGCGGTCGACTCGCGTACGATTTTGGATATGACGGGCGCGGAAAAGCTGCTCGGTAAGGGCGATATGCTTTATTACCCCGTCGGTGCGATGAAGCCTTTGCGTGTTCAGGGCGCGTTTGTCGACGGTAAGGGCGAGGTTGCCGCTGTGACCCAGTTTATAAAGGAAGCGGCTCACGCACAGTACGACGAAAGTATTATGCAGCAGATCGAGCAGGAAGCAAAGCTTTGCGGTATGAAGGGCAAGAAGGGCGCAGCCGCGGCAGAAGCTTCGGACGACGGCGACGACAAGACCGACCCGATGTTTATGGATGCAATAGAGGTCGCAATAGAGTGCGGCACGGTTTCCACCTCTTTGCTTCAGCGCAGACTTTCGCTCGGCTATGCACGCGCGGCGAGAATTATCGATAAAATGGAACGCCGCGGCTTTATCGGCGAGTTCGATGCCGCAACCAAAAAGCGCAGTATCCTTATCACGCGCGAACAGTTTGCCGAATTAAAGCTTAACGGAGAGGGCAAGAAGGAGGATAGCGATGCGTAAATATCTGTTAACCGCGTTGCTCTTACTCTGCCTTTTGCTTTCTGCCTGCTCGAGCGCGAACGAATATAAGCTCACCTATACCTCCGACGGAAGCAGTAATATCGAATATATTTATTACGATGATGAACGCGTGGTATATGTTGTCGGCGGTTTGATGATGGCAGAGGTCGACGGCAGCTCAAAGATGCTTGAAATGGCGTTGAAAGAGGGCGATATAACCGTTTCGGATATCCTCGCTTCGGCGGAAAAGGATGCCGAAAACGGCGATCTCCCGGTTAACACCTATCCCGACGGAAGCAAGGATTACCGCTACGAAGGCTTTACGCTGGTGTCGCTGAATACCCACCTCGGCAACCGCGATATATATTTCGTTCCCGCAGGAATGGGATATTACGATGTGACGAATTCGTAAAAATCCGGTATAATTTAAAAACCTTAACGTAAAATATAAAAAAAGTTCAAAAAAACGATTGATTTTAACGCAATAGTGTGTTACACTTACAATACAAACAACCCTTTAAGGAGGATATGATTATGTTTTGCTCTCAATGCGGAACAAATAATGCAGACGGCGCGGCTTTCTGTGCAGGTTGCGGCGCACCCTTGGAAAATGAACAGACTGTAAAGCAGGAAGCTCCTGTGCAGGATACTCCCGTACAGCCCGAAGCGCCTGTATATCAGGCACCCCAAAACGATTTCCAACCCTCGTACAATCCTACTCCCAACCCCGAACTTCCCGGTAAGGGAATGGGCATCGCAGGTATGATCCTCGGTATCGCTTCTATCGTGTTTATGTGCACCTTCTACCTCGCTCTTCCCTGCGCTATCGTAGGTCTTATCCTTTCCTGCAGCGCAAACGGCAAGGCAAAGAAGGCTGGAATGAAGAACGGCTTTGCGGTTGCAGGTATCATTACCTCTGCTATCGGCCTCGGCTTGGTTGTTATCTATCTTATTTTCGCGGCTATCGGCTTCGGCATTTTGGCTGAATACGGCTACGAAATCGAAGATTTTATGGAATACACCGTTTTCCGCAGATTCTTTAAATAAAACGCAAAAAAGGGGTTGCTGTTTTACAGCAACCTTAATTTTTAAGGAAAAGCTATGAATTCACAAAAAAATTTACCCGAAAATAATAAAAACGCGGCAAAAACGCTTGCCGTAATGTCGCTCGTTTTGGCTGTGGCGGCGTTTTTCGTGTCCTCGGTGCTTTGCTATGTGTTCGGCTGTTTGTCGATCGTTTTTGCGGCGGTGGCAAAAAAGCTTGGATATTCGGGCAAAATACCCGTAATCGCAATCGTTTTTGCGGCGGTGGCGGTGATTTTGCAGCTGCTTTTCGATATCTTTTTCGATTCACTTGTCGAAAAGGGGTTCGAATTTATCCTTTCGCAGTTAGGTTGGTAAACTATGAAACGCCGATTTATTGATATATTTCTCGATATATTAAAGGCGATCTATATCGCCGCGCTCGTTGTGCCTTCGGCGTTTTTGTTTTACCGCGCAACAGAATCGCACCTTTACGATATCGCGCATCTCGGCGACGAAGGCTATCACAGCGGCTTGGGGCTTTTGGTGTTTCTTTCGGTATTGTTTTTAATATTCGTCGGCTTGTGCGTCCTTTTGCTTATCGGGCTTGCGATACTTATAACGCGGTTTAGTACCACGCAAAGAAAGAAAAGCCACACGCGTTTTTTCCTTTGGCTTCTGCTCGCCCCGCCCGCAAACGTGTTTACCTACGTTATCGCAACGGTTTTAATGCTTTCAATTCTAAAATAAAAAAGACGGCTGTTGCCGTCTTTTTATTTGTGGTATTTTTTGCCGTTGTTTATCGCAAACGCGCGGTAGACCTGCTCGGCAAGCATAACGCGCGCGAGCATATGGGGGAATGTCATTTTCGACATCGAAAGGCGTATATCGCATTCGCGCTTTAAGGCTTCGTCGAGCCCGAACGAAGATCCGATTATAAAGCATATCGGGCGTGTTTCGTTTGCGAAAACGTTTGCCAGCTCGGGGCTCGATAACTGCTTGCCCTCTATGCACATCGCGATCTTCAAAGCGTTTTTGGGTATGGCTTGGCGAATTAATGCGGCTTCCTTTTCAAGCGCGCGGGCAATAAGCTTTTCGGAATCCTCACCAAAGCAGGATTCCTCTTTTATGCATACCGTTTTGTAATCGCAAAACGCCTTTAAACGCTTGATATATTCGGCTTCTGCATCTTTAAAATATTTTTCTTTAAAGTCGCCTACGTGGATTATAGTTACAGAGTTCATTTGTGCGCCTTCTTTCTTTTGGCAACTGTTTTCTTTTTGCGCACCGAGAAACCGAAATCTCCTATCTTTTTGCCGAGCGTAAAGTAATCGCCGTGCGAATACGCCAAAAGCTCGGCGCGCTCGAGCATAAGCCTGCCGTTTTCGTCGATGATCGATTCATCGACCGAAACGGCAACAATATCGGCAATAAACATATCGTGCGAGCCGAGGGGAATTATTTTATCCACCTTGCATTCAAGCGTGAGCGGGCTTTCGGCAACGCTTTTGCATTCCACTGCAAAGGAATCGGATTTTGTAAGCCCCGTTTGCTTGAATTTGTCGGTATCCTTGCCCGACCTTACGCCGCAAAAATCAAGCGCACGCACCATTTTGGTGTTCGGCAGATTAACGCAGAATTCGCCGCTTTGCTTTATAATTTCGTATGAATAACGCTCGGGGCGCACCGAAATATAAAGCTTCGGCGGGTGTGTAGCACAAATTCCCGTCCAGCCGATAGTTATTAAATTGTCGGTTTCGCCGTTCCCGCAGGAAACCAAAACCGCGGGCACGGGCGCAAGCAACGCCCCGCCCTTCCACTGCTGTTTAGCCATAATTTACCTTTATGATGAAGAATAACATATTTTTCAAGGACAAGTGCCTTGAAAAATATACCTTGGAGCTTCGAACATTCGGACAAGCGGCAAAGCCGCGCGCACGAATGTTGCGCGAGCGAACGAAGCTCACAAAAGCCGAGCGAAAAGATGCTTTTTGCTCGAAAGCGAAGCGCTCGCCCCGCCCTTCCAATGTTGTTTAGCCATACATTTTACCTATATAATGAAGTATAATATATTTTCATCGAAATAGAAGCGCATTTACAATCTCATAAGCCAAGCGCAACCCTGCAGTTGCGGGGACGAAAACCGCGCTTGAAGGGGTGGCGCGCCCTGTAATTTCGTTCCTGCCTTCTATGCACTTGCTCGGCGGCTCGGTAGAGCAAACGACCGTTAAAGCATCTACACCGCGTGCGCGGAGCTCCTTGCGCATAACGCGCGCCAAGGGGTCACCCTCGGTTTTATAAATATCGGTTACGGTTATTTGCGAGGGGTCTAATCGATTGCCCGTACCCATCGAGGATATTATCGGAACGTTTGCGCGCTTCGCGCTTTGAATAAGCAAAAGTTTCGAGGTAACGGTGTCGATACAGTCGGCGATATAATCAAACTGCGTAAGGTTGATGCTTTCCGCCGTTTCCGCCGAATAAAACATATTTATGCCCGTAATTTCGCAATTCGGGTTAATATCTTTTAACCGTTCGGCACAAACCGTTGCCTTTTCGCGCCCTAACGTTGAATTAAGCGCAATAAGCTGGCGGTTGCGGTTGGTTTCCGAAACCGTGTCGCCGTCGACAACCGTTATTTTTCCGACACCGCACCGCACCAATGCCTCGGCACACCACGAGCCGACACCGCCCACGCCGAACACGGCAACGCTTGAATTATTCAATTTTTCGGCACCGTCTTCGCCGATAAGCGGAAGCGAACGTTCAAGTAAACTCATAAATGCACCCGGAATAGTTTAGATAAAAGATAAAAGATAATAGATAATAGATATTTGTTGGTAAATGAAAAGTTTTGCGGGGTGCGGGGGTTAATATACGATGAGAATAATGTTTTTTTCGGGGACAGGTGCCTCGAAAAAAACACCTATGATGACCGAAAGTGCGGACAAGTCGCAAAGCGACGCGCACGCACTTTGCGCGAGCGAACGGGCATCTTGAAGATCGGGGTCCCCGAAAATGCTTGCATTTTTGGGGCGAATTTGGGAGAATCAATCAAACGGATTTACCGCATCTACAACGGCGGACCAATATTTTTCGTATGTCACAAAGCCGGGGGCAGAGCCAGAAGGCTTTTTTAAACAGCGCACGCGGGTATAATCGACCTCGACGTTTCTGCTGCCGCGCTTTTCGCTGTAATATGCGGCAAGCATAGCCGCCTCGGTATAATCGCGGTCGGTCGGCTCTTCGTTTCCGTTCGGGGTTAAAATAACGTGCGAGCCGTGGAAGCCCTTTATATGAAACCAAAGCTCGTTTTTCTCCGCCCCGCCGGTAAGATAATCGTTTTGGCGGTTGTTGCGGCCAACGCGCACCAAAAGTCCGTCGGTCGTGGTAAATGATAACGGTTTCGCCGCAGGCGTTTTCTTCTTTTTGCCGCTTTGCGATTTATCGGCGATATATCCGCCCTCGACAAGCTCTTGTTTAATTTCGGCAAGCTCCTGCGGGCTTGCGGCACGCTCGATAAAGCCGAGCACGCCCGTAAGATAATCGCATTCGGCTTCGGTCTTTTTAATCTGCTCGGAAAGAATTACCGACGCACGCTTCATTTTGGCATATTTTTTATAATACTTCTGCGCGTTTTTTGCGGGTGCGAGTGAAATATCGAGCGCTACCGTCATTTCCTCGCCTGTTTCGTAATTCATACCCGTAACGCTTTTATCGCCTTGGCGAATACGGTAAATGTTCGCGGTTATAAGGTCGCCGCGCATACGCATATCCTCCATCGCGCCGCATTCCTCGAGCTCGTTTTTAAGCAAAACAAGCTTTTTCTGCGCACGCGAAAGGTGGCTGTTTACTATTTTAACTATCTCGCGCGAGTAGCGTCCGATATTCACCGCCTCTTCCTTTTTGCCGAAATAATCGGTTAAAAGAAGCGAAAAGCTTTCGTATTTTCGCAAATCCGCTGCATTTCCGTACTGCGTAAGCGGTATAAAGGAATATTCTATCCCGTTGCCCTCGCTGTCGTAAACGGCGTTCGGGGTAAAATCGCTGTTTTCAAAACGGGTTATCAGCTTGCGAAGCTCGGATAAAAGCGGCAAAGCGTTTTCTTCGTAAATTTCGGTATCGCTGTCGCCGTAGGCGCAAAAGGCAATTTCGCGCGCGACAACGGGCGAAAAGCCGAAAAAGCTTTTTAAAAGGAAATCGCAGGCGCGCGCCCCGCTTTTTTCGCGGCAGAGCGAAAGAAAATCGCTGTCGGTTATGCCGAATAACGAAATTTTGTCCTGCTTCGGGGGCATTTCATAAGGCAAGCCCGCCATAATTCGGCGCACACTTGCGGTAATATCCGAAACCGAACTTGCGTTGATGATTTTTTGGTTTTCGTCGGCAAGGATAATGTTTGAATATTTGCCCATCATTTCGGCATAAATATATTTGCGCTTAACGTAGCCCATTTCGTCGGCGGAATCGAACGCAAAGCGTATAATACGCTCGTTTTCCACCCATTCCGCGGCAACAAAACGCCCGTTTTGCAGGTGCTTTCGGTAAAGCATACAGGTAGGCGTCGGCGTGTCGGGGCGGGCAACCGATTCCTCGGTTATCGCCAAAATCGGGCGGGAAGCAGACGCCGAAATAACAAAGTTTCCGCGCTTGCCCTCGAAATAAAGCTGAAGGTAAAAGCAGGTTTGCGAGCTTTGGTGTATCTTTTCCACCCTCGCGCCTGCCCATTTATTCAATTCCTGCGCCACGGCGGCGCAAAAAAGTCCGTCAAATGCCATATTCTTCTTCTCTTATAAACGTATATACGTCGGTTTTTGCGAATTCGCGCACCTTATCCGCAAGAATCGGAACTATAATCCTTTCGGTTGCGTAATGGGTGGCGCATATAAGGTTAAGCCCCATTTCCTTGCAGTCTATCATATGGTTATGCATAACCTCGCCGGTTACAAAGGTGTCGGCGCCCGCGGCGATAACTTGGCTTATCTCGTCCTTGCCGCAACCCGAAATTACCGCAACGCGCTTTACCTTGTCGGTAGATTTTACCCTTTGGAGCTCGCATATATCCAGCTTGTGCTTTTCTGCCACCAACGCCGAAAATTCTTCAAAGCTTTGCTCCTCTATCTCGCCTATTCTGCCGTAGGGAATAAAGCTTTCGGTGTTTTTAATGCCGAGAAGCCGAGCAAGCGTATCGTTCACACCGCCTTCGATAATATCCAAGCGCGTGTGGAAGGATATAACGGCGATGCCGCGCTTTATGCATTCGATAACGCGTTTTCCCACGCTGTCGTCGGAAACAACGCTCGCAAGCGGTTTAAAAACAAGCGGGTGGTGAGTGATAATAACGTTGCAGCCGTTTTTTACCGCCATATCTATCGCAACGCTTGTGCAATCGAGCGCGCAGAGTACGCGCGTAACCTCGGCATTTTTATCGGGAATAACGTCGCAACCGTCGTTGTCCCACGGCTCCGAAAGGGTCTTCGGTATAATTTCATCAAGCTGTTTTACTAACTGTTCTACTGTCATAATTGCACCGTTTAAATTAAGGGGTATCATCAGATACCCCTCGTTTTTTATTTATTCAACAGTTTTTTTACCTTTTCGACAATGCCGCTTGCATTGAGCTTATAATGCTCGAGCAACACGCCCGCAGGTGCGCTTGTGCCGAAAACGTCGTCGATACCGTGCTTTATTACCTTCGCGCAGGCGGTTTCGGCAAGCGCCGAAATTACCGCGTCGCCAAGACCGCCGATAACCGAATGCTCTTCGCTTGTTACAACGTTGCCCGTCTTTTTAGCGTATTCGGTAATAAGCTCTACGTCTAAAGGCTTAACGGTATGTATATCGAGCACAGCGGCGTCGATACCGTCGGAGGCAAGAATTTCGCGCGCTTCCATAGCGGCGGCAACCATAATACCGGTTGCAACTATGGTAACGTCCTTGCCGTCGGCAAGCACGATACCCTTGCCGAGCTTGAATTCCTGCTCGCCCTTGGTATAGAACTGGGGAACTGCATATCTGCCTAAACGCATATATACGGGACCGTTATAGTTAACAATTTCTTCGAGCAGAGCTTCGGTGGAAGCCGAGTCTGCGGGGCAAACGACCGTCATATTCGGGAGTGCGCGCATTATTGCCATATCCTCGCAGAATTGGTGGGTCGCGCCGTCTTCGCCAACGGTAATGCCCGCGTGCGAAGCGCAGATCTTAACGGGGAGCTGGGGATATGCAACCGAGTTGCGTATCTGTTCGAACGCTCTGCCGCAGGCAAACATCGCAAACGACGATGCAAACGCGGGAACACCCGTTGCGGCGATACCTGCCGCAACAGATATCATATTACCCTCTGCGATACCGCAGTTGAAAAAGCGTTCGGGATATTTTTTTGCGAAAACAGCGGTCTGTGTGGAGCCGGAAAGGTCGGCGTCGAGCACATAAAAATCGTATTTTTCACCGAGTTCGGTAAGCTTTCTGCCGTATGCGACTCTTGTTGCTTCTTTTTCAGCCATTTTTAACATCCTCCGCTGCCTTTACCCAAGCGTCGTAAAGCTCTTTTTCGGCGATAGCATATTCATCGTCCTTGGGAGCCTTGCCGTGCCAAGTATAGTTATTTTCCATATAAGATACGCCCTTGCCCTTAACGGTTTTGCAAATGATTGCCGCGGGCTTGCCGCAGTTAAGCGCTTCATTTACTGCGTTGTCGATCGCTTCGAAATCGTGACCGTCGATAACGGTTACAAACCAACCGAATGCTTTGAATTTTTCATCAACGGGGTGGGGGTTCATAACCTCTTCGACAGCGCCGTCGATCTGATAGCCGTTGCAGTCCACAAAGGCGATAATATTATCGAGCTTATACTGGTTTGCGAACATTGCCGCTTCCCAAACCTGACCTTCCTCGATTTCGCCGTCGCCCAAAGCGGTATAGACCTTCCAATCGCAGCCCTTGCGCTTTGCCACAGCCGCCATACCGCAAGCGGTAGAAAAGCCCTGACCGAGCGAGCCGGTGGACATATCGATACCGGGGATGCCCTTCATATCGGGGTGGCCCTGAAGCATCGCGCCCAATTTGCGGAGCTTTTTAAGCTCGCTTACGTCGAAATAGCCTCTTTCTGCAAGCGCAGAATAGAGCGCGGGGCAGCAGTGCCCCTTCGAGAGGACAAATCTGTCGCGCGATTCCGTTTCGGGATTCTTGGGGTCGATGTTCATTTTGTGGAAATAGAGGTAGGTGATTACGTCCGCAATCGACAGCGATCCGCCCGGATGGCCGCTTTTTGCGCCGTAAACCGCTTCGACAGAATGCATTCTGACCTTAGCGGCTCTTTCTTTCAGCATTAATACGGTGTTTTTTTCCATTTTCGCGTTTCCTTTCTTGACTAAAGCCCGGCACGCCGCAACGCATCGCTGAAATACGTCGGCCTTGCCGCTTCAAACGTCATAGTCTCGCCCGTTATCGGGTGGACAAAAGATATGTATTTTGCGAACAGACATTGACCTTCCATGCCAAGCCTGTACCGTACGTTTCCATATACCGTGTCGCCCGCGACAGGGTGCCCGATATATGCCATATGCACCCTTATTTGGTGGGTGCGTCCCGTTTCGAGGGTTAGCTCCAAATGGGTATATTCTCTGCTTTCGGCAACCACACGCCAATGCGTGGTCGCTTCCTTTGAATTAAGCTCGGTGACCGCCATTTTCTTTCTGTCGGTCTTGTGCCTGCCGATAGGGGCGCAGACCGTACCCTCGCTTTCGCGCAGATGACCGCTCACGATCGCTTCGTATTTGCGTTCGAAGGAGTGGGTCGCTATCTGCTCGGCAAGGCCTTGGTGCGCTTCGTCGGTTTTCGCGACGATAAGCAGACCCGATGTATCTTTATCGATACGGTGAACGATACCCGGGCGGATAACGCCGTTTATCGACGATAAACGACCCTTACAATGGTAAAGCAGAGCGTTTACAAGAGTTTGGTCGGGGTTGCCCGCGGCAGGGTGCACCACCATACCGCGCGGCTTATCGACGACCAAAAGGTAATCGTCCTCGTAAATTATATCGATCGGAATGTTTTGCGGAACAGCTTCAAGCTCGCGTTCGGGCGGAAGCTCTATTTCAATGCTGTCACCCGCCGAAAGAAGAAGCTTTTTTTCGCATTTTTTGCCGTTTACCGTAATAAGACCTTCGGAAATAAGCTCCTGCACGCGCGAACGGCTTATATCGAAAACCTTTGCGGCAAACGCATCGAGCCGTAATTTTTCGTTCGCGTCGAGCTCGGTAACGATGTAATTATCCATTTTCGCCGTTTCCTTCGGTTGTGTTTGCGCCCGCTTCGGCTTTTGCCGCTTCCGCGGCTTCTTCCTTTGCCTTCTTTTCTGCCTGAAGCTTTTTTTCGACCTTCGGCTCAAGGAATATAACGTAGACACCCAAAAGGATCGCGCCTACTGTTATAAAGCAATCGGCAATATTAAACACGGCAAAATCGACAAAATCGGTGTGGAAGAAATCGACAACGTAGCCGAGCAGAAGTCTGTCGATCATATTGCCGATACCACCGCCGAGTATCATACCGAGAGCGACGTTCATAAGCGGATGTCGGCGGTATTCCTTGATAAGCAGATAGATTATCAAGCCCATCGAGATTACCGAGAACACCATAAATACCCAACGCTTATCGGCGAGCATCGAAAATGCCGCGCCGGTATTGCGTGTGTGGTAAAAGCTCATAAATCCGTTAATAAACGGCTTTGTTTCATAAAGTTCGATATTTTGAACGACGAGATATTTGCTGACTTGGTCCAGAATTACCGCAACGACTGCGATAATTGCTGCTAACATACAGCCTTACGGCAGCGAGCACAAAGATGCTGACCGTCCTCATCGGTGGTGCAGTCGTCCTTTTGCATCCAGCAGCGGACGCACTTTTCGCCTTCGGCAACCGAAACCTTAACCGCGATACCCGTTTCTTCGTCGGTGTATGCGTCTGCGGGTATTTCGCCGTCGCAAAGGGTGGTTTTGCTAACGATGAAAATATCGGGAAGAATATCTTCGAATTCGCGGAAGAGCTTCATCGCTTCGCTGTCTGCACCTGCGTAAATGGTGACAGCCGCTTCGAGCGATTTGCCGATAGCCTTTTCGGCTCTTGCCAATTCAAGCGCCTTCATAACGCCGTCGCGCAGGGTGAAGAGCGATTCGTACTTTTCTTCAATATCCGAAAAATCGTATTTTTCTTCGAATGCGGGCATATCGTTGCAGAATACGCTGTACGCATCCTCGCCTTCCAAGTGAGTGATATACGTCCAAACCTCTTCTGCGGTGTAGGAAAGAATGGGCGCGAGCAGCTTGGTGAGCGCGTTTACGATTATATACATCGCGGTCTGGGTGCTGCGGCGCGCGGGGTCGTTCTTCGCTTCGCAGTAGAGTCTGTCCTTCGTGATGTCGATGTAAAGCTTCGACATATCGATAGAGCAGAAGTTGTGAATATCGTGATAGATGATATGGAACTGATAGTTGTCGTAAGCTTCGCGCACGCGCTTAACGAGCTTGTTAAGACGCGAGATAGCCCATTTGTCGATATCTGCGAGCTTTTCGGGAGCGACCATATCTCTGTTCGGGTCGAAATCGGAGTCGGGCGAGCCGAGGTTTGCAAGAAGAATACGCAAGGTGTTTCTGAGCTTGCGGTAGGATTCGGAGAGTTGCTTGAATATTTCCTTTGAGCAGCGCACGTCTGCGTGGTAGTCCGAGGACGACGCCCAAAGACGAACGATATCCGCGCCGAAATCCTTAATAAGATCTGCGGGGTCTACGCCGTTTCCGAGGCTCTTGTGCATCGCACGGCCCTGACCGTCAACGACCCAGCCGTGAGTTAACACCTGCTTGAAGGGCGCGCCCTTGTCAAGCGCACCGACAGAGGTAAGAAGGCTCGACTGGAACCATCCGCGGTACTGGTCCGCACCTTCAAGATATACGTCCGCGGGCCAAAGCTCGGGAGCATCCTTCATAAGCGATGCGTAATGGGTAGAGCCCGAATCGAACCAGCAGTCGAGAGTGTCGGTTTCCTTTTCGAAACTCTTTCCGCTGCAATGCGGGCAGGTGAAACCCTCGGGAATAAGCTCGTCTGCACTACGTTCAAACCATACGTTTGAGCCGTGCTCGTCGAAGAGTGCGGATATTTTGGAAATGGAATCGGGGGTAGAAACCGGTTTTCCGCATTCCTGACAGTAGAAAACAGGAATGGGAAGACCCCAACGGCGCTGACGGGAGATACACCAATCGGCTCTCTCTCTGATCATGCTGACCATTCTGTCCTCGCCCCACGCGGGATACCATTTAACGTTTTCGATAGCCTTTATCGCCTGATCCTTAAAGGATTCGACAGAGCAGAACCACTGGGGAGTTGCGCGGAAGATAACCGGCTTCTTGCAACGGTCGTGGTGGGGGTAGGAGTGCATAATATTTTCGGATGCAAAGAGTGCGCCCGATTCTTTCATATCCTCAAGGATAATGGGATTCGATTCTTCGGTCTTGAGTCCCGCATATTTGCCTGCATAATCGGTGTGTCTGCCGTGGTCGTCAACCGGAACGACAAGGTCCATACCGTATCTCATACAGGTCTGATAGTCGTCCGCACCGAAGCCGGGAGCGGTGTGGACGCATCCCGTGCCGCTATCCATAGTTACGTACTCTGCATAAACAAGGCGCGAGGTCTTGTCGAGGAAGGGGTGCATTGCTTGCATATTTTCGAAGAATTCTCCGGGGAAGGTGGCGAGAATTTCGTAATTTTCAAAGCCGCCCATCTTCATTGTTTTTTCGGTGAGCGCTTCTGCCATAATATAGGTTTCGCCGTTTTCTGCCTTTACGAGCGCGTAGCTTTCACGCGGGTGGAGACAGATAGCCATATTGCCGGGGAGAGTCCATATAGTGGTGGTCCAGATAACGAAATAGGTGTTTTCAAGGTCGAAGCCTGCCAGCTTGCCCTGATCGTCGTTCATCTTGAACTTGACGTACACCGAGGTGCAGGGATCGTCGTGATATTCGATATCCGCTTCTGCTACTGCGGTAGCACAGAAGGGGCACCAGGTTACGGGTTTAAGACCTTTGTAAATGTAACCCTTATCGAACATTGCTCCGAAGATCTTGACTTCCTGAGCCTCGAAGTGCTTATCCATAGTGCGATAGGGTGCATCCCAATCGCCGAGGACGCCGAGACGCTTAAAGCCGGACATCTGCTTTTGGATAAAATCTTCTGCAAAATCTTCGCACGCTTTTCTGAATTCGGGAACAGACATATCCCTGTTAAGATCCTTCTTGGTCTTTTCGATGGCTCTTTCGATAGGAAGTCCGTGGTTGTCCCAGCCGGGAACGTAGGGGGTATAATATCCGCCCATTGCCTTGGATTTTATAATAAAGTCTTTAAGTATCTTGTTAAGCGCGTGGCCCATGTGAATGTAGCCGTTACTGAAGGGAGGGCCGTCGTGAAGCACGAACGAGGGTTTGCCTTCGTTCTTCTTAAGCATTGTTTGGTAAAGCTTTTCTTCATTCCAGCGGTTAAGTGTTTCGGGTTCCTTTGTAGGGAGGTTGCCTCTCATCGGAAATTCGGTAGAGGGCAGATTGAGTGTATCCTTGTAATCCTTCATTGTTTCTGTAAAAGCGAAGCCGATTATTCCTCGGTGTTATCTTCTTCTTCGTCTTCTCCCATCATAAATTTAAGATATTCGTCCTCTGCTTCCTTCGCTTCGGGCGAAAGCTCGGGCTGATCTTCGGCTACAACGCTTGCGATCTCCTGCGCGGGGGTTTCCTCTTCGGCAACCTCGGCAAAGGGCGGCTCTTCGTTTTTAAGCTCGCGCGCGTTCTTGCGGCGTTCGGTTTCTTCCTCGATCCTGCCCTTAACGTCGTTGAATATTCCTGCGATAAGCGCGTCGTCGTTGGGAAGCACGATATCTTCGATCTCGTTGACCGAAAGATCCTTAAGCTCGGCGATATGCTTTCCGTAAAGCTCGTAAACCGATTTTTTGAAATCGATAATGGCGGTGCGCATTATCCAAGCCTTTTCCTTTTCTGCCTGAAGCTGCTGACGGAATTCGGCAATAACACCGTCGCAACGGTCCTTTATCGCGCCGGTAATAATATCGGCACGGTCGTTCGCGTCGGCAATGATCTTTTCCGCCATCTTCTGAGCGGAGATAAGGGTGCTTCTTATAGATTCCTCTTCGTCCTTAATTTCGTCGAGGTTGGTAACAACGATCCTTAATTTGCGTTCAAGCTCGTTGTTTTCGCGGTAAAGCTCGGTGTATTTTTCGAGCACGAATTCGAGATATTCGTCTACCTCTTGGGGGTTGTATCCTTTAAAGGTCTTTTGAAACTGTTTGTTTTTAAGTTCGTGCGGTGCCAGCATTGTGCATCGCTCCTTTCGGGGGTGATATATTGTTCAGCCATACAACGTCCAAAAGCACTACGGTCTTTAATGCAAAATTAAAGCGGTAGTGCAGATTGAACCAAGGATATTATAAGGCAGGTTGCCATAAACGAAAAATCGATGGGCGATTCTTCAAAAAACGGGATGCGCGCAAGCAGATTGCGCACGGGCGAGACCACGGGCTCGGTAATGGCGTAGCAGAAAAAGTAGGCTCTCGATTCCTCCTCGTCGGAAAAAAAGCCGATAAGCACTCTTGCGAGAAGAAGGAGTATAAATATGCTTAGAAACAGGTTAACCGCCCGTGATACTATGAAAAATAGTTCTTCCAAAAAAATCAGTCTCCGTTAACGGAAAAGCTCTCTGGGCTGTTTGTTGCCGCTGTCGTCAGCAGGGGTTTCGTTCTGTTCGCCCGAAACGTCAACGTTCTTCGGGGTAACAACGTAGGTAGCGTTTGCAACCTTCTTTACCTGACCGTCGATAGCGAAAACGACGCCGCAAAGAAAGTCGATAATTCTCTTGGTGGTTTCCTTGTTGGTTTCTTCAAGGTTGAGTACGACGGTACGTCTTGCAAGAAGGTGTTCGCCGATGGTTTTGACTTCGTCAAAGCGTTCGGGCTTTACGACCTTCATTTCCAATGCCGCGCCGGACGAAATGCCGCCGGTGGGTCTGGAAGCCGCGGGAGCCGCCTTGGGCTGCTGTGCGGGAGCGGGAGCAACCTCTTCGTCTTCTTCGTCTTCGTATCCTTCGTACTGTTCGTTTTCGTCGAAATCCTCTTCAGTCTTAAAGAGATCGCCTATGCGGTTGATAAATCCCATTGTGTTTGCCTCCTGATATGTTATTAATATTATTTACGTTATTTTATTTGGTAGTCGCGTTTTCCGAATATCGCGCTTCCCACTCTTACCAACGTCGAGCCGCAATCCGCCGCGTCGGCATAGTCATCGCTCATACCGAGCGATAAAGTATCCATAATACTATTATCTACATTTCTGCCCGATATGTCAATAAATATTTTCTTCATTTCGCAAAAATATTTTCGATTATCGCCTAAATTTACACTTTTTGGCGGAATTGCCATTAAACCGCGCAGTTTTATATGCGGCATAGCGGCGATATATTCGCAAAAAGCGGCGACCTGATCGGGTGCGATGCCCGATTTCGATTCCTCGTTACCGATATTTACCTCGACCAGCACGGGCATAACTATTCCGTGCTTGCCCGCTTGGCGTTCTATTTCCTGCACAAGCGAAAGGCGGTCGACCGAGTGGATCATATCCACCTTATCGATAATATATTTTACCTTGTTGGTCTGTAACGCGCCGATAAAATGTATTTCGGTGCGGTCGCGGTCGATAAATTCGTATTTTTCCAAAAGCTCGTTCACACGGTTTTCGCCGATAAGGTCTATTCCGCAGTCAAGCGCAAAATTTATCGTTTCGGGCGGAATCGTCTTGGTGGCGGCAAGCAATCTTGCCCTGCCGCGCAGTTCTGCTTTTATTTTGGCTATGTTTTCTGCTATCTGTTCGTTCGAGTTCATTTTATTTCAGTCTCATTCCGTCGTAAATCTCGTCGCCGTCGGTAACCACCGAATCGTGCAGAGAAAGCTGTGTTTTAGAAGAATATGCAATATCGCGCCGATTGGGATAAGCGGGGTTTACGGGAATAGTGCATATCGAATAGCTTCCGTAGTTGTAAAGCACGGTGGTCTTTTTAAAAACTATCTTCGAGCCGACTACCGTGTAAACACCGGTTTCGCCGTCCTTCATACGTATCGCGTTGCTGCTCACGCGGATTCCTTCGTGGGTGGCGGTAGGAAGTTCGACTGTCTGACAGCGCGAATAATCAAATCCTTCGGGCATAAGCTTTGTGCTGAACACCAGCACGGTCATATCCTTGTCAGTGCGGGTTATGCGCCTGTCAAGCGTCATATTCAGCTCGGTGTTGTTCGAATACTGAAAAACAATAGGGTAGCTTGTTCCGTCCTTAAAGGTTTCGGCGGTGCGCTTGTCTATCGCAACGGCGATATACCACGTCGAGGAAAGCACGATCTTTCCCGCCGAGCCGGATATTATGCTTTTGTCGGGAACAGAATCGGCAAGCTTTTCAAAGCCTTCGCCGGTAAGCGCCTCGAGCGCATCGACCGTAAAGCTGTTTTCGTAGCCGTCGACCGTCGAATAAAAATATCCGCTTTTCGGCGATTCGGTAATAAAGCTTGCGCCCGTAAGCTGTGCGGTAAGCGATTCGCGCTCGTGCGTTAGGCTCGAAAGCTCTGCCGCGTAGCTTTCCGACTGTATCAATGCCTGACGGCGATTCATAAGAATCAAAAGTTCTTCCTTTTCGCGCAGGACCTTATCGAAATCGTTGTTATCGACCTGACGTATTATCGAAAGCACAAGCTCGTCTATCTGCGAATCGAGCAGCTGTATATCGGTCGTCGACGCGCCGGTGGAAAGGCTCGAGCGTTCAAGAATATCGATTCTTTTGTCTATTTCGCTTATGCGGGACTGAATCTTAACGTCGTTCGGGTCGGAATAGGTTACCACTATTTCCTCGCCCTTTTTTACCTTTTCGCCCTCTTCGGCAAGAAAACAGTTGGTGCCCGACGCGCCCGCGGGGATAAGCAGTTCGTCGCGGAACAAAAACGCTTCAAGCTCGGCACGGTCGGTAATGGTTGCGTAGGTGGCGGTTTCTCGGTCGAGATTAACGCTAACGTTAAGCATAAGCTGGAGGAAAACGTATGCAACCAGCGCGACAGCGATTATTGCCGTGCCGAACTGAGCAAGAAAACGCTTTAAAAGCTTAATATATTTATCGCTTTTCGGCTTTTTACTGCTTATTCTTCGCGTGGCGATTGCCGCGGGGCGTTGTCTTTCGGGCAGGTTTTTGCCTTCGTTGCTCATATTGCTTCCTCCTTTTTAAAAATTTTAAATATAAATAATTTCGTCTGCGGGCTTGCGGTTAAACCAAGTAAGCTGGCGCTTTGCGTAATGCCGCGTGTTCAGGCATATAGCCTCTTTTACGGCATTTATATCGCAAAGCCCTTCGAAATAGGGGTAAAATTCCTTATATCCTATCGCCTGCGACGCCGTGGGGGTGTCCTTCAGCCCCTTTTCGTAAAGCGATTTTACCTCGGCTTCGAGCCCTTTTTCGAACATAACGTCAACGCGTTTGTCGATGCGCTCGTATATCGTTTCGCGCTCCTTCGGCTGTATATAAACAACGTGGGGGGAATAAAGGCTTTCACCCTGCCTGCTTTCTTTGTCGAGCTCGGTTTTCGTTCTTCCCGTTTTGTAATATATCTCGAGCGCCCGCGCGACGCGCTTTATGTTGTTTTTGTGTATCGCACACGCCGATTCGGGGTCGACCTCCATAAGCCTTGCGTGCAAAGCCTCCGCGCCGTTTTCCTCGGCAAAGCGAAACAGCGATTCGCGCAGTATCGGGTCGTCCTCGGTGGCGGAAAGCACCGTTCCGCTTATAAGCGTATCGATATAAAGCCCCGTGCCCCCTGCGATAATCGGAAGCTTCCCGCGGGAACGGATTTCGGCGATCGCGACTGCCGCCGATTCAACAAACCTCGCCGCCGAAAACGGCTCGTCTATATCGGCAATATCGATAAGGTGGTGCGGGATTCCGCACATTTCGGCGGTAGTGGGCTTTGCCGTGCCGATATCCATCCCGCGGTATATCTGCATCGAATCTCCGCTTATTATTTCGCCGCCGAGCTGTATTGCTTTTTCGATAGCGTAAGCGCTTTTGCCGCTCGCGGTCGGGCCGACAACGACAAGCACGGGAATTCCCGACATAACTGCCTCTCATCAAAGTATTTCTTCACTCATTATATCTTAACATAAATACCACTAAAGTCAATGATTTTTGTTAAAATAAATCGAATTCGACTACATTAATAAATAAAAACCCCCGAGAAGGGGTTTTTGCTATTTACTTTTGCTTTTTGTGAGTGTATAATTATTTTAACAATACTCGAAAGGAAATACAATATGAAAGATATGATCGTAACAAGGGTTGAAGTCGGTATGCTGAATACCAACTGCTATATTTTGAAAAATGCCGACACGCGCGATGCAATAGTTATCGATCCCGGCTCGGACCTTACCGTTATACAGGATGCACTTCACCGCGCCGATGCGGTTTGCCGCCTTATTTTGCTGACCCACGGTCATTTCGACCATATTCTCGCGGTGGGCGATCTGCGCGGCATAAACGTGCCGGTTGCGATTCACGAAGCAGATGCAAATATGCTTACCGAGCGCGATATGTTCAGCGCGATAATTCCTTACGACCCCCGCCCCTTCGAGCCTGCCGAATTCACCTTTTCGAAGGAGGGCGAATATTCGGTTGCGGGCTTTGATTTTTACGTTATTCCCACCCCCGGTCACACAAAGGGAAGCGTTTGCTACGTGTTCGACGGTATGATGTTTACCGGCGATACGCTGTTCAAAAACAGTATCGGCAGGACCGACCTCGGCGGTGACGAGGCGCAAATGATGCGCTCGCTCCGCAATCTCCGCAACCTCCCCGGCGATTACGATATTTACCCCGGCCACGATGCCCCCACGACACTTGACGACGAAAGAAGATATAACCAATATTTGAGGAACGCGTGAGGAGGAAAAGATGAAATTCGGCAAAAGCCTGTTGTTCCTGATAATTGCGTTGCTTGTAAGCTTAAATTTGGTGTCTTGCACGTTTTTTAGCGGCGATGACGCCGAATCTCAAACGGCTTCCGAGGCGTCTTTCGAAAGCGCGTCGGAGTCTGCGGAATCTGTTGCTTCGGAGGCGTCCGAAGAGGAGCTTTGGACGGGGATTTACGTGATTTTCCGCGAGGGAAGAGCAGTAGCGGGTGTTCCCTCCGGCTCTGTCATAGAAGACGCCACAAAATACAAGGATTACGTATCCGAAAATGCAAAATACAACACCTATACTTATTTTTCGAAATTGAGCGAAAAAGAACAGTGGATATATCGAATATACGAATACGCGTTCGATAACAATTATTCGAACATCTGGTTTGACGAAAAGCTGCTTGAGGGGCTCGAGATAAATTACGCGCAAATAATCTATTTGCTGTCGTTGGATTCTCCGCTGGTCGAACAGAATATGGATCTGTCGGCGTTGCCGTTTACTACTGCACTTAAAGACGATAACGGAGATTACGTTCGCGATCTCAGCGGAACGCTCGTGTACGTAAGCACGTTTTTCGAGAATAAAAAAGAAAACAAGACAGAGGCGCTCGAAAAAGCACAAACCGTTGTCGATTCTTTGCCCGAGGGGCTTTCCGATTTGGAAAAAGCAAGGTATTTTTACGAATATCTCGGAAAGAACGTTGAATATTACGAATACGGTCGATACGAAACGTCGTACTATTTGTACGATGCCTTGTGTAAGGGCGCATCAAACTGTGACGGATATGCAAACGCGTTTTCGACACTTTGTAATATGGCGGGTGTAGATTGCATCGAAAAGATACACTTTGCGGACGAGGATGAAGTGGCGGGACATACTTGGAATGCCATTCGCATCGACGGTGTATGGTATAACGTCGACGCCGTTGCATCGGACGAGGTTAGCGATGCAAAAACGCCGATTTGGTTTCACTTCGGCTTTTCGGACGAGCGCTCCAACTACACGTACGAGTATGAAACGATGACCCCCGAATGTAAAGACAGCTTGGACGAAATCGATTGCGTTTACGAGAAAGGCAAGGAAAACGAATTTATAACCGACGTTATGGACGTGCTTCTTGATTCGGGGCGCGATTACGTCTTGGTATACTCCGAAGAAAAATTGGAATTGTCGGATTACGTTCTTAATTTCTTGATGTTGACGTCGGGAAGGTCGTACGGATACAGCGGTATGATGTTAGGCGACGGTTATTATTACGTTTTTTATTTCGAATAACAGCGTTAATTATAGGAGAACTACAATGAAAACAACATACGGCGCCGCGCCCGAAGGCTTTAAGCTTATTTGGGGCGATAAGGCAAGATTCAATAAAAATTCGGTCGAGGCGATGCCCAAGCAAATAAAGCTTGCTTCGGGCAGGAACGATACGGCGGCTTTTCAGGTCGTGATAACGGCGGACGAGCTGTTCGCGCTCAACCTTTCAAAGCAGCCTTGGTTTTCGCAGGATGCAAGGCGTAAAAATTTGCGTGTCGAATGCGATTTTCCCTTTGAATGCGAGCTTTTCCATATCGGGATGCACCTTTGCGACGACGCGTTTTACCGTGCCGATTCGTTGCAGACGAAAAGCGTTGCCGAAGCCGATGCCGATGATATTCTTTCGGTCTACTGCGAAGTAAAAATACCGAAGGAAGCAAAAAAGGGAAGCTTTAGCGGCAAAATAAAAATTTACGAAAGCTACGGCTTTTCCGATGAGGCTTTTGTCGGCGAAATAGGCGTGGAGCTTGATATTTACGGCTTTGTTTTCCCCGAAAATAAAGATAACGGCTTTCATCTCGACCTCTGGCAGCACCCCTCGAACATCGCGCGGCAGCACCGCGTTCCGCTTTGGAGCGACCGCCATTTCGAAATATTGCGCAATTATTGCGTATCGCTCGGCGAAGCGGGCGTGAAATGCGTTACCGTTATCGCTTCGGAAATTCCGTGGAACGGTCAGGGCTGTCAGAACGAGCAAAGATACAGCGCAAACCTTTTTGAATATTCGATGATTCCTTGCAAACGCAAAGCCGACGGAAGCCTTGAATGCGATTACTCGGTAATGCAGAGATATATCGACCTCTGCGCCGAATACGGAATCGACGAATGCATTTCGGTTTACGGCTTGGTAAACGTTTGGGACACCAAGGAATACGGCGCAACACGCACCGCGCCCGATTACCCCGACGGCGTGCATATACGCGTGTTTGACGAAGCAAGCGGGGTTTACGGCTATCTTCGCACCGCGCGTGAGGTGGATGATTACATTCGTTCGCTCGAGGCGTATTTTATAAAAACAAACCAAATAGACCGCGTGCGTATCGCGGCGGACGAGCCCGCGGATATCGAAGCCTATCGCAAGAGCTTGGAGCACATAAAGGCTGTCGCACCGAGCTTTAAATACAAAACGGCGATAAACCACGCCGAATTCGTAAACGAGTTCGGGCGCGATATTTACGATTTTGCGCCCTATATTTCGGCGATGTACAGCGAATACGACGCCTTGATGAAATTCAAGGCCGAAATGCCCGAAAAGCGTTTTCTTTACTACGTTTGCTGCTGTCCCGAAATACCGAACAGCTTCCTTCGAAGCGAGCTTGTCGACGGTTACTATATCGGCATTCTCGCGGCGTTTGCGAAAATGGACGGATTTTTGCGCTGGAGCTATACCTGCTGGACCGACGACCCCAACAGCGATATGCGTTACGGGCCGTTCCCCGTGGGCGACCTCGGCTACGTTTATCCCTCGCCCGACGGATACCCGATAAGCACCCTGCGTTTAAAGACGCTTATACGCGGCATACGCTATTTCGTGCTGCTTAAGGAGGCAGAAAAACGAAACCTTGCCGAAGTGCTCGACAAGGCGTATTCGCTGGTACTCCGCGAGCGCGAGATAAGCAAGCTTTATTCAAATTGGGAAAGGGAAAAGATAATGAGTCTTTCCTGCGACGATTACCGTGAATTTTCGGCATTACTTATGTCGGCTTTGGAGGATTGAAAAATGAACGAAACCATTAAAACACTTACCGAACGCAGAAGTATAAGAAGCTTTGGCACAAAGCAGGTCGCGCGCGCGGATATCGAAAAAATACTTCAAGCGGGTCTTTACGCCCCCACGGGTCGCAACACCCGCGATACGCTTTTCCTTGTTGTAACGAACAAGGAGCTTCGCGACAGACTTTCTGAAATGAACGCCGCGGTTATGGGAAGCGACAACGACCCCTTTTACGGCGCGGGAACGGTTATCGTCGTTTTTGCCGACAGAAACCGCACCACTACGGTCGAGGACGGCTCCTGCGCGATGGCAAACCTTATGAACGCCGCGTTTTCGCTCGGTATAGATTCCTGCTGGATTCACCGCGCAAGAGAGGTTTTCGAATCCGAAGAGGGAAGAGAAATTGCGCGTTCCTTCGGTATTCCCGACGAATATATCGGCATAGGCAACTGCATACTCGGCTACCGCGATTGCGAGCTTCCCGAGCCGCTTCCGAGAACACAGCCGATTATATTTGCCGAATAGAGAGGGAAAAATTATGAAAAAATCGACGGCGAAGCGCATTTTTGCGGCCTTCTGCACGGCGGTTATGCTTGTTCCGATGCTCGCTTCCTGCAATAACGAAGGCGAAGCCTCCTCGCAGGCATTAGAGGAATCGGTTTCCGAGCAGGACGTAATTACCCTAAGCATCGAGGGCAGGGAATATACGCTTAGAGATAAATTTAATTCCGAGCTTACCGAAGACGGCGTTTACGTTTATACCCGCGAATGCGGCAAGCCTGCGATGCCCAAAAACGGCGCCGACGACAAACACTTTTTCGATATCGCCGTGCTCGACGGTATCGTTGTGGAGGTCGGCGACAGCGGCTCGACCGCGGTTATACCCGAGGACGGCTACGTTGTCCGTTTCCGCGGGGTCGAGGATGTCGCCGTGAATATCGGCGATAAGGTCGATTGCGCCGGTCTTAACCCCAAGGTGTATCCCGAAAGCTACGTTAAATTCGGCGACGTATATGTCGAGGTCGGATATAAAAACACTGTTCGGACCGCAGAGGATACGGGCTGGCTTTACGATGAAAATTGGTACACCGGCAACACCGAAAGCAATATTTATTGCACCGAAATTGCGATATGCGACGGAAAAATCGTCGAAATAAACCGTTCGCGCGATGAAACTGCGGGTATCGCGATCCCCAAGGGCGGATACGTGCTCACCGTCGGCGAAAACAGCGTTAACGAGCGTAAAACGAACAAGCTGCGCGTCGGCGACGAGGCGGTGCTTGTTGAGAGCGAAAAGCTTTATACCTCGAAGCGCTTTAATATTGCAGGGAGCGATACCGACCGTGCGAACGACGGAATAGTGCTGTTCACCTCCGAAAAGCGCGATACCACTCCTGTCGGAAACAATTTAACCGAGCTTGCGGTTAACTCCGACGGCAGAATTACCGCAATATACGAAAACTGCTCGGGAATGAACAAGGTACCCAAGGGCGGATTCGTGGTTTCTGCAACCGGCTTGACCGCACAAACGCTTGCGCGCACCGCGGTTAAGGAAGCGCTGGTGATAAAAAACGGGCCGCGCAATATTCGCATAGTTACCACCCCGATGACCGAGCTTTCGCGCTTGATGCAGGAGCGCGACGCGATTTTAGACAGCTACAAATCGGCGGTCGAGAAATTGGAGCGTATCGATTTCGAAGCGGTTGCGGAGATTATTTCCGAAATGTCGGGAAATATAAGCAGGGCCGAAGCGACGCTCGGAATTTCCGACAGCGAAGGCTATTGCGGTTATGACGGCGTTTTGCTTGCCGAAGCGGTTAATGCGCTTACCGGTCTTGCAAAAATGGGCAAAACCGAGCTTGTTCCATATATTACCGTGCAGGACAGAATGGCTTGGGTAACGATAGGCGAATATGATTACAGCAAAAACGTGGTGCTTCACTATACCAACCAGAACGACGTTGACCATACGGTTAAGTATGCGAAGCATTGCGGGCTCAATACGCTTATAATCGATAACCACGTCGCAGGCTTTGCGGTATATAACAGCGAGGTCGAGGGCTTTGTGACATATCGTGATTACAAGAACTTCGATATTATCGCCGCGTTTAAACAGGCGTGCGATGCCGAAGGTATAAGGCTTATAGTGATGGTAAACGCATTTTCGAGCGGGCTCGAGGGTGTGGCGTATCCCGAAAATCACTATATGAGCATATATAAGGACAGATATCTTCTCACAAACAAGGGAAGAGTTGCGGGCCCCGACGGAGTTATAACGCTCGACCCCGCAGATAAGGACGTTCAGGCGTTCAACCTTGCGATAGTAACTGAAATTGCCGAAAAATACGATGTTTTCGGTGTTCAGGCAGACTATATGCGCTATCCGCTCCCTTATTATTATCAGGCGCACAATTACGAGGATTTCGGCTATAACGAAAGCTCGGTATCGGGCTTTATAAAGAAATACGGTAAGGACCCCGCCAAGCTGAAGATAACCGATCCGCTTTGGGAAAAGTGGTGCGCTTGGCGCAGAGATATTATTTCCGATTATCAAAAGCAATTTTACCAAACAGTAAAGGCGATAAACCCGAATCTTCACGTTAGCTTTACCTGCTTTGCCGATTACCGCGACAGGCAGATATACGTTTATCAGGACGTTGAAAAGTGGGCGGAAAACGGCTATGCCGATGCGATTTTCCCGATGATATACGGCGATACTACCGAATATCAGCAAAAATACGCCGAGGAAATACTTCCCGTTACTGAGCATACACAGCTTGTTTTGGGTGTGGGTACCTATGTCAGAGCGACGCATAAATCTATCGAAGAGCAGCTTATAATGCCCTATTCGCTTTGCGCGGAGGGTGTTTCGGTGTTCACACTGCGCTATATAAATACCTGCGGCTACGGCGAAACCTTCCGTAATGCGTTCCGCGTTGAAGCAACCCCCGCCTCTGCCGACGGTGCCGAGCTTGTTTCGGCAAGCGCGGAAATGATTTCACAGCGTATAAGCTCGCTTTTGTATGCGGCAAGGTTTTCGGGCGGGCTCGAGGAAGCCGAAGGCGAAGCGCTTAAATCGCTTGCCAAAAGGGTAAGCGACGCTTCCGAAAACGCCGAAAGCTTCGAAGCCTTCTGCGCAGAGCTTTCTTTGCTGCGCGCAAGCGTCGAATCGGGCGAAATTTCGGTCCCCGAAGCGGTAAAGGACGCGCTTATACGCGAATTCGATTATATAATCGGGCTTGAATAAAAAATGCGCAATTCGCGATTGCAATTCCAAAATTATATACGCGTAATTAACATAAAAAGGAGAAGCCTCGTACTTCTCCTTTTTGAGTATTTTAGGGCTTTTCGGTTTGATTATTTACAATTTATTAACAAACTCAAATCAGAAAGAATGTATAATATGTTTAGAAATGAATGTTTTCGCGATAAATATTTGTTGATTTTGCCCACAGCTTCGCGGGCGGGGCGAGAAAATTATCGAGGCAAGTACAAAAAGGAGGATGCAGAATGAAAGCAAAAAGAACATTGAAATTAACGCTATGCTTGTTTACGGCGCTTATTTTAATTTTGCCTATTCTTTCCTCTTGTAGTGACAGTGCGCCGAAGCTGACTATAGAAGAAATGCAGGCGAAAATGCGTTTTTATATTGAGGATACCGATTTTAGTGTGCCGAATGAGCTTGCGGACAGAATAACGGAAGAAAAGGACGAATCCGAAAAATCAGATAATATCATATACAACGGTGTGGAATACGTTCTGCAGAATAACGGTTACATACGAAAGCAAAGTTCTGAATTTTGTAAAGATACGGTGTGTTCTTTTACGGGTATAGACGAGAACGGAAAAACGATTTCTGTCGCTTATACCGATCCAAACAAGCTACCGATAAGGTACTTCGCAAACTCTGCGATTTTCGGCGAAGCGAGGGATAAATTCGATTTTCATACAGCGTTAAAGATTTCCGAGGATTTCGTCGAGGAAGTTATCAATCTCTACGCGGAAGAAAAAATCGATCTTTCGGATTATACTTTTGAAAAATTAACGAACTATAAAACCGCATATCAGCTTCGCTGGGTTTTGTATTATCGTTCTGTTAAGGTACACGAACTGCAAATAGATTTTGATGATTACTGCCGTGTAACTGGATACGAAATGTCCTCTCCGATAATTCCGGAACGATCTTTAGAGTGCATTCCGGAGATCAGCGAAGAACAATATTTAGAATTGGCACGAGATTTATTAAAAGATAACATCATAGAAGAAAACAGAGATAATTCGGAGGAATTGCGCGAAATCAGAATGCGAAGTTCGTTTAAAAATTGTTTCTCGGGCGTTTTGGGCGATTGTATTGAGCTGGTGCACATTAAAGAAGCCGATTGCTATGCGGTACGTTTTGTGGTCGAACAGATTGTCGAGAGGAACGATAGCTCATACGTGATCCCTATCCACTGTTATTATATGCTTGCTCCGAACGCAGAAAGCGAGGACGACTGATATGAAGCACAGACTATTTAAATTTTTGACTGTTGCAACTGTATTGTGCGTTTTTCTTCCGCTGTTTTCGGCGTGCGCTTTTACAAAGACCGAAACACCGAATGTTGACAGTTTTAAGAGCGACGTGAAGCTGGTAATATGTCCCGAATACCGATACGATTATAAAAACGACTTGAATACCGACGGTTTGCTTGTATCCGAAAATGATATTGTAGGTGTTTACGAGGAATTCTACACCAACGCGGAAGCAGAGCCGGATAAGTCCGAAGAGACCGTTGATTTTCAAAAAAACCCTCTTGATATGCTCAGCAATGTCGAAAAGCAGGTGGAAAATCTCTTTAAGGACGAAAAGAACGTAGATATTGACCTTTCCGAATACACATTAAGCTGGGCTTCGCAAGGTCAATACCGCTTCGTATATCGTTGGAAGAAAATCATAAATGGCTTTACCGTGCATGAAATAGGAGTCACGGTAAATTACGACGGCGAGATCATTTCCGCGTCATCCGCTCCCGTTGTCGATTTCGAAAAGGCAGAGACACTTGCGGACATCACAGACAGTGAATGGAGTAGGTTGAACGATATGGTTTTCGATGAAATGTTTTTGACTTTGACTGAAAAGGGATATAAACTCGGTCAAAAGAGCTTAACTAAGAACTCACAAAGCATAGATCCCGAGGGAGTGTACGAGAATTATACAGGTCATTCCAATGTCGTATATGTTGAGTCGTGGCAAAGTTATGCGTTGCTATACAGATTGTCCTTCGCGGTTACTCCAAGCGGGTTTGATGCCGCAAACGAAAACGATTTTGTTGCTACAGTTCTCATTCCTTTAGACACCGAATAACCAAAAAAGGAGAAGCCTCGTGCTTCTCCTTTTCTTATAAATTTAACCGTAGATTTTCGCCTTGATATATTTTTCGTTTGCTTCGAGGTTAACGCGGAGCACCTCTCTGCCGTCGATACGGGCATATTCGAACGAGCCTGCGCAGGGAACGCGCGCATCGGTAATGCTGTAAGAAACGTAGGTAAGCACGTTCCATATCATCGATTTAAGCGTTGCCTTCGGCATATTCGTAACAACGTAGGGGAGCACCGCCTTTATAAGCGAATGAAGCTCTTCAAGGCTTTTGCCCTTGCAGTTCGATGCGAACTGCGTTAAAAGATCGCGCTGGTGGAGCGTGCGGGTAAAATCGCCGTTCGAGAAATTACGGCTTCTCGCATAGCCCAAAGCCGTGCCGCCATAGAGGTGCACCGAATGATTTCCGTTTATCGCTTCGTCCTTGCTCAAGCCGTTTAATTCCTTCCAGCCCTTGAAATAATCGTAGTTGTTTTCGTTTATGTCAAGGTCGATACCGCCGATAACGTCAACCGCCTGCTCGAACGAGCTTATGCTTACGGTGAAGTAAAAATCGATATCTATATCGAAATTCTGCTTTATGGTTTTTATAAGAAGCGAAGGCCCGCCCGCCGAAAACGCGGCGTTAAGGCGGTTATTCTTATAACCGGGGATAGAAACGTAGGTATCACGCATAAACGAGGTGAAAACGACGCGCTTTTTGATATTGTTTATCGACATAAGTATCATCGTGTCGCTTCGCGCGTGCTTGCCGCTTATCGTGTCGGCACCGATAAGGAGAATGTTTATAACGTCCTTTTCGTATGCGTCCGATACATTATCACCGTCGAAAAGCCCTTCGAGTATTTCGTAATTCGGCTCGTAAGGAGGCTCGGGCGGTGCGGGGGGATAGCTGTGGTGATTCTTGTCGCTTTCCGAATTTTCGCCTTCATCGGGGTAAGAGATATCACCGAACGATTCATCTCTGTCTGCTTCGGGGTCGGAAAATTGCGAAAAATCTATACCCATATTGTCCTCGACGCCGTAATCCGAAGCGTCGATATCCGCGCCCGACCATTCCTCAAGGCTTTCGTCGTAGGAAATATAGCCGATCGTATCGTCGATAAAGGAATCCGCCCAAAGGTAGACGTTCTTTATTACGCTTACAAACGATAAAAGCAAAAGCGCGATAATAAGCAGAATTACCGTTAATATTTTCTTTATTTTGCTGTTTTCGTTCCTTTCGGACATATCTAACGCCTTCTAAAAAGTTATTCGGGCGAAAAGCTCCGCCCGAAACGATTATAACACCCGAAGGCGATTTTGTCAATCTTCACCTTTTGTCATATTGTTTGCCGTCATATAGTCTTCGACTCTGCATAAAAGCTCTGCCGTTTCTGCCTTGTTAAGCGTTTTTTCGGGCTCGAGAACTTCGAAAAATCCCGCGTCGGAGGCGGCAAGCATCGCCGAAAAGCTTTCCTCGGTCGCGCCTGCGTCTTCGCTTTCCTTGCGCGTGTTCGGAAGGTCGAGCGCGGCGGCGAGCATATAAGCCGCGTCTTCGACGGTTATTGCTTCCTTGGGCGAAAAGCTGCCGTTTTCAAGGCGGATTATCCCCTTTTCCGCGGCGGCGGAAAGATAACCCTTAAGCCCCGACGAAAGCCCCGTGTCATCGGATATTACGCTGTCGGCAACCGCGACTATATCGGTGTCCTGCCCCGAAACGTTCATAAGCATAACCAAAAATTCAAGCCTTGTTACCTCGGCTTCGGGGTCGAAATAGTAATTGCCGTTTTCGTAGCGGTAAACCATAACGTCGTTACTGCACATTCTGTGCGCGTAAAGGTGAAGCATATCGTCCTGCATATCGGCAAACTTAATTCCGCTTTCGTTCTTTTCTACCTCGATTTTAAGCGTTGCCGTTTCCGAAACCGCGCCGAATCGGTCGGTCACGGTATAAACCATAGCGTCGCTCCCCGAAAAGCCTTCTTCGGGATAATAAATAATGCTTCCGCTTTCGCTCACCGAAATAAACCCTTCGCGCGGGTAGGTGATCACGTTAACGGTATAGCTGTCGCCGTTCGGCTCGTTTATGCAAAGCTCGCCGCCGCAGGCTATGCCCTCGACGGTCTTAATGCTGCTGTCGAGCGCAACAGGCGGTGAATTCAGCGAATCGGTAAAAACAATGTCGCACTTTATTTCAACGTCTTCAAAGCCTACGCTGTCGCAGGTGAAGCAAAAGCTTGCAAGCTCGGTGCTCGCGTTCGGTATAAATTTCAAATATCCGAGCGATTCTGCGGCAAGCGTCTGCCCCTCGTTAACCGCTTTTCCGCTGAACATAAGCGTGCCGCTTTGCGGGTCGGGTAGCGTTTTAAGGGTTATCTGCGAAAGTCCGCTTCCGAGTATCTTGTCGAAATCCTCCTTGGTAAACGATGCAAAATTCCCCTTTTCGCCCTGCTTGGTAACCGTCGTCTGCTTTTGCAGTATCGAAAACGCGGGCGGAAGACCGTCGCTCACCTCGGATTGCTGTGTATCGGCGCACGCAACGAACGCAAAGGCAAGCAAAATGCATAAAATAAACACAAACGGTTTCTTCATAATCAAACCATCCTTCAACTGTTGTTACACTATTTATACACATCAACGCGAAATATTATGACATAAGCGGTTGTAATATCCTTTTTTGTGTGATAAAATGGGGTAACGGTGATCGAAGGTATCTGTATCGGAGGGAGGTGCGGTATGAAAAAATGCTTTGTCGCGGTAAGTGGCGGTGTCGACAGCGCGGTATCGTTGCTTATGCTTAAAAAACAGGGATATGCTGTCGAAGGCGTTACAATGCTCACCTTCGGGCGCGAGCTTGTACCCGATGCATCTCCCAAGGAAGCCGAAGACGCAAAGGCTCTTTGCGACTCGCTCGGCGTGCCCCACCATACAGTCGACCTTAAAAATCGGTTCAGGGAATGCGTTGTCGATTATTTTGTTTCTGCATACGCAAACGGCGAAACACCGAATCCCTGCATAGTTTGTAACCGATATTTAAAATTCGGTGCGCTTGCCGATTACGCCTTTGCACAAGGGGCAGAGGAGTATGCAACGGGGCATTACGTTCGCGTTGTTCAAAGCGGGGAAAAACGGGTTATCGCCCGCGCCGCAGACCCCGAAAAGGACCAGAGCTATATGCTTTGGTCGCTCACGCAGGAGCAGATATCGCGTTTTAACGCTCCGTTGGGCGAATATACGAAAAAGCAGGTGCGCGAGCTTGCGCAGGAGCTTGGAGTTGCGCTTGCCAATAAGAGCGACAGTCAGGATATATGCTTTATCCCCGACGGCGATTACCGCGCGTTTTTAAACCGCGTTGCGGGCAATACCGACAAAGCTGGCGATTTCGTGCTTGCCGACGGAACGGTCCTCGGACGCCACCTCGGTCAGCGTTGCTATACCGTAGGTCAGCGCAAGGGCTTGGGGATTGCCTATACCGAGCCGCTTTACGTTATCGGGCGCGATATGGCGAAAAACAAAATAATTCTCGGTAAAAGCCAAGAACTGTTTACCGATAAAATAATAGGTAAAAACACTAATTTTTCGGCAATCGATTACCCAAGCGGCGATATCGAATGCGAGGTGCGTATCCGCTACCGCGCGCCGTTTGTAAAGGCAAGACTTATTCCGATATCCGAAAGCGAAATGCTTATCGAATTCAAATCTCCCGTCCGCGCCGCAACACCGGGGCAGTCCGCCGTATTTTACGACGGCGAAACCCTTTTGGGCGGCTGTGTGATGTGCGCCGACAAATAAAAAAAGCCTTTTGTGCATAATTAAGCGCAAAAGGCTTTTCGTTTTTAGTAATTTTCGAATTCGTCAACCGAAATAAAATTCCATTTTTCAAGCTCTGCGGGCTTTTTCGAAAACAGGACGGTATATTCGGCGGCGAGCGTTTTTATGCGGTAATTTTTGCAATAAACGGTTACCGAGTTTTCGCGCTTTTCGATACGGCATTCGATTTGCCGTTTTGCAAAGGAAAGGGTTTCGGTCAAAAGCATCGAAATTATTGCTTGGGCGTCTTCCGTGTTGCCGATTTCCAAAAAACGTCGCCAAAAGGAATCATACTCACTTCGGTCCTGCGGGACGGCACAGTAGTGCAGGTCGTGCCCTTCGAAAATGGCGTTTACCGTAACTTCACAGTTTGTTTTAAAAAAGGAGTTCAGGCTTTGAATGGCGATATCGCACTCGTCGCGTTTTCCCTGCACGGCATATAAAATCGCGGCCACGAAATTCCGCTGTTGGTTTTCAGAGGGGTCGTAAATTTCGGAAAGTTTCAAAAATTTTTCGCAATCGGCGTAGCTGTGCATATACAGATAAACGGTAGCAACCTCGTAAATTATCTGGCTTACCGTTGCCGCTTCTCTTGCGGTGGGGCGTCTGCCGTCGTAAAATTCCAACGCCTTTTTGTAGTAATATACCGCCTTTTTACATTCCGAGGCACGCTGTGCGAATTTTGCCGTTCTGTAATAGGGATGAAAGGCAAGCGGAAAGACGAAAGTTTCTTCTATCGAGCCGAGTCTTTCGTAATATTCGACCATTTCCTGCTCATTGCCGAGCATTTCGTGGTTTAAGCCCTTGAAATAGCACACCGCGCCTTCGTCGAAGCTGTTCGTGCAAAGCGATTCCAACAAATCGAGAAGAGGCATCGCTTCGGCAAAATTGCGTTTTGAAATATGTATTAACGCGGCGGTAAGCTGCATTTGCGCCTCGCCGCTTTCCGAAAAGGCGGAAGCAAATATATCGCCAAACGCCCCTTCGTGTATCTTACGCCAATTTTTGTAGTTTTCGTTGTTCGATAATTCGTATTCGTTCATAGTAAGTAAGAATCGTTTCTTTCTTTTTGAATAATTATACTATGAATATAAGAAAAAATCAATGGAAAAGGCTTTGACAGAGCGAAAAAACAAGACGGTTCGAAAACGGTCTTGTTTTTGGAAAGGCAGTATAAAATAGATGTTAGGTTTGTATAGGTTTGAAGTTGCGTAAAATGAAGCATCGACTTCGTCGATATGATGCATTGCGCTCTGCGCAATATGATGTAAATTCGCTTCGCTCATTTATGATGCGAAGCGCGTTTTCGTTCTTAATGTGCCGAAGGCACGCTTCATAGCCGCAGGCGACTTCATTCTTCATACGCCGATAGGCGCGCTTCATTCCGCCAAAACAAAAAGAGCACTTTTGTGCTCTCTTTGTTTTTGGCGGAGAAGGTGGGATTCATTGCTCATTCACGCGGCTTGCCGCACCGCTCCGCTGTGCTATCGCCGCTTCATTCGCAATCCCGTGGCGGTCTGAACGAGTCCCCGACTCGTCCAGCCTCGCCCTTCGAATCCCTTCAGAACAAAAACAAAAAGGGTACGTTTGTACCCTTTCTGTTTTTGGCGGAGAAGGTGGGATTCGAACCCACGAACGGTTTTATCCGTTACACGATTTCCAATCGTGCGCCCTCGACCAGCTAAGCGACTTCTCCATATAAATATTAACCTGTTCGCTTCACGCGCTTGGTTATTATATCACAGCAATTCGCGCTTGTCAACAACAAATTTCGAAAGAAAAGGGGTTTCGCGGCGAAAAATTTTGATTATTTGAAGAAAAAGCACATATAATAATCAAGAAAAAACGATTCGGAGGTTTTTTATGCTGCCGCAGGAGCCATACAAAAGGTTTGCAGTTATTACGTTATACGTTTCGGTGGGGCTCGCGGCGGCTTACCTTATTTTTAATTACTTATTGAGCGCGCTTTTGCCCTTTGCGGTTGCTTATCTGTTCGCGGAATGCTTCCGCCCGATAGTTAAATATTCGGAATCGCACAAAAAATTCCCCAAAAGGAGCTTTGTGCTTTTTGTCGTTTTGCTAGCCGCGGCGTCGCTTGTCGGGCTTATTTACGCGGTTTCACGCCAAGTAGTGCTTGAAATAAACGAGCTGGCAGGCAAAATCGGCGAAACTGTCGAGCTTATACGCACCGATGATGGTTACGCCTCCGAATTCATCGACAGAATATGCGGTTTTATTCCTTTCGTAGACCTGCGCGAACGGCTTTGGGAAATGCGGAGCAATCTCGATAACGAGCTGTGGTCGATAGCCGTTTCGTTTGGCGACGAAATGTCGGGCGGTATCGTTTCGTTCGTAGGGAGCGCGGCGGCTTTTTTGCCGAAAGCACTTCTGTTTGCCGCGGTGGTGATAATCTCCACCTACTATTTTGCGATAGACCGCGTAAAGATAAACTGTTTTTTTCTTTCGCTCTTTCCGAAAAAACTGCGCCCGATGCTTAAAAGCACGCGCGATTCGCTTGCCGAAACGGTGGGGCGGTTTCTGCGCGCCTACGGTTTGCTGTTTTTAATAACCTTTTTCGAGCTTCTGCTCGCATTTATTATAATGGGAATAGAATATTCCTTCGTGCTTGCGCTGGTTATATCGTTGGTGGATGTTTTACCCGTGCTCGGGACAGGTACGGTGCTTATCCCCTGGGGAATTATTGCGCTTGTTTCGGGGAATATCGGTATGGGCATAGGCATACTTATCGCTTATGCGGTTATAACCGTTGTGCGCCAGATATTAGAGCCGAAGATTGTCGGCAAATTTATCGGTCTATCGCCGCTTGCCGCGCTCGCTTCGATGTATATCGGGCTTAAGCTTATGGGGATCGTCGGGCTGTTCGTCTTTCCGCTCGGCGCAATACTTTTGAAACGCATTTTGGAAACGAGAAAAGAAAAGAACGCATAAAAAAATGTTGAGAGAAAAACTTTTTGCATAAAGTTTTTCTCTCAAACTTTCTTTTCAAAAACTTTAATATTGATTTCTTTGAAGATTTTTACGCGGGGTTTGAGGCGAAGCCTCAAGCCTATTTTTGTGCGTTCAAGAAAAATCAAACCGCCTCGTTCAGTTTTTCGGCATAGCCGCTTGCCAAAGCGTCGCAACGCTCGTTATAGGCGTGGCCGTCGTGGCCGCGCACCCATATAAATTCGACCTCGTATTTCGAAAGCAGAGAATCGAGTGTTTTCCAAAGGTCGTCGTTAAGCACGGGCGATTTGTCCGCCTTGCGCCAGCCCTTGCTTTTCCAATTTTCGAGCCAGCCCTTGTTTATTGCGTTTACAAGATACTGCGAGTCGCTGTAAAGCAAGACCTTGCAGGGCTTATTGAGCGCCTTTAAGCCCTCTATCGCGGCGGTAAGCTCCATACGGTTGTTCGTTGTGCTCTTTTCGCCGCCGCAAAGCTCTTTTTCGCGTCCGTCGCATTCAAGTATAGCCGCCCAACCGCCCGCGCCGGGGTTGCCCTTGCAGGCGCCGTCTGTATAAATATTTACGGTTTTCAATTATTTGCACCCTTTATTTTTTGCATTCTTATATCCTTGCCCGCGAATTTCAGTACGCGGAATTCGCCGAGCATACGCGAATAAAGCCGTTCGCCGTAGGTCTTTTTAATGCCGTTGTGGTCGAGGTTTGAGGAGATAATCGTTTTCTTGCCGTTCACGATACGAAGGTCGATAAGGCTGGTCAACGCCGAAACGCTGTATTGCGTGATGTATTCCGCGCCGAGGTCGTCGATTATCAAAAGACTGCAGGTTTCGTATTTCTTTCTTTCGGAAATATCCGCGCGGTTAAAGCGCACCGCGTCGAGCGTGTCGGCTATCTGCTGTGCCGATTCATAAATCACGCTGAAGCCCTTTTTCGATACCGCGTTTGCGATAGCGGCGGTAATATGGGTCTTTCCGAGCCCCGTTCCGCCGTAAAAATAAAGACCTGCGGATTTGTCGTTGGGGAAATTCTCGGCATATTTTTTACAGCCCGAAATGATGCTTTCCATTTGATTGCGTTCTGCGCCTTCGGCATAAAAATCAAGCGAAAAGCTTTCGAAGGTCTTGTCGATAAGTCCGTGAGCGAGCGAGCTTTCTTGGTAATTTCCGCTTGCAAGCATAGCTTTTATGCATTTGCAAAGCTTTAAGCCGCAATAACCGCCGTCGTTGCATTCAAGACATTCGAATTTGGGCATATCGTAATCGGGCTCGTAGCCGCAGGCGGTAAGCAATCTGGCGCGTTCGGCGTTCAATTTTTCGGTTTCGGCGCGCAAAGCATCGATGCTTTCGCCGACAAGCGAGCGCATAGGAATATCGCGGAGAATTTCATCGATTTCCTTAACGCGCGTTATTCTCGCGTGGAGCTCTTCTCTGCGTTCGTCCGCCTGCTTCATCGCGGCTATTCTTTTTTCGGTTTTTATTCTCAATGCGTCGTTAAGCTTCATTTTACGTCCTTTCAGTCGTCGAAGCCGCGGTTTAATGCCGCTTCGATAAATTCGTCACCCTCGAAGCTGCTTAACGTTCCCGATTTGCTTCCCGTATCGTTGTTCTTTACGTCTTCGGGGGTAGAATATCCGTTTTCGTGCCAGCGGCGAAGAATGCCGTTCATATAGGTCATCGAAAGTTTGCCCGTGGAATCGACCGTTTTTTCGTATGCGAGTTCGACCATATCGAAGGAAAATCCCCAATCGCCGAACCAGCAGTCGCAGAATTTCTGCTCCTTCGAGGTAAGCGCTCTTTCGCCCATACCGCAAAGCTTTCTCAGTTTGCCGATATTGCTGTTTATAAGTTCGCGTTTCGCAAGATATTTTTCGAATTTATCGTAGCTGTCGATGCCGTCCTCATAAAGCGCGATAGCCTTTTTATATATGTATTGCGTGCTTTTTTTGCCCATCGAACAGCAAAGCTCTATAATTCCGCATATCACCTCGCCGGGTATTCCGCAAAAATCGTAAAGATAATAAAGCGCGCTGTAATCGTTTTTGGTCAACTGCTTTTGCATATTCTGCTCGGCAACACGGCATACGAGCATAAAGCCTTCGTTGCCGGAGATAGCCTTGGCAAGGGTTTCGCTGTCGTAATTGCGGTAACTGCTCGTGTCGCTTGCCGCCTTTTTCTTTTTGCCCGCACTTTCCTGAAAAATGCCCGCACCGCGCCAAAAGGCGATAGCGGCTTCGACCTGCGCGACGGTAATGCCGATATCGCGCGCCGCATCGGGAACGCTTATTTCGGGGTCGGCAAAAAAGCAAAGAAGTGTTTTAAGCTCCTCGGCAGATGCGTTTTTTATATGCGGTAAAATTTCCTTGGGTAAAAGAATAAGGCTTTCGGCAGGTGTGGATATTGCCATTTTATACCTCTTACGATTTTATAATACTTGCATCGGGCGAAACCGAAAGTACCAGCCTGCTTTTTTCTGCAAGATTGCCGTGTATTTCCACCGAATAGCGAATATCTATCCTGCCGCCTTCGGGGGTAAGCGTGTTTTTAAGCTGTTTTGTGCGCACGTTTATCTGAAAAGGGGTAAAACCCGTGTTGCAGATACAGGTAAGCACTTTGCCGTCCATAAATACCATATGCGTGTTTATCGGGCCGACGCGGTTTATGTTCACCGTGCTGTCGCCGTAAGTGTCTACGGTGGTGAAAATCTCGCCCGCCGTTTCGTTGAATTCGATACGGTAACCGCGTTTGGTTTTCTTCATTGCGCCGCTTACAAAGTAATTTTCGGTTTCTTCTATTTCGTTCGGTTTTTTCGGGTCAAGCCCCATCCGCTCGCGGCGGATGCGTATATCTACGGGGATCTTCATTGTATTTCCTTTAAAATTTTTCTATATCGATATGCTCGGCGGTTATTAAAGCGTCGCTTTGCATAAACGCGCCCGCATTTTGCGAGAAAAGCGCTTCGCCGCCGCTTGTAAAGAACGAAATTTTGCCGCCGTTTTCGTTCGCCATACCGTTTTCGGTTATAAGCCTTTTGAGCTCGTGCGCCGCCGCCGCTCCCGAGCTTATAAGCGCAGAATTCGGCAGATGCTTTTTAATAACGCCCGAAAGAAGAGGGTAGTGGGTACAGCCGAGAATCACCGCCGCAGGACTTTTTTCGGCAATATCCGAAAGATATTCCGAAACTATTGCATTTGTCGCGGGGTCGTTTTCGTTCGCGTGCCAGCTTTCGACCAAAGGAACGAACATCGGGCAGGCGCGGCTGATTATTTCGGTTATGCCGAATTTTTTAAGCGCAATTTCGTAGGCTTTGCTGTTTACCGTTGCGCTTGTGCCGAGCACGGCAACAATACCGTTACCGCCCTTCGCCGTTTCCGCCGCTTTTTTCGCCGCCGCTTCGATAACGCCTACAACCGGAACACCCGCCTCGTCGGCAACGTCGGTTAAGCAGTTCGAGCTTACCGTGCCGCAGGCGACGAGTATCGCTTTTACCCTGCGCGAGAGGAGAAAACGTGTGTCCTGAAGCGCGAATTTTTTAATTACCTCGGGCGATTTCGTGCCGTAGGGAATACGCGCGTTGTCGCCGAAATATATAACGTCTTCCTTGGGCATAAGGCCTTTAAGCTCGCTTAAAGCGGTAAGACCGCCCAAGCCCGAATCGAAAACGCCGATCGGTAGAGAATTCATATCAGAGTTCATTCTTCGCACCCCTCGGCAAGAAGCAAAAGCTTTGTAATAAGCTCGGAATAGCTTATTCCTATGCAAGCCATCATCTTGGGGTACATACTTATGGGGGTAAAGCCGGGAATGGTGTTTATTTCGTTAAGGAACGCGCCGTTTTCGGTAAGGAAGAAGTCCACGCGTGAAAGACCGCTGCAGCCGAGCGCGGTATAGACCCTTACGGCAAGAACGCGTATGCTTTCGGCGGTTGCTTCGTCCAGCGGGGCGGGAGCAAGACATTCGGATTTATCGTTAACGTATTTGGTTTCGTAATCGTAAAAATCGGAATTGGGGCGTATTTCGCCGCAGACAGAAGCAAAGGGCTTATCGTTGCCGCATACGGCTACTTCTATTTCGCGGCCTACGGTGTTCGGCTCGATAAGAAGCTTTTTGTCGTGCTCAAAGGCAAGCGAAATACCGCTTAAAAGCTCGTTTCTGTCCTTTGCCTTGGTAATGCCGACCGAGCTGCCCGCGTTTGCGGGCTTTACGAACACGGGATATCCGTATTTTGCTTCACTTTCGGTAACTAGTGCGTTTATATCGCAGGTGCGGTAAGCCGAAATAAAGGGAACAACGGGAATACCCGCCGCAGTGCAAATCGTTTTGGTTGCCGCTTTGTCCATAGAAACCGCCGAGGCGTAGGTGTTACAGCCGACGTAGGGAATACCCGCAAGCTCCAAAAGACCCTGCATAGTGCCGTCTTCGCCGTTTTTGCCGTGAAGCACGGGGAAGGCGATATCGATACGGATTATTTCAAAGCTGCCGTTCGCGCCGTCGAGCGCAAGCAGGCCGTGGTGCGCCTTGCAGGGCGAAATTACCGCGGGGATAAGAAGCGCGCGCTTTTCCTGCCAGACGTGGTTACGCATATCGTCGGTGCTTCCCTTGAATATCCACCACTTGCCGTCCTTTGTAATGCCGACGAGCAGGGCATCGAAAAGCTCTTTGTTAAGATTTTCGGCAACGTTCGCCGCCGAAACACAGCTTACCTCGTATTCCGAGGATTCGCCGCCGAAGATTATTGCAACGGTTTTTTTCATAAAAAACGCCTCTTTTCGTTATTATAGGACAAGTGAGTTGTAAAGCGTCCACATAAGGGGGATCGTAAAAATACAAAGCAGGCTTGTCGAAAGAACTATGTCCGCCGCGGTGCGTCCGTCGCCGCCGTGGGTTTCGGCAAGTCCCTGTATCATCGTAGCGGCGGGACAGCAGGCGAGAATGAACGCCGAAGTCCTTACAGTTTCACCGACGGGGATGATCGAGAATATAAGCCCGATAACTATCGGGGAAATAATAAGCTTCGCGAACGCTGCGATATAAATGCGGTGGTTCGAAAAGATTCCGAGTATGCTTTTCGTCGCAAGACGCATACCGAGCACCGTCATACATACAACAGTCGACATTCTGCCCAGCGTTTCGATATATTCCGCGGGAAGGGCGGGGAATTTAAAGTCGAAGACGAACAAAGAAAACGCTATTGCAAAGGTTATTACCGACGGGTTAATAAACACGGCTTTTAATTTTATGTATTTTTTGTCGCCCGTCATCATTAAAAGCCCTACCGTCCAGCCGAGCACGTTCATCGCGATCGAAAACGCGGCGGAATAGACCCTTACTTCCGGTACTTCGGGAATAAGGTATTCAAGCAACGGTATGCCGAAAAATCCGACGTTGCCGCAGGCACCTGCCACGGCACATACGCGGTGCGCGAAGTCCTTTTTGATTTTTTTGTTGAAGATCGAGTAATAAAGGAATATTATCGCGATCTGACCGACAAGCGTCACCGCGAAGAATATCCAAAGCTCCTTAATAAGCTGCGGCGTGCTTTGTACCGAACTTAAAGTATAAAGCGAAAGTGCAGGCTGGCATACGTAAATCAAAAACTTTGCGAACGCCTTAATAGAATCCTCGCCAAGCGACTTTAGCTTAACAAGAATATAGCCGGGCACGCCGTAGGCTATCATCATAAGGACCTTTAATGCGGTAATTCCAAACATTTTTTAAAAGTCCTTATTTGGGTTTTACTATTTCGTCGACAACGCCGTAAGCAAGTGCATCCTCGGCGAACATCCAGTTGTCGCGTTCGGTGTCGCGTGCGATTTCCTCAACAGGCTTGCCGATATTTTCGGAAAGAATGCGGTTTATTCTGTCCTTGGTGCGGCGCGCAAAGTTTGCGGCGATAACCACGTCGGATGCCTGACCGCCCGCCGTGCCGATTACCTGATGAAGCATCACTTCGCTGTTTTCAAGCGCGTAACGCTTGCCCTTTGTGCCGGCGGCGAGAAGGAACGCACCCATACTGCAAGCCGAGCCGACGCAAACGGTAGAAACGTCGCACTTAATGCTCTTCATCGTGTCGTATATCGCAAATCCCGCCGAAACGCTTCCGCCGGGGGAGTTGATGTAAATGGTTATGTCCTTTTCGGGGTCCTGCGCTTCCAAGAACAAAAGCTGACCTACGATACTGCAGGCAAGGTCGTCGTTTATTTCGTTAAAAAGGAGAATTATTCTGTCTTTAAGCAGACGCGAAAAAAGGTCGTAACCCTGCTGACGTCCGCCTTCGTTATCGATAAAAGTGGGGTTGGCTATCATATCTTGCCTCCGAAATTGCATATTCGATTAATTTTATCACAAATCAAGCCGCTTTTCAATAGCAATTTATGCCGTGTATTGTAAAAGAATTACGCAATATGTAGACTTAGGTTTGACATATTGCAGATTATTGTTTATAATAACGGTAATAGGGAGGTGACACCGAATATGCAGAAAACACCCAAGCTGCTTGCCCCTGCGGGCAGTATGGCGGCGTTAAAGGCGGCGATAGACGCGGGCGCGGACGAGGTATATTTGGGCGGAAGTGCGTTCAATGCGCGTATAAACGCTTCGAACTTCGATAACGACGCGCTTGTAAAAGCGGGCAGGCTTTGCAAAAACGCAAACGTCGGTATGCATATAACCCTCAATACCCTAATTTATGATAAAGAATTCAAAAGCGTGCTTGAATACGTCGATTTTCTTGCAAACGAGGTGCGCCCCGATGCGCTTATTGTTCAGGACCTCGGCTTGGTAAGTGCGATAAGGCAAAAATTCCCAAACCTTGCGCTCCACGCGAGCACGCAGATGAGAATACATTCCTATCTCGACGCCGAATATCTTAAAAAGCTCGGCTTTACCCGCGCCGTGCTTGCGCGCGAGCTTCCCAAGGAGGATATAAAGGCGTTTGCCGAAACCGGCTTGGAAACCGAAATTTTCGTTCACGGCGCGATATGCATAAGCGAAAGCGGCGGCTGCTTGATGAGCTCGGTAATAGGCAACCGAAGCGGCAACCGCGGCGAATGCGCCCAACCCTGCCGCCTGCCCTATAAGGGCGAAAACCGCTATCCGCTTTCGGTAAAGGATATGTGCCTTGCTTCGCATATTACCGAAATTGCCGATTGCGGCGTAAAAAGCCTAAAAATCGAGGGCAGGATGAAAGCGCCCGATTACGTCGGCGCGGTGGTTTCGGTCTACCGTAAGCTGCTCGACGAAAGGCGCAACGCCACGGGCGAGGAGCTTAAATACCTTGCAAATGTCTTTTCGCGCTCGGGCTTTACCGACGGTTATTTTACCTCGCGCATAAACCGCGATATGTTCGGTATTCGCCGCGAGGAGGATAAGCAAAAAAGCGAAAAAATTAATTACCGCGCGCAAAAGGCGGAAAAACGCCCCGAGCGCGAGCTTGTTGCCGTACCCGAATGCATTTTGCCGATAAGGGACGAGGAAAAAACGCTTCACCCTGCGCGCCAAAAGGGCTTTGTGCTTCGCTTCGAGGGGAGGCTGCCGAGCGTCGAATTGCTGGCAAAATATGCCGAACACGCGGCAAGAATCGATATTCCGCTTAACCTTTGCACCGATAAACGCTTTGCGCCCTATTCCGAAAAAGTTTCGGCAATAATCCCGCGCTCGGTGTTTTTGAAAGAGCTCGAAACGGTAAAAAAACAAATTTCCGAAGCAAAAGCGGCGGGCATAAAAAACGCCACTATTTCATCGCTTAACCATTTAACGCTTTGCGAAGGGATGTATCTCCACGGCGATTACGCCTTTAACGCCTTTAACCGCGAAACGCTTTTAATGCTCGAAAATTATTCGCTTTCCTCGGTTATGCTTTCTCCCGAAACCGACGGAAAATTCGCTCGCGGAAGCAAATGCGCGCTTGAATATATAGGTTACGGCAGAATTCCGCTTATGTACACGCGTACCTGCGTTATCGCAAATATAAACGGCTGTAAAAACAAGGAAAAATGCTATTCAAGCCTTGTCGACCGCACGGGCGCGGCATTCCCCGTAATAAGCGGACACAGCCATACGAATATAATCTATAACTCGCTTCCGACCTATCGTCTGGATAAAAAAAGCGAGCTTAAAAAATCAGGCGTCGGTCTGCTTACACTGCTTTTCACAACCGAAACCGAAAAGCAGATTTGCGAAATTATCGACCTTGCCCTTAGCGGCGAGAAGCCGAAATTTGAATATACGAGAAGATAAGAAAACGGGCACGGCGGTGTCCGTTTTTTGTTTTTGCAAAATATTACATAAAATTTTGCAAATTCCGTTCAATGGCATTATATGTTCGCTACTGTCTTGTTTATTATATGTTCGCTTTCGGTTATACTGTTATCGTTAGGATATCGGCAAGAAACGGAGGGAACGCGCGATGCAGGACGAACTGACGGTAGAGCAAGCTATCGGTAGAAGAATCCAAAAACTTCGCAAGGCAAAAGGTTATACACAGCAAGAGTTTGCCGAAATGGTCGGGCTGTCCAAAAATTATCTTTCCGATATCGAAAGAGGTAAAAGCTCAGCAAGGCTCGATAAACTTGTTTCGATAATAAATCTGCTCGGCGGATCTGCGGACGACGTGTTCGCAGATGTGATAATCGGAGAAACAAAGATAAAAAGCTCGCGCCTTTCCGAAAGCATCGAAAGACTTTCGCCCGAGGATCGCAAAAAGGCTTTTGCGATTTTAGAAGCGTTTATTGATGCGTGCCTGTGAAAAATGATACAAAACGAAGCTTTGATTCGAGAGCTTCGTTTTTATTTTTAAAAATATTTCAAAAAGCTCTTTATTTTATTCTAATATCGTGATAAAATAACGTCGATAGCATTACAAGTTCGACGCAAGGATAAAGACGCTTATGAAAGAATTAATTTACTCCAGAAGCTACAAGAATGTTAATAACGAAGAAATCCAAGAGGGCGAATTCATTTTCGACCCCGAATCGAGTATTCCCGAAGTCGGTTATTACCGATTTGTTCCTATGCCCGAAAGAATGCCATTGAAAGAGGTTTTTATAAAAAACGCGGTTGAGTTTGCGGAAGCCTTTGAGATCGACATAAAGATATACGAAGGACTCGGAGAGATCCAAGTTCAGCTTTCGTTTGATTACGGTATTTTTATGGGCGGCTTTAACAATTTGCTGTATTTGGCAGACGATATTTCGTTCTTTAATTGTAACGACGGTTTTGATATTACGATGGTGGTGACCTATTATACTCACAAAACTATTTCAAGCAAGGGTAGTATTATTACGCCTTATTTCAAAAGCACACCGAAAAAACAAAGCAAGCCAAGCACAGCGGACGGCGCAGGCAAAGACGACAAAAAATAGAAAAAAGAGCTGTCGCAAACGAAAGCGCGACAGCTCTGCATTTTTATTATTCTGTTTTCGGAAGCGCAAGTTTTATCGCTTTGGGGAGGATTTTTATTATCGGGTTTTTCATAGGGAATATTTCGCCGTCGAGGTTTAAATTAATAAGCTCGTCCGAAATAAACTGCATCGTTTTGCATTGGGTATAGGAGGTAATATCCTTGTATTCGTCGATATGTCTGCCCTCGCGGAATTTGCCGACAAGCGAAAGCAAGCGGGTTTTCGAAACGGTTTTAATGCGTATAAAATCAAGCATACCGTCGCTTATATCCGAATAGGGCGATGCCTTGAATCCGCCGCCGTAATATTTGCCGTTCGCGGCGATAGCGAAAAGGTAAGGTCCCTCGCTTTTGCCGTATTTTTCGCCGTCCACCTTAAGCGCAAAATAGTTTTTCGTGTCGGTAAACACGCATTTTACCAGCGAAAGGTTATATGCCATACTGCCGCTTACCAGCGGGAGCTTTTTGAACTTTTCCTGCCCGAAGGCAACGGCGGCATCGAAGCCTGCCGAGATAATGTTAAGGCTTACACGCTCGTTGTTTTCGACATCCTTTGCCAAAAGCAAATCAATTTCGACAATGTCGCCGCAAAGAAGCCCCTTTATGTTGCGGAAATGCTCGGGCGGAATATCCAAGCTTTTAACAAAATCGTTGCCCGAGCCGACGGGAACTATCGCAATCGCGCAGTTTTTACTGCCCGATTTATAAATACCGTTTGCCACCTCGGAAAGAGTGCCGTCGCCGCCGCAGGCGTAAACGCGCACAAAATCCTCGCTGTGCTCGCGCAGGTAACGCTCGGTTTCGTTTTCGGCGGCGCGGACGCCGTCGGTTACGTAAATATCGTAGGGCTCTGTTATTTTCAGCTTTTCGATAACCGCGCGTATGCGTTCGGTGCGGTTTTTTGTGCCCGCCGCGGGATTCAGTATAAATAAATGTCTGTTCATCGGTTATTCTCCGATAATTGGATTTTTCGCGGTATCCGCGGGGGAGGGGGTCGGCTCTGCAAGACAGAGAATATCCTCGATTCGCTTTGCGAAAAGGAAAGCGTTTTTGGTTTGCTCGCCTTGCTCAAGCGCGCGCACGGGTTTGTTTATAATATCTATTCCGTCGTTCTTTTTTGCGGTTTTAAGTGTTTTCCGCCCCTTTTCGTTGGCGGCAAGCACGGCGGTATAGGGCGGGGGAGTGTTCACCCTTTCGGCGGTAATGCCAAATGTCAGCGCGTTTACCGCGCGGCGCACCCTCGCGGCGGTGTAATTTTTATCGGTGCAATCGGAAACAATATCCTTTACCGAGCTTTGCTTTTGTGCCGAACGCAAAATTTTGTGCGCAAGGTCGCTCGGAAGAGCGTAAAGACTTGAAAAATCGCTGTTTTCGTATATCAACTGCCTTAACCTGCCGACAAAAAATGCACCGAGCTTTTTTTCATTCCGTGGGAAAAGGCGGTCTTTTTCCCGAGCAAACACCGTATAGCTCTCCTCGGGCAGCATATTGAGCATTTCCTCTGCATTACCCTTTTCGCGTATTTGCGAGGAGGAGGAAAATTCCGGCGCGCGCTTTACGACAAAGGGGGAAATATCGGTGTTTTTCAGCGCGGAAAGATATTCAAGCGCAAGAATGTTATTGGGCTTTTTCACCGCCTCGGCGTGAATATTTCCAAACCTTTGCCTTACCGCCTCGGTAAAAGCTTGCGGGTAGGAAAGGTTTTTGTTTTCGGAAAGAATTTCGTTTATGCGCTGTGTAAATTCTTCGCTTTCGGTGTAGCCGTTTATTTCGCAAAGCAGCTCCGCGCCGTCCTCTGCGCCGAAGGCAAGGTGGGTCACACCCAAGCAAGCGGCAATATGCACGCCCGCTGTTGCAAAATCGCGCGCGGAGGAACAGCACCAAGGAATCGGAAGCTCGACAACAAGGTCGGCACCGCTTTTTAAAGCCGCTTCGGCGCGCAGGTACTTGTCGGCAACCGCAACCGACCCGCGCTGAACGATATTTCCGCTCATAATGCAGATCACCGTTTCGAACTCGGCTTTTAATAGCTCCATTTGGTGCTTGTGCCCGAAATGAAAGGGATTATATTCACATATAACGGCAACACAGTGTTTTTGCTTCATTTTCACCTAAAAATCACTTGCAATTCATCTTTAAAGGTAGTATAATGAAAAAAATATAAAAAGTCAAGTTAAGGAGTAATTATGTATATTCTTGTAGTTAACGCGGGCAGCTCCTCGTTAAAGTATCAGCTTTTCGATATGGACACTCAGGAGGTTGCCGCAAAGGGTCTTTGCGAACGTATCGGCATCGACGGCAGACTTACCCACACCTCCACCGGCAAGGAAAAGATCCAGAAGGATATTCCTATGCCCACCCACGCACAGGCGGTTGCCGCTTTGGTTGAATCGCTTACCGATAAGGAACACGGCTGTATTTCGGATATGGCGGAAATTTCGGCTGTCGGCCACCGTATAGTCCACGGCGGTCCTTGGCTTATAAAGAGCGTGCTTGTCGATGATAACGTTATCGCCGACCTTGAAAAGTGCCGCGACCTCGCGCCGCTTCATACCGTTCCCCACCTTTTGGGTATCCGCGGCTGTATCGAGGTTATGCCCACCACCCCGCAGGTATTGGTTATCGATACCGCGTTCCACCAAACTATGCCCGCAGAAGCATATACCTACCCCATTAACTACGAGGTTGCGCAAAAGCACAATATCCGCCGTTACGGCTTCCACGGTACTTCCCACCGTTACGTTTCGGGCAAAGCGATCGAAATGCTCGGCAACCCCAACGCAAAAATCGTAACCTGCCACCTCGGCAACGGCTCTTCGATCACCGCTGTCGATGCGGGTAAGTGTATCGATACCTCTATGGGCTTCACCCCGCTCGAAGGCGTTATTATGGGCTCGCGTTGCGGCGCGATCGACCCCGCTGTTGTTCCTTTCGTTATGGAAAAAGAAAACATTCCCGTTTCGGAAATGGGTAACTGGATGAACAAAAACTGCGGTTTCTTGGGCGTTTCGGGCGTTTCGAGCGACCTTCGCGAAATTACCGCGGCAATCGACGCGGGCAACGAACGTGCGGAACTCGCTTACAATATCCTTGCATACCAGATAAAGAAATATATCGGCTCCTACACCGCGGCGATGAACGGTCTTGACTGTATCGTATTTACCGCAGGCGTAGGCGAAAACGACGCAAGATTGCGTGCGCTCGCGCTCGAAAATATGGATTACTACGGAATCAAGATAGACCCCGAAAAGAACAACACCCGCGGAACTGTCGATATTACCGCTGCAGATTCGAAGGTAAAGGTATTCGTAATACCCACCAACGAAGAGCTTGTTATCGCTTCCGATACAATGAAGATCGTTTCCGAGCTTAACTGATATGCCCGAGTCCGATAAAGACAAGTCTGCTTACGGCCACCGTAAGCGTTTAAAGGAAAAACTGCTTTCATCGGGTGCTTCGAATATGTCGGATGCCGATATTATCGAAATGCTTCTCTTCTATATCGTCCCGCGTAAGGATTGCAGGGCGGTTGCCGAAGCGCTTGTTGAAAAATACGGCACGCTCGAAGCGGTTATTGCCGCCGACCCGCGTGAGCTTAAGGAGTTTAAATACCTTAAAGACGGCGCGGAGGTGCTTTTCACCCTCCTCGGCGAGGTTGTTAAGCGCGCCTCGATTATCGAAGGCGACCGCAGTATGCTCGAAGGCGATAGGTTAAAAATCTATCTTCTCGAAATATTTAAGGATAAGGAAGCCGAAACCGTTTATGCGCTTTATTTTGCAGAGGACGGAAGCTATCTCGGTAAGCAGGTCATACACAGAGGCAATATAAGCAGTGCGCGGTTTTCGTTACGCACGGTGACAGAGGGCGTTATTCGCATCGGCGGTAAATCGGTCGTGCTGGCGCATAACCACCCAAGCGATATGCTTGTTCCCTCGGGCGACGATATTATTTCGACAAAACGCATCGCGGCGCACCTTGCCGCGAACGATATCGACCTTATCGACCATTACATCGTCGGCAAAGACGACGCGGTAAGTATTTTTAAGGCGAAATAGAGCGCGAGTTATGAACTATGAGTTATGAGTGAGCAACGCTTGGAAACAAGCTCATAACGATTAGCGCAAGCTAATCCCATAACTCTAAACTGATAACAAAAAAAGAGCGAACGCTGCGTTCGCTCTTTTGCTTATTTATGCCTACTTTTCAACAACAACGATTACGCCCTCGCCGCAAAGACGGCCTTCGGGGCAGGTAAGTATATCTTCTTTAATGCATTCCTCGATAATATCAGAGCCCAAACGTATAGATGCAATAAGCGACGAATAGGTAAGGAATTCGTTTTCGAGATGCTTCGGCAGGTGCGATTTGATGAATTCCGCAAGCTCTTTCGCAATATCCTCCGCAACGCCGTCAAGCTTGTCGCAGATCTGCAAAAGGCTGTAGAAAGCGCGTTCGTCCTTTCGTTCAAATACAAGCACGTTCGGCTCGAGAAGATCGCCGTTTTTGCGTATATAACCGCATTCTATTGCCTTTGCGGCAGTTTCCTTTTCGTAGTCCGAAAGGCTTTCTATATTCAAGCCGCCAATCGAGCGGAGCAAAAGCAGTATCAAGGGATCGGTACCGATATTGTGTCCGCAATGGAAGTGGGCATCAAGACGGGGACCGTACATATTCGACATAAAAACGTGCTTGTATCCGCAGATCTCGCTCGTGTCGATACCGTCGCAGCCGTAGGACGATATTCCGGGGCTGTTTTCGGCAGGTGATGCTATTACCGCTTGAGTATAGGGGCGTGAAGCGGGGGTGATATCGGCAAAATATTTCGTTGTAAGAAGCCGTTGAACTCTATTGAGTATCTGCCACGAGGAGCGGTTGACGAGCTCCCAAAGAATAAATCTCGTGTCGGACTGCTTGCTTAAAAAGGGGAAGGAAAGTATTTTTTCTTTGTTTTCCAATATGCGGTTTTTAACCACCTCTGTCGCTTTGAGAAGATGGCGTTCGAATATTTTTTGCGATTCGGCGGCTTCGCTGTAATCGGCAACGATAACGTTTGCTATGTATTTTCCGTTTTCAAGCCTGCGTACCATACCGTATTCGCCGTTCATGCCGCGGCACTGAATTTCAAGCTCTTCTTCTACAAACAGCATCGGTACGCAAAGCTCCTCGGAAAGTTCGCGCGCGGACTTTGCTTTATCCTTTATAAGATAAACAAGGTTTTGCGAAAAAGTTCTTTGGGTAACAACGCTCGGCTGGTTGCCCACGGGGTTGCCCGTGCCGACAAAATAAAAGCTTATGGGTTTAAGCGATAAATTCTTGTTTTCCATATTGTTGACCTCTTTTCTGACTGTGTTTCTTGCAGAAAACAAACGCTGTTTTACGGTATTTTCGGGAATTCCGAGCTTGGCGGCTATGTCCTTTACCTTCATTTCGTCGAGATAAAACATAACCATAACGTCGCGGTATTCCTTCGAAAGAAAGGCGATCTCGCGGTAGATGCGCTTTAGCCGATACGCGGTTTCGTCCGAATCGATAATTTCTTCGATATCGTTCCTTTCGGAAGCAAAATCAAGCTCTCCGTTTTCGATACTTATTGTTTTTGCCGCTTTACTGCGCCTTTCGCAGAAGTCTGCGTAAACACGCCGCGCGACAGTCCAGACGAAAGCATAGAAATTTTCGATATGGCTTTGCTTTTTAACAGCGGTAAGCACGGCAAGCACAATGTCCGAGCAGAGCTCCTCGGCTTCGAGGCTCGAGCCGCAACGCGGATAGGCAAAGCCGTAAAGCTTGTCTAAAAATTCCTTCTCGCCTATAATTTTCAGCATTTCGTTTGTTTTCATAGTGTTTCCTGTTTTGGTGTTTTGTGAATTCACTCTACATCCATATAGTCGGTCGAGGTCTTTAAAGGTTAGTGTCTTTATTAAAAAGTTTTTTAAAGAGAGCTCGAGAGAGAGCTTTTTTCAAAAAGTTCTCTCTCGAATAAATCGTATTATAAATTCAAAACGTATTCCTCGGCGGAGCGAACACCGTCGATAGCGGCAGAGATTATTCCGCCCGCGTAGCCGGCGCCCTCGCCCAAGGGGTAAATACCCTTTATGTTGCTTTGTCTGTCGTCAAAACGTTTTATGCGTATCGGTGAGCTTGTTCGGCTTTCGATTGCGGTTATAATTGCGCTGTCGCTGTCAAAGCCCTTTATTTTCCTGCCGAATTCGCGCAGGGCTTCGCGGAAGGAATCGTTTATTTCCTTCGAAAACAGCTTCGAAATATCGCAATATTTAACCCCGCGCGGATAAGTGGGAGCAATATCGCTTTCGGCTTTGCCGCGACCTAAATATTCGCCGACGGTCATCGCAGGCGCGGTAAAATCGCCCCCGCCCATTTCGAAGGCGGCTTTTTCAAGATACTCGCGGTAATCGTAGCCCGCAAAAATACCTTCGCCGATATCTTCGGGTAATATTTCGCAAAGAATCGCGCTGTTTGCGTTCCTTCCGTCGCGCGCGTGGTAGCTCATACCGTTCGTAACAAGCCGTTCATTTTCGCTTGCCGCGGCAACCACGTGCCCGCCGGGGCACATACAAAAGCTGTAAACCGTTCTGCCGGTTTTACAATGGGTAAAAAGCTTGTATTCGGCAGGCGGCAAAAAGCGTAAATCGCCGTTTTTGCCGTACTGCGCGATATCGATGTCGCTTTGCAGATGCTCGATGCGGAATCCTACCGAAAACGGCTTTTTCTCTATCTCCGCGCCGTGAGAGTAGAGCATTTCGGCAATGTTGCGCGCCGATTGCCCCGTGGCGAGGAAAAGTGTGTCGGTTTCGATGCTTCCGTTTGAGGTTATAACCGAGGAAAGAACGCCGTTTTTTGTAACGATATCCAAAAGCTGTGTTTCAAACCGTATTTCGCCGCCGAGCGCGATAATTTCGTTGCGAAGGTTGGCAACAACGTTTCGCAAAAGATCGGTGCCGATATGCGGCTTTGCGTTGTAAAGCGTTTCCTTGGGCGCGCCCGCGTTTACAAGCTCGCGCAGGACGAACTGACCGCGGAAGGATTTATCCTTAATAAGCGTGTTCAGCTTGCCGTCGGAAAACGCGCCTGCACCGCCTTCGCCGTATTGAATATTTGAATTTTCGTTTAATTCGCCGCCGGCGAAGAAGGCGTCGACGTCGCGCACGCGCTCGCTTCCGATTTTTCCGCGCTCGAGCACAATCGGCTTAAAGCCCGCTCTTGCCAAGCACAGCGCGGCAAAAATACCCGCGGGGCCGAAGCCTGCCACAACGGGGCGCTTGCTCGGTGCTTTTTCGGGCGTGGGGAAGCGGTATTCGGTTTCGGGGGTTGCGATAACGCCGCCGCTTTGATTTGCAAGCTTTTCTTCGTCCAACCCGTTTGCAAAAATGTCGATAGTGTAGACAAATTTCGCCTTGCCGCGGCGCGCGTCGAGCGACCTTTTGCGTATTTCGTAATCGAAGCTCCCCATAGGCAGACCCAGCGCTTTTGCAAGGTGTGCTTCAAGAGGAAGAGCGTCCTCGCGCGGAGAACGCTCTAACGTTAATCTTATCATTACTTAAGATTGTTCTTTTCGAGCCAAGCAACGTAATCCTGATAAAGCTTGACCGAATCGGGGTGACCCATATACGCGGTGGTGCCGGGCTTGTTGAACATACCCTGATACTGATAAATAAGAATTTCATCAACGTAGGGCGAAATGCTCTTGATCTGACGGTCGATACGTTCCATATCTGCGGCATAAAGCGCGCTTCTGTAAACGTCGCCTTCGAATTCAAACACTTCCATATCTGCCCAAAGCGCGCCTCTGCCCGCCTTGTCGTGCGCCTTGCGGAGTGCTTCGTAGAACGCGGGGGTTTCTTCGGGCTTGGATTTGCGAACGCCGATTTCGTCCTGATAAGCGATAATATCGCAATCAAGGCTTTCGAGCTGTGCAACGTACTTATCGTCGGCGATAAGGTGGTTGGTGCCATAGGGCGCGATAAGCATTTTAAGCTTGGGGTCGATAGTTCTTGCAAACGCGGAATAGGTGTTTACGTATTTAATAAATGCTTCGTCGTAGTAGGGGTAAATGCCGGTTTCATCGGGAAGATACCAGCCGTAGAAGGATTTGTAGCTGCCGTACTGAGCGTAAAGCTGTTCCATCGCCTTGAACGCGCGTGCGGTAACCTCGGGGCTTATCATATTGTTAACTGTTTGATTCCAAACGCCGTAATAGCCGCAGGAAACGAAAACCTTTATATCGTTTCTTTCCGCCGCACGGAGAAGCGCGCCCATCGGGTCCTTCGCGCCCATATCGTAGAAGGGATATATGTCGGTTTTGAAGTAAGAAAACGCGGTGTTATCGTAAACCTGAGCGGTGGTAAGAAGAACGATATACTTCATACCGAGCTCTGCGATTTCGTCTACCTTTGCTTCCCACTGTTCGTCGGTAAACCAACGGCAGATCGGGTTCCAATATTTACCCTCGGGAATGTTGTGGTGCTGAAATTCAAACCAAGTACCGGTAATTTTTTTAAGCATAGAAAATATTTCCTTTCTTGCAATATAGCTTGTATTCAGCATAACATTTTGTCTTGATTTTTTCAATAGTTTTTTATAAAAAACGGTTGCGTATATGGGAAAAATAAATTATAATAGGTTATAATAAAGAAAAAAACGGGGGATAAAAAGATGAAAAAACTTATTTCCTTGGCTTTGATCGCTTTAATGCTTTTAACCTGCTTGCCCTTGTGCGCCTTTTCCGAGGAAGAGGAAGCGCTTACCGTTATCGCCTTTGGCGACAGCATTACCGCGGCGGATAAATGGCAAAAGCATATCGAAAGCAAGCTCGGTATCGATATAATCAACGCGGGCGTCGGCGGCGATACCACGAACAGCGCAAAGGCGCGCTTTAAAAAGGACGTGCTCGATAAATCGCCCGATATCGTGCTTATAAGCTTGGGCGTTAACGACTGCGCGATAGATATGGCGCGCTACGTAACGCTTGAGAATTACAAGGCGAATATGGCTTATTTTATCGACGAATGCAAAAAAATCGGGGCAAAGGTTATAGTAAATATCCCCACCCCCGTTGTCGACGAGCAATATCTTACCCGCCACGAAGCCGCACCCTTCGAGCCCTACGGCGGCCCGAACGGTATTGTTGCTATCTATGCCGAGGCTTGCCGCGAGGTCGCGCGCGAAAAGAACGTTGTTTTTGCCGATATTAACGCCGCTTTTCTTGCAACCGACGATTATACCAAATATTTCCCCGACGGCGTTCACCCCAACGATACGGGATATAAAATGTATGCCGAAGCGGTGCTTGATATATACGAGCGCCTTTGGCTCGGCGATATTAACGACGACGGCGCGGTCGACCAGTATGATTACATTCTTGTAAGGCGTCAGTATTTCGAAACGATTTCGCTTGACGAAAAGCAGTTAAAGCGCGCCGACGCGAATTGCGACGGAAGTGTAGATCAGTACGATTACGTTCTTGTAAAACGCGCGTATTTCGAAACCTATACCCTTTTGGGCAAGTAATTTGAGTTATGAGTTATGAGTTATGAGTTATGAGTTATGATTGGCTTTGCCAAGTTATTAGTTTATAACGCTTGCGCAAGCAAGCTCGTAACTCTAAACTCATAACTAAAAAAGAGCTGTGTAACAACAGCTCTTTTTCTGTTAAAAATCCTTGTGTAATATCGGCGATATGCGTTTATAAATAAGTGCGGTTATTAGCGAGCAGGCAAGCCCTTTTATAAGATTAAAGGGAACGGTTGCAAAGAGGATAAGGCTCGAAAGGTCGGAAATAGAGGAATTTACCTTGTTGCCCATAGCGATAATAGCTTCCATTTTAAAGCCCATAAAACGCACGTAGGCGGGAATCATAATATAATAGTTCACAAACGCGCTTACAATGGCGAGCGAAAGCGTTGCCGCCGCCATTCCGATCACTGCGCCCGAAAGGCTTTTTTTGCGCTTGTATATAAACGCCGCGGGGAGCGCGAAGGCAACACCCATTAAAAAGTTCGAAAGCTCGCCGACAAATGCTGTGTCGGTGCCGTTGATTATAATATTGAGCACGATTTTTATAAGCTCGGTCCAGACAGCCGCCATAGGTCCGAGCGCAAATCCCGCGACAAGCACTGAGACCTCGCTGAAATTAAGCTCGTAAAAGGCGGGCGCAAAGGGCAGCGGAAATTCCAGCAGCATAAGCAACGTTGCTATCGCGCCGAGGCAGGCGATTTTTGTTATATAAACGATTTTTCGCTTTTTTTGCATAAAAAATAACCTCCGAATTATCTTCGAAGGCATAAAAAGGGCGCAAAAACACGGCAAAACGCCGTAAATGCATCTTCTTTTATCCGGACTTTGACCGTTGGTTTCGGAATTTCACCGAATCTTGCATAACGCTCGCGGACTTTACCGCCAATCGGGAATTGCACCCTGCCCCGAAGATATATTACAAGCATATTATAATCATTATTAAGAATATGTCAATAGTTGATTTTGTTCGAAATTTGTGTTATAATTCTTTATCTCGCATATAAAAGGAGCTGAATTTTATGAGCGAAAAGTTTGCGCACTTTTGCCTGAAACACAAAATTCTCGGTGCGGCGGTGCAGTTTTTCTTTTATGTATTGCTGTTGAGCGGTTTCTGCTATATTTTTGATTGGTCTTGGGCGGTCTGGGCGATAGCGGCGGCAGTTCTTTTATATTTTTCGATACTTTCGGTGAATTTGGTGGTTTTGAGGATAACTCTGCCCGCTTTTAAAAAGCTTAACGATGAATGCGACCCATATCCGTTGTTGGCGGCGAGCAACGAGATTTTGAAACACGCGACAGCCGATTCAGACAGAGTGGTTGCGACGATAAACCGTTGCGTGGCTCTTACCTACCTTGGCGAAGACGAAAAGTCGTTCGATGAGCTTTCGGGATTGGATATTGAATCCCGCAAAAGAATAATACCACAGAACAAATTGGTTTATTACAACAATCTCGCCAGCGCCTATATTGTATCGGGGGACGTTGCAACAGCGAAAAAATGGCACGAGAAAAGCCGTGAATTTATTTCGGAAATAAAAAATAAGAAAAACAGGGCTCATTATGAGGACACGTTGAATTATACGTTCGCCGAGCTGCTTATTGCAGAGGGCGAATATGAAAAAGCAAAAAAATTGCTTGCGAGCGTTGATTCTACCACAAAAATGCGAAGCGTGACTCTTGCAATGGCTTCCGCAAAGATAAACATCGGGCTCGGCAGGATTGACAGAGCAAAAACCGACCTTGAATACGTTATCGCAACGGGAAACAAGCTTTGCTGTGTGACCGAGGCGGAGGAGATGCTTGCGAAGCTTCCGCAGTAAAGATAAAAAATGTTGAAAAATCGTTGACCGCGTGATATAATACCGAAAACCCGAAAACGGAGGTTTTATATGAAAATCATAATCGTCGGATGCGGCAAGATAGGTACTTCGATAATCGAAAGCCTTGTCGGAGAGGGAAGCGACGTTGTCGCTGTCGACTCCTCGCCCGCCGTTATTGATGAAATAGGAAATATATACGACGTTATGTGCGTTTGCGGCAACGGCGCCGATACCGAAACGCTTGAAGAAGCGGGGGTTGCAACGGCTGACCTTTTCGTTGCCGTTACCAATTCCGACGAGCTGAATATGCTCGCCTGCTTTGTGGCGGAAAGATTGGGCGCGAAGCACACGATAGCGCGCATACGCAACCCCGAATATAACGAAAAAAGTCTTGACTTTTTAGGCAAGCAACTTGGTCTTACCGTTTCGGTAAACCCCGAATGGATGGTCGCAAAGGAACTTTACAACATCCTTAAGCTCCCCGCGGCGGTGAATATCGAAAACTTTTCGGGCGGTAATTTAGAGATGGTCGAGCTGCGTTTAAAGCAGGAATCGATTCTCGACGGACTTTCGATTATCGAGCTTCGTAAAAAATACAACGCAAAGTTTCTTGTCTGTGCGGTGCAGCGGGGCGATGAGGTTTATATCCCCGACGGTAATTTTGTATTAAAAAGCGGTGACAGAATCGGCATAACCGCCTCTGCTTCCGAAATCCAAAAGCTTTTGCGTATGCTGGGCCTTATGCAGAACTCTGCAAAGAGCGTAATGATATTCGGCGCAAGCAGAATTTCTTATTACCTTGCAAAACGACTTATAAACGGCGGAAGCCGTGTTGTGGTTATCGATAATAACGAGCAGGTTTGCGAGGAGTTTGCCGCAAAGCTTCCCGAAGCGGTGGTTATCTGCGGCGACGGAAGCGAGCAGGAGCTTCTGCTCGAGGAGGGCTTGGGCTCGACGGACGCGTTTGTTGCGCTTACGGGTATGGACGAGCTTAATATACTCGTTTCGATATTTGCCGAAAGCCAGAATGTGCCCAAGGTTATATCGAAGGTAAACCGAGCACCGCTTGCCGCAATGGCGGACAATCTGGGGCTCGATTGCATAGTTTCGCCTAAAAAAATAGTTTCGGATATACTTGCCCGCTATGCGAGAGCTATAAAGAATTCGCAGGGAAGCAACAGTATCGAAACGCTTTACCGCTTAATGGACGGGCGCGTTGAAGCGGTCGAATTTAACGTAAGCAAAGACTTTTTGGGGCTGAAAATTCCGCTTAAGGATCTGACTTTAAAGCCCAATACGATAATTGCAGGCATTATCCGCGGACGCAAAGCTCTTATTCCCGATGGTATGGACGAAATCCTTGTCGGCGACAGAGTTGTTGTGATTGTTGCACAGCAACATCTTATCGACCTTAACGATATACTTAAATAAAGGCGGCTGTTTATGAACCGTAAAATGGTATTTTATATGTTCGGCCGCATCGGGCAGATAGTCGGCGGGCTTCTGCTTTTGCCCGCCATCGTCGCGCTGATATACGGCGAATATGTTCAGTTTTGGAGCTTCGTCGGGGTAGCGCTCGGGGCGGTTGCGATCGGCACGCTTATTTCGCTGTGCTGTCGAACGAAAAACAAGGTAATATATGCAAAAGAAGGCTTTGCGATAGTAAGCTTGGCGTGGATATGTATGTCCGCCGTCGGCGCACTGCCGTTTGTTGTAAGCGGCGAAATAGGCTCGTATGTCGATGCGCTTTTCGAAACGGTAAGCGGATTCACCACCACGGGAGCAAGCATACTGCGCGATATAGAGGCGATGAGCAAAAGTATGCTCTTTTGGCGAAGCTTTACCCATTGGGTCGGCGGTATGGGCGTGCTTGTGTTCGTAATGGCAATAGTTTCGAATATGACCGACCGTTCGATACACATTATGCGTGCCGAAATGCCGGGGCCTGTTGTCGGCAAGCTCGTTCCGCGCGGTCGCGATACTGCAAAGATACTCTATCTTATTTACATCGCGATGACGCTTGTTCAGATAATTTTGCTGTCTTTGGGCGATATGGACCTTTTCGAAAGCATCGTTCACACCTTCGGTACTGCGGGTACGGGCGGCTTTGGCGTAAAATCGGCAAGCATCGGCGCGTACAGCGATTATTCGCAAATCGTTATCGGCGTGTTTATGCTGCTGTTCGGTATAAACTTTAACCTTTATTTCCTGCTTCTTATCGGCAGATTCAAAACCGTGCTTAAAAGCACCGAGCTTTGGGCTTATCTTGCAATAGTAGCTTCGGGCATTACGATAATAACTCTTAATATCCTCCCGCAATACGGCGATTTTGGCTCTGCTTTAAAGGATTCCTTCTTCCAAACCTCGTCGATAATGACAACTACGGGCTACTCTACCGCGAATTTCGACCTTTGGCCTTTGCTTTCAAAAGGCGTGCTTATGCTGCTTATGTGTATAGGCAGCTGCGCAGGGTCGACGGCAGGCGGCTTAAAGGTGTCGCGCGTGGTGCTTCTGTTCAAGCTTGTTCTCGGCGAAATAAAGCGTATGCTCCACCCGCGCGCCGTAACCTCGGTAAAATTCGAAGGCAAGGCGGTGGACAAGCAGACCTTAAACAGCGTGCTTATCTATTTTGCGGTATATGTTTTCTGCGTTATTGCCGCGTTTCTTGCGGTAAGCTTCGAGCCGTTCAGCTTCGATACCAACTTTTCGGCGGTTATCGCAACCTTTAACAATATCGGCCCCGGCTTCGGCGCGGTCGGCCCGAACGGAAGCTTTGCGTATTACAGCGATTTTTCGAAGATCATCTTCTCGCTTGCGATGCTTATGGGCAGACTCGAAATATTCCCGCTTGTTATTGCCCTTTCGCCCTCTACTTGGAGAAAGAGCAGATAAACGCTTTGTACCCATAAACGATAATTTCGTTTTTGTTATTAAAGGTTTTTGAAAAGAGAGTTCGAGGGAAAAACTTTTTGCAAAAAGTTTTTCCCTCGATATATTTTGCACACAAAAAAGAGGACTTCAATCGAAGTCCTCTTTTATGTTATTCAATTACTGAATGTCGTAGCTTTCGATGCACTTATCGATGTCGGTCTGGATAACTTCCTTCTTCGATTCGAACGAAGATACGATGTTGGTGCTGTTGGTAGCCATAAGGTCGTTGATCATCGAGCCGATGCCGCCGAAGTCGTAAATGATACCGAGGTCGTAAACAACGTTTTCGAATACCAAGTCGAGCATTTCGCCGGATTCATCATCGCGGAGGTCGCGGAACTTAAGGGTGGTTTCGTAGTATGCGGGGGTGATGTGCTTCATACCGCCGAAGGACATAACTTCGAGCATAAATGCCGAGAATTCAGCTTCTTCCTTGGTGAGCGAGGTGGGGATAACTGCCGCGTAAGCGTATCTTGCGGAGCAGTAGGTGTAGTATGTATCCTGTTCCTCGGTCATAAGCGGGAAGGGAAGGATACCGAATTCCTGTGCGTCGTCGTAAGCACGGAGCTTCTTAATAGCCGAGAATGCGCTGGTTCTGAAGAGAGCGCGGTTCTGACCGAATACGTCGAGCGATACTACCCAGATGTTGCTGCCGTCGTTAACGGTGTTGCAGTGGAAGCACCATTCGTCCTTAAGCTGAAGGTCCTGAAGGATCTTTTGGATAAGGGTGGTGGAAGCGGTGTCGTTAAAGGTGATTATGGGAAGGTCGTTCGAATCCTTGGAGATGTAGTTGTGACCGCTTGCGATATAGAACGCCGAAACGTCGCCCCACGAGGAGGACATACCCCAAGTGTCGGTGTAGGTCATACCTGTGGTACCGTCGGTGTCTGCGGTAACCTCGCGGCTCATTTCGATCATCTTATCAAAGGTCCAGGTCTTGTCCTTAACCATCTGGTAAAGGTCGGTGTCGGGGAAACGGCTCTTAAGGATTTCCTTGTTGAAGGTGATCGCGGTGGAAACGATCTTAGGCATGATCGAGATATCGCCGGTTGCGAAATAGAGTTTGTTGCCTATCGAGAGCGATTCACTTGCCGACTTATCCCACCAAGGCTGATCGAAGTGGAGATAGTTGGAAAATTCGTTAAGATCCCAGAGGTAGCCTTCCTGTGCGAGGGTAGCTGCCGCGGGCATAAAGGGAAGTGCTGCATCGTACATACGGAGGTCGGAGGTGATATCCTCTTTAAGGTCCGCCTGAACGTCTGCAACGGGAACACCCTTAACGGTTACGCCGTATTTAGCAAGAATTTCGTCGTTTCTTCTAATAACAGCTTCGTTAAGAGATGCGTCTGTGGTGGAGTAGAGGTCGGGCTCTACGTCTTCACAGTAGTAGGTTGTCTGAACTTCGTCGGAATAGATGAGTACCGAAAATTCCTTGTAATCATCGCCTTCCCACTTAAATTCGGGCATAGTTACGTAATCTTCGATGTTGTCTCCCTTGATTTCGCCTACGCTTGTTGCGCTGGATTCGTCTTCACCGCCGCCGCAGGCTACCAAAAATGCCGAGGTAGCGAGCATAAGAAGGCAGAGGAGCATCGAAAGAATTCTCTTTGCGTTCATTGGTGCGTTTCTCCTTTATAAATTTTCTTTAGGTACTATATTTTATCACACAATAAGAAGATTGTCAAGACGGACATAAAAAAGAGCCGTACGGACAAACCGTCGGCTCTGTTGTGTGTAATTTATCTTGCTATTACGCGGCGAACGCCGTTTATTGCAGAAATATCGGAGATAACTGCTTCGGTAATATTGTCGTTGGTATCGAAAATGGATACCGCATTGCTGCCCTTCGCCTGCGAAAGAAGCGATTCGATATTTACATTATCGCTTGCAAGCGCGCCCGAGATCTGAGTAATGATGTTGGGAATGTTTTCGTGAAGAACGATAACGCGGTTGCTTTCTGTTCTCGGAAGCACGATTTCGGGGTAGTTTACGCTGTTGCGGATGTTGCCGTTTTCGATATAATCGACAAGCTGTTCGGCCGCCATAACAGCGCAGTTATCCTCGGATTCGGGGGTAGATGCGCCAAGGTGGGGAATGCATACCACGTGGGGAATGCCCAAAAGCTCTTCGCAGGGGAAGTCGGTCACGTAAGAAGCAACCTTGCCGCTTTCGAGTGCTTCGATAAGGTCGGGAATGTTTGCAAGATCACCGCGCGAAAGGTTGATAATGCGAACGCCGTCCTTCATTTTTGCAATGTTTTCTTTGTTTATAATACCCTTTGTCGAGGGGAGCGAGGGGATGTGGTAGGTGATATAGTCTGCTTCTGCATAGATAGCGTCGTAATCGTCCGCCTTGCGTACCGCGCGGGAGATGGACCAAGCGTTTTTGACGGTAATGTAGGGGTCGCAGCCGACAACCTTCATTTTAATGTCGCTTGCAACGTTTGCCACCATACCGCCGATCGCGCCGAGACCGATAACGCCGAGCGTTTTACCCTTGATTTCGGGGCCGACGAACTTGCTCTTACCCTTTTCTACCTGCTTTGCAACGTCGGGAGTGCCTTTAAGCGAGAGCGCCCAGTTAACACCGCCGACAATATCGCGCGAGGCGAGGAGAAGTGCCGCAACGGCAAGCTCCTTAACGCCGTTTGCGTTTGCGCCGGGGGTGTTGAATACAACGATGCCTTCTTCCGAGCAACGGTCGATAGGAATGTTGTTTACGCCTGCACCTGCGCGTGCGATAGCGAGAAGTTCCTTGCCGAAAGGCTCTTCGTGCAAAGCCGCGGAGCGGACAAGTATGCCTTCGGGGTTTTCAACCGTTTCCGAAACGGTGTATTTATCGTTATCAAATACGTCAAGACCGACTTGGCTGATCTTGTTATAAAGCTTGATATTTGCCATTATGCGTTCTCCTTTTCGTAGTTGCTCATAAATTCAACCAGCTTTTCAACGCCTTCAACGGGCATAGCGTTGTAAATAGACGCGCGCATACCGCCGACAACGCGGTGGCCCTTAAGGTTTACAAAGCCTGCCTTCGAAGCTGCGGAAACGAAAGCCTTGTCGGTATCGGGGTCGCCGGTAACGAAGCAAACGTTCATAAGCGAGCGAACTTCTTTATCTGCGGTCGGCTTGAAGAGCTTGGAATTATCGAGGTAATCGTAAAGAAGATTTGCTTTCTTTACGTTGATTCTTTCGCGTTCTTCGAGTCCGCCGGTTTCGAGAAGCCATTTGAATACAAGACCTGCAACGTAAATGGAATAGCAGGGCGGGGTGTTATACATCGAGCCGTTATCTGCCTGCACCTTGTAATCGAGCATTACGGGAGTACCCTCACGCGCGTTGCCGAGAAGGTCCTCGCGCACGATAACCACGGTAAGACCCGAGGGGCCCATATTCTTCTGCGCGCCCGCGTAGATAAGACCGAACTTCGAAACGTCGACAGGGCGGGAAAGAATGCCCGAGGACATATCCGCAACAAGAGGAATATCGCCGGTTTCGGGGATGTAATCGTAGCAGGTGCCGAAAATGGTATTGTTATAGCAGATGTGAACGTAATCTGCGTCTGCAGAGAATTCGGTTACCTTGGGAATGTAAGCAAAGTTTCTGTCCTTGGAGGAGGCAATAACGTTTACTTCGCCGAATTTTGCCGCTTCCTCTGCCGCCTTCTTCGAGAATTGACCCGAAACGATATAATCCGCCTTGCGGTTTTTGTTCATAAGGTTAAGAGGTACAGCCGCGAACTGCTGGGTTGCGCCGCCCTGAAGGAAAAGCACCTTGTAATTATCGGGAATGTTCATCAATTTGCGGAGGTCTGCTTCCGCTTCGTCGATAATTGCCTGATAAACGGGTGAACGGTGGGACATTTCCATTACCGACATACCGCTGCCGTTGTAGTTCATCATTTCGGAAGCCGCTTTTTCGAGCACGCTTTCGGGAAGCATCGAGGGACCTGCGGAAAAATTGTAAACGCGTTGCATATCTGTTCTCCTTAATATATAAAAGAAAATTATTTACAGTATTACATCGTAAACTATAATACCTCATTATCGCGTTAAAGTCAATAGAATTTTCAATAGTATTTTAGCAACGAAAACAATATTTTCTGTTACTGTTGACATAGAGATAGGATTTTGATAAGATATAAAAGGGAAAAGAGCTTTAGCTTACAAAGAAAGGCAGAAAATTATGCAGAAAAAACTCGGATTTGGTATAATCGGCTGCGGAATAATCGCAGATTTCCACGCAAACGCAATTCACGAATGTATTGCCGACGCAGAGCTTGTCGGTGTGTGTGACGTCGTTTTCGACGCCGCGGAAAAATTCGCTCACCGTCATCGCACCTCTGCCTTCAGGGATGAAGCCGAGCTTCTTTCCTGCAAGGATATAGACGTCGTGTGCATCTGCACACCCAGCGGGTATCACCATTCCTCGGTGGTTGCGGCGGCGCGTGCAGGCAAGCATATTATATGCGAAAAGCCGCTTGCCATTAACAAGGAACAGCTCGACAGAGTAGAGGAAGAATGTATTAAGGCGGGGGTTACCGTTTCGGTAATTTCGCAAAACCGCTATGCAAAGAGCGTAAGAAGAGTAAAAAACGCAATAGATCAGGGCTTGCTCGGCAGAGTTGTCTGTGCCGATATTTATATGAAATATTACCGTTCACAGGAATATTACGACAGCGGCTCTTGGCGCGGAACAAAGCGTATCGACGGCGGCGGCGCGCTTATGAATCAGGGCATTCACGGTGTCGACCTTTTGCTTTATCTCGCGGGCGACATAAAGAGCGTTTACGCAGTTTCGAAAACGCTTGTAAGAAATATTGAAGTGGAGGACACGCTTTCCGCCGTGGTTGAATATAAAAGCGGTGCAACGGGTGTTATTCAGGCAACAACTTCGGTTTACCCCGGTTATCCCCGCAGGCTTGATATAAACGGAGAAAACGGCTCTATCGTGCTGGACGAAACCTCTATTGTCCGTTGGGATATTCAAAACGGCGGCGGACACGATGACGTTGTGCTTATGCCTTCCTTCACAAACGGCGCGGCGACACCCACCGCGATTTCGAACGACGGACATATTCAGCAGATATCCGATACGATTCGCTGTATTCGCCAAGGCATTAAGCCGCTTTCGGGCCTTGCCGACGGCAGACGCGCGGTAGACGTTATCCTCGCGATATATAAATCCGCCGAAGAAGGCAGAAAGATTGAATTGTAAACATATAATTATAAAAAACGCAGGCGAAAAACGCTTGCGTTTTTTTACAAGGTTAGAGAGAACGTATCGAATGATAGATAATAGATAATAGATAAAAGATAAAAAGAGTGGCGAAATGTAATGCCCGCGCAACAAATTCGTATAACTAAAAAATGACACACAAGAAACTTTTTTGAAATAAAAAGTTTTTGGGTGAGAGCTCGAGAGAGGGTGTTTTTTCAAAAACACCCTCTCTCGTATCGTTCTATTCAGTTATCCAATCACGTAAGTGCCGAAATAGTGGCGGGCGATGAGGATGTAGTCGAACTGGTCAACTTTTTCGTCGCCGTTTACGTCCGCGCGGGTGAATTCGTCGTCGGTAAGTATGCGGGTTTCGAAGTAGTGACGCTTTACAAGAATGTAGTCGAACTGGTCTATCGCGCCGTCGTTGTTAACGTCGCCGAGGATTCCCTCGGGTTTTTCGGGCTCGGGTTTAACGGTTTCAAGAAGCGTGCCGCAAACGGTGCAGCGGCGTTCCTTGGTGCCGTTTTCGAGCGTGGTCCATTCGCCGTCGTCGTGGCCTGTTGCGGGAACGATGATATCGCCGCAATCGGTGCAGGTCTGGTCCTTGGTGCAGCTTGCCTCGGTGCCGGGGGTGTGTACGTGCTTAAAGGCGATGTGAGGAGCAACTGCGCTCAAGGTCTTGTTGGTTACGTCGATGCCTTCGAGAACGATAACGTCGCCAACCGTTGCGCCGTAAAGGTTTTCGGTGTTGACCTTACTGCCGATAATGGGGTTTTCGTCGGTATCGTAAATATCCCATCTGTGGGAAACGATAAAGATTTCATCGTCGGCGAGAGTGACGGAGGGAGTATCCATACCGGTGCCGTAGCTGACATTCTTAACAACGTAAGCCTTCTTTTCGGTATCCCACTTTGCAAGCAGGTTTGCGGTCCACGCGTGGTTTGCGGAGTCTACGGTGATTTCACCGAAGTCGGGGGTGAAGATGGTGGACATACCCGAAAGTATCTTTGTGTTGAAGTTCTGGATATAAACGCTGTTGTCTGCCGCGGGTCTGCCGTTGGAGATAGCTACTTCAAGCTCATCGGTCCATACGAAGGAGCCGGTCGGGGTGAACGAGAATCTTACGTAACGACCCGAAACAGCTTCATCGAGCTTAATGGTCATTTCGTAGGTATCCCAGGTATCGGTGTTGTTCATAAGAACAGAAGCTTCGGTTGCACCGACGGGAGTAAAGCTTTCGCCGTCATCGGAAACCGAAACGACAAGCTTTTTGGGTACCGAGATGCCCCATGTGCCTGCGGAAATATATGCGCGGAAGGTGTCTGCATCGGAAACCTCTTCGAGGTCAATGGTGACAACCGTGCCGCTTGCATCCGAAAAGCCTGCGTAAACGCCCTTGGTGCCGCCGTCACGTCCGCCCTTCGAGCCGTTGGTGAGAACGCCGCCGACATCGGCATAGGTTGCGTGGGGAGTGCTGTCGGAAACATAGTCCCTATCGAGGGAGATGATGGTTTCGTAAACGAAATTGTTAAGAAGCGTAGAAAGGTTAACGATGAGTTCGTTGATCTGAGCGGTGGTTGCGCCGGAGAGATTCATAGCCTTTGCTTCGTCGTAGAAGTTGCGGATAGCTTCGATGTCTTCGCTGGTGTAGTCTGCGACAGAAACCTTTTCCGCAAGGTCGAGAAGAACGTTGAGCATATCTGCGTCGCCGTTTTTAACGGTTACGGTAACCGGCTGGGTGTAAACAACGTATTCCTTGCCGGTGGTGGTTTCGGTAACGTAGCCGAAGATTACCTCAGCGGTACCTTCCTTAAGCGCTACGAGCTTGCCGTCGACTACCGCAACGTTTTCTTCGCCGGAGATAACGCTGAATACGGTGTCCTTGATGTCGACAAGGGTTTCGTGGTTGCCGTATGCAACCGAGGTTACGTAGCCGCCTGCGTAAGCCTGACCCTTAACGAGCGAGAAGTCTTCTGCTTCAAGGTATTTAGCCATATTGTACGCCCACTGAACGTCGTCGGTGGTAACACCGTCGCAGCCCGAGAAGAAGCCGATATCGTTGTTGCTGTAAACGTAGGTCCAGGGCCAAACGGTCATACCTCTGTCGGTAGCCGCCTGAGTAAAGTAACGGTCGCCGGTATTAACAACGCCGTGAGCGGGGTTGATGGTGGAGTTAACAGACTGTGCGGAATTGAGGTAATCGTAAAGCGCGATGAGCGCGTTTTCCCAAGTGGAGCAATCGGACTGGCTGGAAAGGAGGAAGCCGGTCGACATACCCGTGCTGTTTGCCTGAGTCTGGGTAAGGAAGCTTGCGCTGAAGGAGATAACGTCTACCAGATAGTCCATACCGTACTGGTCGAGAAGCTTCATGGTTGCAGGAACGTTGCTGGCGTTGCTGCCCTTGAATTCAACGAATATCTTGCAGTCCTTATCCTTGAAGTAATCGCAAACCTCTTTAAGAGTAGGAACTCTTTCGGTGGTCGCGCTGGATTTATCATTGTTCTTTGCGAGAATGTATTCTGCCTTGACTTCGGCAAGAGTCATCTGGTTAACGGTTTTTGTGCCGTTGTAGGTAGTGGTACGGTTTAACGTGTTGTCGTGCATAATGATGATTTCACCGTCTTTGGTGATCTCAACGTCGACTTCAAACACATCTGCGCCGTTTTCATAAGCTTCGATAAATCCGCTGAGCGTATTTTCGGGTGCTTGGGTGGGGTTGCCGCGGTGACCGATCATAATAGGTGTTCTGGTCATAGCGTTTTCAACGAGATTTTCGTTGATAGCCGCGGTAACAGCCGATGCGTCATCGGAAATAATACCGTTTACGCCTGCGGTGATAGCGGTTATCGCGTCGAGCTCGAACTGAGCCGTTTCGCTGGGGATAGATGCCCATACTGCAACCGCGTATTCCTGAATTTCGGCAACGAGCCCCTTTGTGATATATTTAACGGGAAGCACACAGAAGGTCGCGGGGGCGGATCTTACCGCAACGCGAAGATCGTGGTAGGTTGCGTAGTTTGCGGGGTCGCTGATAATAAGACCTGTGCGAATGGTGTTTTTCTTTGCGCGGAGGTCTTTGAGTATTGCGGGGTTGGTTGCAGCCGCGGTAACGTCCTTGCAGCCGCTTGCGTTCATACCCGCAACGAGCTTGTCGTTATCGGCGGTGCTGTTTACGTAGAATATGGGAAGAATATTCTTATCCATACACTTTTTAAGGTAAGCAGCCATATCGTCGACAAGGCTTACGTTTTTGTAAACGCTGTTGGGAGCGTCCTTGGAATCGAGAAGCGCATCGTCGGAAAGACGTTCAACGTTCGCGATGGGGTTAATAAGGTTAAGCTTGTCGTGGTCGATATTAATAAGGTCGAGCTTAATGGGATCCTTTTCGGGAGCGGTTTCCTGAACGGTTACCTTGATGTTCTTGAACGCAACGGTACCGTAGTTCATAGTAAGACCGAGCATACCCTTTGTGTAGGTTGCCGCGCTTGTGTTGGAAACCGAGGTGCCGATAGCCTTTTCGTCGGGGAAAAGCACCTGAGAGTTATTGATGCTGTATTTAATGGTCTTGCCGAACGCTTCGACTCTGAAGTTGTTATAAGCCGATTTGAGCGACTGAATGTCACCCGAAGCCTTGCGAACAACGTTCCACGCGTCGCCTGTTGTTCTTTCTGCGAATTCGATACCGGTGTTTACGGTGTTTTCGCGAACGCACATATGATAGTAGGGGTAGTAATTATTGTTTGCGTTCTGGATACGGTAAACAATACCCACCCATCTTGCGGTATCGGTGGTAGAAAGCATCTTTGCATCGGTGGTTATGGCGTAATCGCCGAAATCGCCGAGCCAAGCGGGAAGAATTGCTCTCGCGTAGCCGTCTCCCGTGCTGCCGAGCACGTAGGTGCCGTTCGAAAGAACGTGAAGGTTGGAGTTGCCGAGGAAGTTCCAGCCCTCTGTTTTAAGCTGAGAAATGCTCGAATACTTAGAAAAATCTGCTTCGTAAAGCACGTATTCGGTTTCGTTTGCCGCTTTTGCAACTACGTAAATCGTCTTGCTCTTGTTGCCGCTTGTTGCGGTGAGCTTGGTTACGCCCTTTGCAGAAGGAGTAAACGTGGTAATAGTGGCGTTGGAGGCGTCCTTCCAAGTAATACTGGAGGTTGCGGCGGTATCTCCGTCGAACACTACCGAATAACCCGAAAGAGTAATTTTGTCGCCAACGTTTGCCGTAATGGCGGGCGAGGAATTGCTGATGACTGTTGCCGCCGCTACCTGCGTTACCGCGAAAACGGCACACATCGAAAGCAACATCGCCAGCGTGAGGACAGTGCTGATGAACCTCTTCATAAATCTTTCTCCTTTTTTCTTTCCCGCGGAGGAAGGAAGCAACCGAACGTCGCCTTCTACCCGCGTGGGTTTTATGTTTTTTATTAACTTACCGTTTAAGGATATTTCCCGCGGGCGCGTGACGCGCCGAGCAGTTCCCGCGTTAAACGCGTTACCCGCCGTATCGTCCTACCCGCGTGGGTTTTATGTTTTTACTTTCCCGCGGAGGAAGGAAGCAACTGAACGTCGCCCTCTCCCCGCGTGGGTTTTATGTTTTTACTTTCCCGCGGAGGAGGGAAGCAACTGAACGTCGCCCTCTCCTCGCGTGGGTTTTATGTTTTTTATTAACTTACCAAAATAGAAGTCCCTTAATATGCTTTTGCCCAGACGACGTTATGAACAGCTTCTTTATCGCAGCAAACGCACTTCTTGCCCTCGACCGAAACCTCGTCGTAAATGCAACGCGAGCCTACGCCTGCTTGCGCCTTGACCTCGTCCTCGCATTCCTCGCAGCCGCACCAAGGAGCAAACACAAAGCCGTCGCCCTTTTCGTTAAGTGCGTTTTTGATTTCCTCGATAGAATCACATTCGTAGGTATGGCTTGCGCGGTTGGCGAGAGCCTTTTTGAACATATCGTCGCGTGCGGTTTCGAGCGCGTTTTTAACCGTTTCGCCGATATTTTCAAGCGAAACGACGGTTTTTTCGCCCGTCGCGCGGGAAACGATAACACAGTTGCCTGCTTCGATATCACGCGGGCCGAGCTCGATTCTTACCGGAACACCCTTCATTTCGTATTCCGAGAACTTCCAGCCTGCACTCATATCGCTGTCGTCGAGCTTAACGCGAATGCCTGCGTTCGCAAGCTCCTCCTTAAGCACCGCGCAACGCTCAAGCACGCCTTCCTTATGCTGTGCGATAGGGATAATAACCGCCTGAATGGGAGCAACGGCGGGGGGAAGAACAAGACCTCTGTTGTCGCCGTGGGTCATAATTATCGCGCCGATAAGGCGGGTGGTGACGCCCCAAGAGGTTTGGAAGGGGTGCACCTTTTTGTTTTCTTTATTTGTATAGGTAATATCGAACGCCTTTGCAAAGCCGTCGCCGAAATAGTGGCTCGTGCCCGCCTGAAGCGCCTTGCCGTCGTGCATCAATGCTTCGATAGCGTATGTCGCTTCCGCGCCCGCAAACTTATCGCTTTCGGTCTTTCTGCCCTTAATTACGGGCATAGCAAGGTCCTGTTCGCAGAAATCCGCGTAAATATCAAGCATCTGCTTGGTTTCAACAATAGCTTCCTCTGCGGTTGCGTGAATGGTGTGACCCTCCTGCCACAAAAATTCGCGGGTGCGAAGGAAGGGGCGGGTGGTCTTTTCCCATCTTACAACGCTTACCCATTGGTTATAAAGCTTGGGAAGGTCGCGGTAGGAATGGATTATGTTGGAATAATGCTCACAGAAAAGCGTTTCGCTCGTGGGGCGCACGCAAAGTCTGTCTTCCAATTTTTCGCTGCCGCCGTGGGTTACCCAAGCAACCTCGGGCGCAAAGCCTTCGACGTGGTCCTTTTCCTTTTGGAGCAGGCTTTCGGGTATAAACATCGGCATACATACGTTTTCGTGTCCCGTCGCCTTGAATTTACCGTCGAGAATTCTTTGAATATTTTCCCAAACGGCGTAAGCGTAGGGTCGGATAACAAGACAGCCCTTAACCGAGGTGTATTCGATAAGCTCGGCTTTTTTGACAATATCGGTGTACCATTGAGCAAAATCCTCCTCCATCGGAGTAATTTCCTCAACGAATTTCTTCTCTGCCATTGATATTTGTTCCTTTCGGTGAAAAAATTTCTTTACATTAATTTTATAACTATTGCAATATTCAGAAATATTGTTATAATATATCTTTGATAAAGTATAACAGATTGACAGGGAATTGTCAATCGCCAAGAATCATTTTTACGGAGGAACTATGAAAAGCTCTTTCAAATTCACAGCATTGCTTCTTGCGGTGCTTATGACGATAACCGTGTTCGCCTCTGTTGCACTTGCCGAAGGCGAAAGCACGACCCCGACGACCGATGAATCGGTTACAGCGGGAGAAAGCTCGGAAGCGGGCGGCGAAAGCGGCGACCCGACCCTGAGCGAGGACCCCTCGACAAGCGAGGACCCTTCGACAAGCGAGGACCCCTCGACAAGCGAAGACCCTTCGACGAGCGAAGACCCCTCGACAAGCGAAGACCCTTCGACAAGCGAGGACCCCTCTGTCGACCCCAACGCATTTACCGTTAATATTGTTTTCGAGGGCGCAAGCGCGAGCGCCGCTACCGTTTATTTCAATGGCGAAGCGGTTTCGGGCAGCTACACCGGCACGGTATCTCCTCTTTCGATTCAGGTAGAGCCGAACGCGGGCTATAAGATTACCTCGGCAACCTTCGAATACGGCTATGCAAACGGTATGCTTACCGAGCTCGACGGCAAATTCAGCGGAACTACGCTCAACCTTGCCGCAGGCGCGACCTTTACCCTAAGAATCGTTGCGGAGCTTATCCCCGTTCCCGTAAATCTTTCTGTTGAAACCGCGGGCGCAAAGGGCTATACCCTTTACGTCAACGGCGTTGCGACCGACCCTGCGAGCGCACAGATAGTGACCGGCAACGAGCTTAAGCTTGAATTCATAATCGACGGCACGTTCGATTCCTCTCTCGCCTCGCTCGCCCTTAACGGTGAATCGAAGGCGATGGATTCGCTTACCTATACCTTTACCATTTACGAAGCTACCAGAGTGGTATTCACCTACGGCGTCGTTCCGGTTACGGTTACTCTCGACGGCCCCGGCAAGCTCGAATTCCAACTCACCAACGACAGTTCTTACGTTGCCGACGTTACGAATAACGCCGTCGGCGTTGTAACAAAGACCATTTTCCTTAAAAAGGACGTAAGCTACAAGCTTATAACCACCCCCGCGCTCGGCTATGCGCTTTCGGGCGGGGTTGAAATCTCGGAGCCGAGAAGGGACGTTTTGAACGGTATTTACTTCTTCGTCCCCGGCGGTCCTACCACCGTTAAGGCTACTATGACAGCTTCCTCCACCCCGCTTCCCCCCACCAACTGCACCGTGCAGATAAACGTGGGTATGGGCGGCAGCGTTGTTGCGGGAGGACAAACGATTTTGGGCGGTATGGGCACGAACATCGTGCTTGCCAGCGGCGAAAGCCTTACCTTTACCGTTATTCCCGACGAGGGCTACACGCTCGACGTATTCCGTGTGGGCGGCGCGGCTGTAACGCTTAACGGCAACAGCTACACTCTTTCGAATATCGTTGCTTCGAGCACCAACGTTTCGGTAGTGTTCAAGAGCAACAGCACCGCCGTCGTTCCCGATGACGTTATCGGCGTCGACGATGTTAATTGGAACGCGACCCCCATCAGCGTCGATATAAGCGGCAACAAGCTGGTTGACCGCGCTGTGCTCGATAAAATCGCAACCCTTTCGGGAAGCGGTATGTACGTTGAATTCCGCAGCGAAAACGGCACGGTATATATCCCCTACGGCGGAAAGAGCGAGGGAAGCGCATCGAGCGTTAACCTTTCGGTCACTCCGCTTACGAACGGCGCGCTTTACGATATTATAAACACCGCAATAAATTCGGCAAGCGGCGGAACAGCCACCTACAAGGCATATTCCTTTAACTTCGGCATTACCGCGCCCGAAGGAACGCTCGTTTCCTTTAAGCTCGGCGATGAATTTATCGGCAGCTCGGCTGTAATGCTTCTTTACAACAGCGCGACCGCAGGCTTCTTTACCAAGGAAAATGCGGCTTCTCCTCTCCCGACGCTTCCCGACGGCACCTCCGATAAATACGCTTACGACAACGAAGGCGTGGTTGTGCTTTCGAAGGAGCTTATCGGCGGCATTACCATCGAAGCCTCTGCAATAACCGAAGGCGGCGCGATCAACCCCTCGGGTATCGCAACGGTAGATAAGGGCTCGTTCAAGACCTACTATATCACCGCGCAGGAGGGCTACGTTATTAAAACCGTTCTTGTCGACGGCAACGTTATCGAAGACGCGGCGGGACAGAAGATTTACAACTATACCTTCGAAAATATCGTCGATAACCATACTATCACGGTTGAATTCGAGGCAGATGCAAATGCGGGCGGCGACGATAGCTCGGGCGGCGCAGGCACTACCGTTATCGTTATTCTTATAATCGTGCTTGTTGCGATTGCGGGTGCGGCGGCTCTGTTCATCGTAAAATGGCGTCAGGAAAAGTTTTAAATGAAAGAAAAAGTAACCGACTTTATTAAAAAATACAAATATCCGCTTATCGGCGCGGTGTGCGCACTTATCGCGATAATAATTATCCTCGTCATTTCGCTTTCAGGCGGAGAGGATGCTTCCGAAGAAGCTCTTGAATGGGGCGAAGGGATTACCGAGGGTATCCCCGAATTCGGTCAGGCTTATATATCGCAAGCGGGCAACGAAGGCTACGCCGCGTTTTATTACGAAAACGTAACCGTAGAGCAGGTCGAGGAATACACCGAACTTATCGAAAAGGAATGCAATATCCAATTTTCGAGCGATAAGTACCCGCGCACCGCAAAATACGGCGAAAAAGCGATAGTAATACACTATAACGTGACCGAAATGAAAATGTCGGTCACCGTAACGGTCAACAGCATAGAATCGGGAGAACAACAATGAAAATCAACAATTCAATCAAGGCGATTATAATAGAAGGAACAAGACTTCTTGTTAACCAATGCCGCGCAGAGGACGGAAGTATTTTTTACACGCTCCCCGGCGGCAAGCAAAGACCCGACGAGCTTATGCTCGATGCGCTCAAGCGCGAAACCAAGGAGGAAACGGGATACAGTATCGAGCCGAAAAGCCTTTTGTTCATACGCGAAGGATTTAGCGAAGAAAAGCACAGAATAGAATTTATGTTTATCTGCGATATCGTAAGCGAGTGTGAAGAGGATAAGCTTAAATACGACAGCAACCAGATCGGCACGAAGTGGCTCTCTATCGATAACATTACCCACGAGCCGTTGGACCCCGCGGAGTTGCGCGGCATAATCAAGCGCCACTTCCTCGGCAAGACGAACGATATCTATCTCGGAGAAATGAAATAACTTAATTTCGGAGGACAATATGTTTCTTTATCTTGCAGACTGCGTAAATACGGGCGTCGTCGAAGCATACGTTAAAAACTGCGCCGAAAAGGGAATACATATCCGCACGCTTCAGATAATAAAGGGCAAAGAGCCTGTGGTAAGGCTTGCGTTTGCGCCCTACGATTTGGAAACGCCGATGCATCTCTATTCGCTTTCGAAGTCGTTCACCTCTACCGCAGTGGGTATATGTATAGATGAAGGTCTTTTATCGCCGAGCACGAAAATGTGTGAACTTTTTGCCGATAAAATGCCCGAAAATATGACAGATGCGCTTAAAAAGCTTACTCTTCACGACCTGCTTTCGATGCAAAGCGGACATACCGCCTGCGTGCTCGATAAGATACGCTGGGCAGACGATACGGTAAAGGCGTTCTTCGAACAGCCTACCACCTATGAGCCCGGCACTACCTTTGCTTACAGCACCGCGGCAACTTGTATGTGCGGAGCGGCGGTGGAAAGAGTAACCGGTAAAAAGCTAGTCGATTTTCTTGACGAGAGGCTTTTCCAAAAGCTCGAAATCAAAAAGCCGATTTGGTGGGAATGCCGCGACGGTCAGACCTTGGGCGGCACGGGACTTCACCTTGCCAGCAACGATTTGGTTAAATTCAGCGTAATGCTTAAAAACAAGGGCGTGTATAACGGCCAGCGCATCGTGAGCGAGGAATATATTAAGGAAGCAACCTCCTGCCATTCGCTCGATAAAAATAACGGCTCGCCCGATTGGACGGCAGGCTACGGATATCAGTTCTGGCTTAACGACCGCGAAGGCTTCCGCGGCGACGGTGCATACGGTCAGCTTTGTATGGTGTTCCCCGAAAGCGATTATACGCTTGTGCTTACCGGCGAGGTCGGCAATATGGCGCTTGAGGTAGAGCTTATCTATGCGCTTCTCGAAAATCTTTTGGGCGAGCGCGGCGACGAAGCATCGCTTGCGGAATATCTCGAAACCGCGTATATGACCAAAAAGAACGAGCAGGGCTTTAACAACGACCTTTCGTTCACGGTTGCCGAAAACGCGGCGGAAATAAGCGGAATACGCATTTTCGGCGAAAATCTGCTTCATATCGAGCTTAACGCGGCTTACGGCAAAAAGGAATTCGTTTGCGGAAACGGCGAATATATTCTCAATCATTTCTCGGCGAAGAATATCACCCCCTCTATAACCTTCCTCGACCCCGCCGTGAATACCATCGAGCGTCACAGCGTTTTCGCGGCTTACGAAATGCTCGAAGACGGCAGAATTCTTGTAACGCTTCGCCACAAAAACACCTGCCACGTTCAGCGTTGGTATATCGATCTTAAAGAAAATAAGATAGATATCGTTCTGTTTGTAGGCGATATGATATGTAACCGCTTTGATTTGACTCCCAACGAGTCTTCGCTTTCTGACTAAACCCAAAAAACTCCCGTTTTCATTAAGAAAGCGGGAGTTTTGACTGTTAATACGGTTGACAAACGGGAAAAATTAATCTATAATGTTTTGGAATTTTTATTGGCAAAGGACACGTTTTTATGATCAACTTCAGATACAAGCAGGCGGAAAGCGTAAACGATTGCGATATTGCAAAGTTCGATAAGCTTCTTTCGCAGGCAGATGAATATTTTCGCGAAAAAAGCGGCAAGGGTAACGATTTTCTCGGCTGGCGCGACTTGGGCGTTCGCGTTGAAAGCGAGGAATACGCACGCATAAAGGCAAGTGCAGAGCGTATTCGCGCAAACAGCGATGTTCTTTTGGTCGTCGGTATCGGCGGCTCTTATCTCGGTGCGCGTGCGGTTATCGAATACCTCAAAACCCCCTACCATAATCAATTAAACGACGGCAACCCCGAGGTATATTTCCTCGGCAACTCCTTTTCGGGCTGTGAGCTTAATACCGTGCTTGCGCTTTGCGAGGGAAAAAGGGTAAGCGTTAACGTTATAAGCAAATCGGGCACCACCACCGAAAGCGCGGTCGCGTTCAGAATACTGCGCGAATATATGGAATCGCGCTACGGCAAAAAGGAAGCGGCGGAAAGAATCGTTGCAACCACCGATGCAAACCGCGGCGCGCTCCTTTCGCTTGCAAAGCAAGAGGGCTATGAATGCTTTGTTATTCCCGATGACGTCGGCGGCAGATTTTCGGTGCTTACCGCAGTGGGCTTGCTCCCCGCGGCTGTTGCAGGGGTGGATACCGATGCGCTTCTTAACGGCGCAGTCGCTATGCGCGACCATATCTTTGCATCGGGGCTCGACAATTCGGCATATAAATACGCCGTGCTTCGCAACGTAATGCTCGGCAAGGGCAAATGCTGCGAGCTTTTGGTAAGCTACGACCCCGATTTTCGCTTTATGGGCGAATGGTTTAAGCAGCTCTTCGGCGAAAGCGAGGGCAAGGATAAAAAAGGCCTGTTCCCCGCGTCGGTCACATACAGTTCCGACCTTCATTCGCTCGGTCAGTTCGTACAGGACGGCACCCCCATTCTCTTCGAAACTATCGTGCGTGCGGTAAATCCCGATAAAAATTCGCCGAAAATACCCTTTGATAACGAAAACGGCGACGGGCTGAACTTCCTAACGGGTATGACGATGGACGAAATTAACGAAAAGGCGATGATGGGCACACTCCTTGCGCACCGCGACGGCGGCACCGAAAGCCTTATTATCGATTTCGGCGGCAAGGACGCGTATTCGCTCGGCGAGCTTATCTACTTTTTCTTCGCCTCCTGCGCGATTTCGGGCTATATACTCGAGGTAAATCCCTTTGACCAGCCCGGCGTCGAAGCATATAAAAAGAATATGTTTGCGCTTCTCGGGAAACCCGGTTACGAGGCGGGCAAGGACGAACTTCTTGCGAAAATCGCAGAAATATAGGCGAAAAAATCGTATAATTTGGTAATTGATTAAAATTTTTTATGAATATTGCTTAAAGCCTATTGATTTTTTCACCGAAATAAAGTAAAATAATACCAAGGATACCGAAAGGCGCACCGGCGCGCGCTCGGAATCTAAAAATTCACCAGCCGGAAGAACGGAGTTTTATTATGCAGCTTATAGTAGGATTAAAAGGCACAGGCAAGACCAAGACCCTTATTGACGCAGTCAACGAGGCATCTCAGGAAACCAAGGGTGTTGTTATCTGCATCGAATGTGGCAGAAAACTCAACTCCTATATCAAATATAACACTCGTCTTGTAGATACGCAGGAATACGGTGTTGATGACGCTGATAAGCTTTACGGCTTTGTTTGCGGTATGCTCGCAGGCAACTACGATATTACCGAAATTTTCATCGACAGCGCGCTCAAGATTTGCGACGGCGACGTTGCTTCCTTCGAGGAATTCGTTTGCAAGCTCGAAAAGATCACCTCTGCGCACAAGATCGAATGCGTTATCGTTGCGTCGGTTGCTCCCGAAGCACTTTCCGAAAAGACTTCTTGCTACGTTAAGAAATAATGGACGAAAAAAAGGTTACTCTGCTTAAATGCGGTATGCGCGTTTTCGGCGCGTATGCCGTAATCAACTTCCTTTGGACCGCTATCCTTTCTATCGGCATTACCGCCGCATCGGAAAACGCGGGAACAGAGGCGACGAACGTAAGCATAAACGGAATAAGCGCGTTTGCCGACAGAATGGTTATGTCAAACGCGGTTATCGCGCTGTTTTCGGTGGTTTTCGGATTTTCTTTCCTTGTTTTCAGGGCAAAGAGTATGTCCGCCCACGCAAAGCGCGCGCTTCATATCGTAATCAATTACGCCGTTTCTATGCTTTGCATCTACCTTCTCCATTCCACCGCGCCCGAAGCATCGGCAAGCGCGTGGATAGTCCTTCTCTTCTTCGCGACGTTTGCCTTCTTTGCAATTTACGGCATCGCAGCACTCGTTGCATTCCTTGTAAGAAGAAAGAAAACCGCATAGTAAAAAAAGGACCGTTTAAAGCGGTCCTTTTTAAGTTATAGGTAATCGTGAAGAGTGAATCGGCGACTTTTTACCGCCCCGAAGCTCGCAAAAACCCTCGAAAGCGAAGCGAGTATCGAAGCGTTCAGGCGAGTGCAGATCGCGCAAAAGCAACCCAAAGCTGTAGAAATCTACTGCAAGAGGCGTTGCTCCCAAAAACAAAGCCTGCCTTTTGGCAGGCTTTTATGATTCAAATCGAGGTATTTTTCGGGGACATGCGCCTCGAAAAATACACCTATGATGACCGAAAGAGCGGACAACGAGTGAAACGAGGCGCACGCTCTTTGTGCGAACGCACGGTCATCTCAAAAACCGACCAAAATGCTTGCATTTTGTGTCGAGAGCGAAGCGTCAAGTAGAACCGGAGGGAGTTTTAGGGGGATGCAGATTGAACAAACAAAATCCGAAGCTGTAGAAATCTACTGCGAGAGGTTTTGTTTGTTCAAAGGACAAAAAATACAATAAAAAATAGCAGAAACCGCGCAAACACGCGGTTTCTACCTTAATATATTTCTGATTTATATATCTTTTTTGTCCGGTCTGTGCCGCATCAAACTCCCGATCAACCTTCGTATGCGTCTTTGTCAACAAGAATAATAGTGTTGGGATGAAGCTTAAGAAGGGTTGCGGGGTTTTGGGTAGTGATCTTGTCGTCAAGAAGCTCTGCAACTGCCTGATGCTTTGCCTTGCCGGTAGCGAGAAGGATAATGGTCTTTGCCTTCATAATAGAAGCCATACCCATAGTAACCGCCTGAGTGGGAACGTCTTCCTTCTTTTCGAAGAAGCGCGCGTTTGCGTTGATAGTGCTTTCGGTAAGCGAGGTGAGGTGGGTACCTGCAACCAGCTTTTCATCCGGCTCGTTGAACGCGATGTGACCGTTCTGACCGATACCGAGTACCTGAATATCTACACCGCCTGCTGCGTCGATAGCTGCATCGTATTCTGCACCCATAGCCGCGGGATCTTCAGCAAGACCGTCGGGAACGCGGGTGTTTGCCTTGTCGATGTCGATGTGATCGAAGAAGTTAACGTTCATAAAGTAACGGTAGCTCTGGTCGTGAGTAGGAGCGAGGGGATAATATTCATCGAGGTTGAAGGACTTGCAATCCTTAAAGGAAATTTCGCCCTTCTTGTTCATATCTGCAAGGATTTTATACATACCGACGGGGGTGGAGCCTGTTGCAAGACCGAGAACGGAATTGGGCTTCATATAAACCTGTGCGGCAAAAATTTTAGCAGCCTCTTTTGCTACTGCATCTGCGTTTTCACAAACGATGATTCTCATTTTTATTTTTCCTCCGAATTTTCAAATTCTGCGTTGATTATATCACTATAAGCTCGGAATGTCAATATTTTCAAGGATAATAAATAGAAGGTTTGACAATTAAAGCCAAACCTTATTTGTTTTATTCGTTTTCTGCGAGCGCGTCCTCTAAAGCTTCGATTTCGCTGTCGCTCTTTGCGCCGTAGCTGTTTATAAGATTCATGATCTTGTCGACAATGTCGGGCACCTTTTCGATAACGCCGTTAATTCCGTCGAGTACGCGGTTAACGGGGTCTTGGGGCGCTTGGTAGGTTGCGGGGTTGCCCAGCTCGATAACGCGCGCGACACCCTTTTCGACAGCGATAAATCCGAGCGGAGTCATAGTGACGCCCGCACCGTTGCCGCCTGCAAAATAAGCCTTTCCGTCGGCACGCGGGTTTTTGCCGCCGAATTCCGTGCCGCCCGAGGCAAAGCCGACGGCGACCTTTGAAAAGGGAATAAGCGTAACCTCGCCCAAGGCTATCGGCTCGCCGATAACCGTGTTAACGTCGACAACCTCGCCGATTTTCGAAAGCGCCGATTCTATTATCTGTTTAAGCGGAATATCGTTTGTGTTGTTCATAAAAAAGCCTCCGTGTGTTTGGAAAGGGTTATTCTTCCTCGCTGTTTTCGGGTTGCTCGGCTTCGGCAGAAAAATCTATCGCAACCTGCTCGCCCGACATCTGAAGCTCGGTTTTGGGAAGGTCGTCGATGCTTTCCAAGCCAAAGCAACGCAGGAACGCGTCGGTCGTGCCGAAAAGCGTGGGTCTGCCGGGGGCATCAAGCGTGCCGCGTTCGGCAACCAAGCCTTTATCGACGAGCGATGCGACGATAGCCGAGCTGTCGACACCGCGCACCATTTCGATAAACGAACGGGTAACGGGCTGGTTGTATGCGATTATCGCCAAAACCTCGAGCGAGGCTTTCGAAAGCGGGGGCGCTTTGCGCAGCTCCAACGCTTTTTTTACGTATTCGGCAACGTAAGCCTTGGTGCAGAGCTGATATGCGCTTTCGACGGTGATAAGCTGAATTCCGTTTTCGCGGTCATCGGCATATTTGTTTTTAAGTATCGCCGCCGCTTCGCGCAGACCCTCGGAATTCACGCCGAGTATTTCGCAAAGACGGTCAAACGCAACCGGCCCGCCGCAGGCAAACAGTATTGCCTCCAACGCCGCAGGCGTTTCGTGATTTATGTTCATACGGCTCCAACCTTTCGTTGTTTGAATAAATACAATAAAAATATTTGTTTTTTTCGGGGACATGTGCCTCGAAAAAAACTCCTATGATATCCGCAAGCTCGGACAAGGCATTTATGCCGCGCACGAGCTTGGCGAGAGCGAACGGATATCCAAAACCGACTGAAAACACGGTTTTCAGTCGAGAGCGTCAGCGATCGAAAGCTCTATCTCTTCTCCGTTGCCTTCGACGTCGATCAAACCGTCGCGGACAAGCTCAAGCAGAGCCATAAAGACCGCTACCGCTTCGCTGCGGCTGCGAACTTGGATAAAAAGATCGATAAAGGTGCAGGTGCGCTTGTTTTCGAGGTAGGACATTATCGCTTCCGATTTTTCCTCGACCGAATAATAACGTTCCTCGATGCGCTTGAACAGCTCGGGCTCGCCCTCGGTCTTGCGCAAAGCCACACGGTCGGCAATACGTGCGAATGCTTCGGTTAACAGATCCACTGCGTGGTCGCGCGAGTAATCGCTTTTTTCGGGCTCGCTTGCCGGCTTTGTAAAGGTATCGAAGTGCCCTGCACTTTGCATTTTAAGGAATTCTGCCGCCGCCTTTGCGCGTTGATGTTCCAAAAGTGCATCGACAAGCGGGGCGCGGGGGTCTTCGCTTTCTTCGGTGCGTGGGAGAAGCATTTTGCTTTTAATAAGCATAAGTTCTGCCGCCATAACGACGAATTCGCTGGTGACCTCCATATCCATTTTGCGCATAGCGTCGAGATAAGCGATATACTGATCGCATATTTCGGAAATGGGAATGTCGAAAATATCTATTTTGTGTTTGGAAATCAGGGCGAGCAATAAATCAAGAGGGCCTTCGTATTGCTCGACCTTTAAATTGAGTATTTCCATAAATCACCGTAAATATAATTTATCCGAAAAAGATGGGGTTGAATATTGCCTCGGCTATATTTTCGAAGAGATCGAGAAGCAGATCTCTGCCTGCAGTCACCGGCCAGAAGAACAGGTTGGGGATAAAATCGAGCATCGGGACGTTTTGAAGCAGTATGAGCCCGATGAAAATATAACGCGAGTAATATCTTATCTTCGAATACTTTGCCGCAAGGTTATGCGGAAGCAGGCAGATAATAATATTCGAGCCGTCGAGCGGGGGCAGGGGAATTAGGTTGAAAAGCCCCAAGCCGATATTGTATATCGCCGAATAGAGGAAGATAAGCGTTATCGCTTGGGCGGTAATGCCGAAAAATCCGTTCGCTACACAAATATCGAAGATAAGCACGTAAAGCAACATCGATATAAAGCCGACAATAATGTTCATCATCGGCCCCGCGAGCGAGGTAAGCGCAAAATCGCGGCGCGGCTTTTTGAAATAGCGCGTGTTTACCGGCACGGGCTTTGCCCAGCCGAAGCCGACGAGCAAAAGCATTAACGTTCCGAGCGGGTCCAAATGGTCGAGCGGGTTTAACGAAAGCCTGCCGTCTGCCTTTGCCGTGCTGTCGCCGAGCTTATAAGCCATGTATCCGTGCGCCCATTCGTGAAAGGTGAGTGCCGGGAGCAAAGCGATGACGGAAATGAGCAGGTAAAGAAGCTTTTCGCCCAAGCTTCCGCCGCCGCTTAAAATATTAAATAGCATTAAAAATCAGTCCTTATTTAAGCTTTATCATCGAAGCTTCCCACATTTCGGGTGCTTCGTAGCCCATCATAGTAACAACGGTTGCCGCAACGTTTGCAAGACCGTAGCTGCCGGAAATGCATTCGTATTTATCGGAATAGAAATTATCGTAAATATAGCAGGGAACGGGGTTTAAGGTGTGGCTTGTCTTGGCCTTCGTGCTTGCGTCCTTGTTGGTCCTTGGAAGTCCCGTTTTCTTATCGATTTCGTACATTCCGTCGGCGTTGCCGTGGTCTGCGGTGATTATAGCGATGCCCTTTACTTCGTCGATCGCCTTAAGGATTCTTGCAAGGCATACGTCGAGCGCTTCGACAGAAATTTTTGCCGCGATGAACGAGCCGGTGTGGCCGACCATATCGCCGTTGGGGAAGTTAACGCGGAGCGAATCGAATTTGCCGCTCTTTATCTTTTCGATAAGAATATCGGTGATCTCCGCGCACTTCATCCAGGGACGCTGTTCGAAGGGAACTACGTCGGAGGGAACTTCGATATATTCTTCCAATTCTTCCGAGAATTTGCCGCTTCTGTTGCCGTTCCAGAAATAGGTAACGTGGCCGTACTTCTGGGTTTCGGAGATAGCGAGCTGACTTACGCCCTTGTTTACAAGGAATTCGCCGAGAGTGTTGCTTATTTCGGGGGGAGAAACGAGGTATTTCGAGGGAATGTGCGCGTCGCCGTCGTATTCGAGCATACCTGCATATACCACCTTGGGAACGCGAACGCGGTCGAATTTATCGAAATCCGCGCCTGCTTCGAAGGTTTTGCTTATTTCGATCGATCTGTCGCCGCGGAAGTTGAAGAATACAACGCTGTCGCCGTCTTCTATAGTGCCTACGGGCTTGCCGTCGCGTGCGATAACGAAGGGTGCAAGGTCTTGGTCGATTGCGCCGGTTTCGTTGCGGAGTGCGGTAATAGCTTCTTCGGCGGAAGCAAAAAGCCTGCCCTCGCCGAGAACGTGGGTCTTCCAGCCCTTTTCGACCATAGCCCAGTTTGCTTCGTATCTGTCCATAGTGATGACCATTCTGCCACCGCCGGATGCGATGCAAACATCGAAATTATCGTCGCGGAGCGAGGAAAGGAATTCCTCGAAGGGAAGTACGTATTCGAGCGCGCTGGTTTCGCCGACGTCGCGGCCGTCGAGAAGGATGTGGACGCGTACCTTTTTAAGTCCTTCTTCCTTTGCGCGGATTATCATAGCCTTGAGGTGGTCGATATGCGAGTGAAGGTTACCGCCCGGGAAAAGACCGAGGAAGTGAAGGGTGGAATCCTTTGCGTTTGCAACGATTTCCTTCCAAGAAGCGTTTTCGAACATTCTGCCGGTTTCGATCGCTTCGCTTACAAGCTTCGCGCCCTGTGCGAACACCTGACCTGCGCCGAGCGCGTTGTGGCCAACCTCGGAGTTGCCCATATCGTCATCCGAGGGAAGACCGACGGCGGTACCGTGAGCCTTTAAAGAGAAGCAGGGATATTTTTCGGCAAGCATATCGAGCGTGGGGGTGTCTGCCGCTTTAATCGCGTTGCCTTCCTCACGTGCACATATACCTATACCGTCCATAACAATAGTAACGATGGGGCGCTTTTCTGCGCCGAAAATTCCGTTAGACATAAGTTTTTTACCCTTTCGGTTTCAAAAATATATTTTAACATTATAATTATACCAAAAATTGTTTCTTTTTCAATAGCTTTTTATTATTTTTTCTTTAATTATATATTTGACACAGCGCGAAATAGATGTTATAATAACGTGAATTATTATGTTTTTGTATGAGGTAGGCTTTATGACAAGACGCGAATCGCGCGAGGTGGCAATAACTTTGCTTTTCGAACGCAGCTTTGATTACGAACGCACTCCCGAGCAGATTATGGAAGACGCTATGGAGGAGCGCGGACTGAAGATAAGCGAATTTGCAAGGCAGCTTTTTCTTGTTGCCGATGAAAATTTGGGCGATATAAACGAAAAGATAGCACGCTTTGCCGATAATTGGAGAATCGACCGTATCGACAGAGTTTCGATATCGGTGCTCCGTCTTGCCGCGTGCGAGATAGATTATTTCCCCGAAATTCCTATCGAAATTACCGTTAACGAAGCGCTTGAGCTTGCCCGCCATTTCGGCGAGGAGGATTCTGTCGGCTTTATCAACGGCGTGCTCGGCAGATATGCAAAGGGTATAGAAAAGCCTCTTGCAAAGAAAAAGCCGCTTTCGGCAGAAACCGAGGAAGACAGCGAAGTGCTTATTAACCCCGAAGAGGTTTCGGAATGAACGGACAAACCGTCCGCACAATAACCGTCGAACAGCTTAACACCTATATAAAGGACTATTTGGGCACCTCGCCCCTGCTTAGCAAGGTGGTGGTAAAGGGCGAAATGTCGAACGTGCGCGTTTACGGCGGAAGCGGGCATATATATTTCACCCTAAAGGACGAAAATTCGGCTATCCCCGCAACGATGTTCGGGGGTGCAGGCAAGCTGAAATTCAAGCCCGAAAACGGTATGAAGGTGGTTTGCACGGGCAGAGTCGCGGTTTTCGTGCGGGACGGGCAATACCGCCTTTACGCCGAGGAAATGGAGCCCGACGGAATCGGCTCTTTATATATCGCGTTCGAGCAGCTAAAGGCAAAGCTTCAAAAGGAAGGGCTTTTTGCGCCCGAGCATAAAAAGAAGATACCGAAAATTCCCTTTTCGGTCGGCATAATCACCGCACCCGGCGGCGCGGCTGTTCGGGATATGATAAACGTTTCGCGCAGGCGTTTTCCTGCGGTAAGGCTTTATCTTTACCCGTCGCTCGTGCAGGGACCCTCTGCACCCGCACAGCTTATAAGCGCGCTTAAAAATTTGGATGCGAGCGGCAAGTGCGACGTAATAATTATAGGCAGAGGCGGCGGCAGTGCCGAGGATCTGTGGTGCTTTAACGACGAAGCGCTGGCACACGCGGTTTATGAATGTAAGACCCCGATAATTTCGGCTGTCGGACACGAAACCGATTTTACGATATGCGATTTCGTTGCCGATCTGCGTGCGCCGACACCGTCGGCGGCGGCGGAGCTTGCCGTTCCCGACGTGCGCGATTTAAAAAAGCAGTTCGCGAATGTCGAAAAGCGAATGCTTCAAACGCTTACGGCAAAAACCGATTTTCTGCGCCAAAGACTGCTTGTGCTTTCACAGCGCCCCGTGCTTCAAAGCCCGAAAAGCTATTTCGACGACAGAAGAATGGCGGTCGCGAGGGACGAGGAGCGGCTTTACGGCATTGTCGGCAATCGAATAGAGCGCGAAAGAATGAAGCTTTTCGCACAGAACGAAAAGCTTTTAAGCCTTAACCCGCTATCGATACTCGGGCGCGGCTTTTCGGTCGCCTTCGGCGAGGACGGCAAGGCGATAAAGAGCGTAAACGAATTGCCAAGCGGCACAGAATTCGAGCTTATGCTTGCCGACGGTAAAAAGAAAGCGATAGCAAAATAAAAAACAAATTACAGAAGGAAAAACCCCGCGCGGAAATGGCGTTGCAGGTAAAACCGAGCTTTTCCGCGGGAACTGAAAAATGGGACGAATTATCAGAGCAATGACAAGAGACGGCTCGGCAAGAGCCATTTTGCTTGACGGGCGCGACATAGTTGAACGCGCGCGTCAGATACACAATACCACACCTACCGCAACGGCGGCGCTGGGAAGAACGCTTATTGCGACCTCGCTTGCGAGCTCGATGCTCGGCGAGAAGGAGGACGTTATGACGGTGCGTTTTAAGGGCGACGGCTTGGGCGGAACGGTGGTGGTTACGGGCGATTGGTGCGGTAACGTGCGCGGATTTATCCAGAATCCGCAGGCGGATCTGCCGCTCCGTGCCGACGGCAAGCTCGACGTGGGCGGCTGTATCGGCAAGGGCGAGCTTTATATCCTGCGCGACGCGGGCGGAAGCGAGCCTTACGTCGGTGTTTCGAAGATACAAACCGGCGAAGTCGGCGACGATATTGCCTATTATTATGCGACGAGCGAGCAGATACCCACGGTTTGCGCGTTGGGCGTGCTTGTTGATAGAGACTATACGGTTAAAGAGGCGGGCGGCGCGCTGGTGCAGCTTTTGCCGTTTGCCGATGAAGAGGTTGCCGATAAATTAGAGCAGAACGCCGCGAAGATGCGCCCTGTAACCAAAACGCTTTCGGAGGGCAGGCTCGAGGACGTGCTCGACGAGGTGTTCGAGGGTATCGAATACGATATTTTCGACGAGATAGAGTGCGAATACAGATGCGCCTGCAGCCGCGAAAAGACCGATAACGCGCTTATTTCGCTCGGCGCGAAGGAGCTTTCGGATATGATAGAAAACGGCGACGAGGTAACCGAGATGACCTGCAGCTTTTGCGATGCCGTTTATAAATATTCAAAGAGCGATTTAAAGCACTTATTAAAGATAATCGAGAAAAATAATGAAAACTAAAAAAACAGCGTTGATAACCGGCGGTGCGCGCGGTATCGGCGAGGAAATAAGCCGCGCCCTTTCGAAAGAGGGATATTACCTTTATATTCATTGCAACCAAAGCGTCGAAGAAGCGAGTGAGCTTTGCGAAGAACTGGGTAACGCCGAATACGTGTGCGCCGATTTGAGCGATGAATGCGCGGTAGAATCGCTTGCCGAAAAATGCGGCGATATCGATTTGCTTGTGAATAACGCGGGCGTTGCGCTTGTTTCGCCGTTCGATGCGGTTTCGGAAGAAGCGGCAAGAAGAATGTACGAAATAAACCTTTTCGCGCCGATAAATTTGGCAAGAAGGCTGTTGCCTGCGATGATAAGCAAAAAAAGCGGGGTTATTATTAATATCTCCTCGGTTTTCGGCGAAAGCGGGGGAAGCTGCGAGGTCGATTATTCGGCGGCGAAGGCGGCAATTATCGGCTTTACAAAAGCACTCGCAAAGGAGGTCGGCCCTGCGGGAATACGCGTTAATTGCGTCTGCCCCGGCGTTATCGATACCGATATGAACGACGACCTTACTTTTGAGGACGTTGAATCGCTTTGCGACGAAATTCCGCTCGGCAGAATGGGCGAAGCGAGCGAGGTTGCCGAATGCGTTGCTTTTCTCGCTTCGGATAAAGCAAGATATATTACGGGTAGCGTTTTTGATGTAAACGGCGGCTGGAACGGGTAATAGGACACTTGGAGGTGCTTTTATGGATATTTACGACCGTATCGTCGATGAATTGTTCAAGAAAAAATCCTTGGCGGCGCTAATGTTTTTAATAGACGGCGGCAGGGAATTGGAGCTTGTGTTCGACGGCAGGGAATATTTTATTTCGCAAAGTAATTCTGCAAAATATGTTTCGCTGTGGCAGGGAAAAGAGGAGCAAAGCTTCGAAAGCACCTATGAACTGCTTTGCAACGCCGTTGTAAACGGAAAAGCGTTTGCAGAGGTATGGGACGAGGTTGAATTGGAATTCTTGTTGTGACGAGAGGGAATTTATGAATCGTATTGCAAAATTTTATAAGGTATCCGAATCGCAATTTGGCCGCGAGGGGTACGAAAATATAATTCTTCCGCGCCGCGCAACGGCAGGCTCGGCGGGGTACGATTTTATCGCGCCGTACGATTTTACGCTTGAATCGGGCGAGGAACTCGTTATCGATACGGGTATCCGCGCGAAAATTGCGGAAGGCTGGGTGCTGGTGATATTGCCGCGCTCGGGCTCGGGCTTTAAATACGGCGTGCGCCTTGCGAATACCGCAGGTGTTATCGATTCCGATTACTTCAACGCCGATAACGAAGGGCATATAAAAATAAAGCTCGTCGGCGGAAATAAGACCTATACCGTAAAAGCGGGCGATGCGTTCGCGCAGGGAATATTCCTGCCCTACGGCATTACCGAGGACGACGAATGCACCGAGGAACGACACGGCGGGTTTGGGAGCACGGATATTTCCCCAAAAAATCCTTGATTTTTCGGGGGCCCCCGGGTCGCTAACGCTCTCGACAAAAAACACACGGTTTTTTGTCGGTTTTGGATGACCGTTCGCTCGCGCAAAGTGCGTGCGCGTCACTGCGTTCCTTGTCCGCACTTTCGGTCATCATAGGTATAAAAATCGAAAATGCGATTTCCGATTTTTATGGCATTTTTATTGTATTTATATCAAAAATTATATAAAAAATTATATTAAAAAGTTTTGAAGAGAGCGCGAGAGCGGATTTTTCAAAAGACACTTTCGCATAAATAGCAAAAAAACATATTAAGAGGGAAAAATGATTACTACAAAACAGAGGGCGTATTTGCGCTCGCTTGCAAACACAATAGAGCCGACAACGCAGATCGGCAAATTCGGCATCGGAGATACGGTTATAGATACCGTCGAAAAGGCACTCGAGGCACACGAGCTTATTAAGCTCACCATACTCGAAACCTGCCCCGAAACACCCAAGGAAGCTATGGTTTCGCTTTGCGAAGCGCTTGGTTGCGAAGCAGTGCAGGTTATCGGCAGAAAGGTGGTAATCTACCGCCAATCGAGCAAGGCGGAAAACAGAAAAATCGTATTGCCGAGAAAGTAAATATTAAAAAACCTCGGAAGACACTTCGTAAAGAAGCTGTCTTCCTTTTTTTATAAAGGCTTTTTCAACAAAAAACAAGCGAGCATTTTTGTTTAAAAAGCCGAAAAGATTTTTGCGGCGTTGTTTCGGTTGACATTTCGTACCAATTATTATATAATAAATCGTTAAGAAAAACAGCGCGGGATGCAGATTCCGCGTATTGATTTGTTGGAGGATAAAAAATGGCAGTTCTTAAGAGAATGCTTGCATTATTGCTTGTTGCAACAATGATGTTTGCGTTTGTTGTCACTACTACCGTTACCGCTTCGGCGGCTACTCCTTTGGTGAATTTGTGTCAGACCGATTCACAATGGAAGGCATATTATTACGGCGGAAAAACGCTTTCCGCAACAGGCTGCGGTATCTTCTCGCTCGTTAACGCGGTCGGTTATCTTACCGGCAAGCGTATGGACGTTGTTTCGGTTGCGTCGTGGGCATATTCTATCGGCGCATACGGTGCAAGCGGCACCTACCGTACCGCGCTTTATCCCAGAGTTCAGGCTAAATACGGCGGAACATACGGCTTTACCGTCGATTGCGGCAGCGGCAATACGGGTTATTGGTCCACCGCGGCAAACGCGACTCTTAAAAAGCACCTTGCGAACGGCGGAGTTGCAATAGGCCACGTTCCCGGTCACTTTATCGCACTTGTCGGTTACGATTACAGCACCAATAAGTTCCACGTATATGACAGCGCACCCAGCACGGCAAGAGGCACCGCCTCCAACCGCGGTAACGTTTGGGTTACACAGTCCAGACTTTCCACAGGCAAGCTCGACCTCGACTGGTTCTGCCTTATTTCGGCAACCGGCAAGCCTGCCGCATCGCAGCCTTCGGTTGTTTGGACCTCCGGCAACTATGAGCTTTTGGGTGTTAAATATCTTCGCGATTCGGCTTCTACCAATTCGGGCACTCTTGTAAACATCCCGAAGGGCGAGGTTATGCAGGTTTACGAGGTAGTAAACTCCAAGTTCGGCCGCACCCAGTACGGCGACTATAAGGGCTATATCCTTCTCGACGAGGATACCAAGCGCATCGGCAACGTCGAAAACGGCGCGACTGTTATCACCAGCTCCGACGTAAGACCGCTAAACGGCGGCTACACCGCTACTTGGGCGGATATTAAGGGCGCGGCAGGCTATCAGTTCAAAATTGTTGAGCTTGCGGGCGAGCCCGACCCCGGCAACGAAAACGAAGCGGCGAACGGCAAGGTTATTTACGACCAAACGAGCTATATGAATCAGACGGTTTCTTACGAAATCCCTGCAAGTAAGCTCACCAACGGCAAGTATTTAAAAATTGCTGTCCGCACGATGTTCCCCAACAATATAAGCTATTGGACGATTAAATACGTAACCTGCTCCGAGCTTCCCTTTACCGACGTTGCGATGGATTCGTGGTTTTACGATGAAGTTCTTTATTCCTACAAAAAGGGTTACATAGAAGGCGTTAACGCCGATACCTTTGACCCCAACGGCGAAGCTACCCGCGCGCAGATGGCGATGTTTATGTACCGCCTTGCGGGCGAGCCTGCGCACAACAACACCGAGCTTCCCTTTGCCGACGTTCCCGAAACCACTTGGTATAAGGATGCGCTTATATGGTGCTACGAAAACGGCATTATCGTAAAGGACGCGAACTTCAACCCCTCTTTGCCTGTCACGCGTGAGGTTTCCTCGGTATTCTTCTGCCGCCTTGCGAAGGCTTTGGGCGAGGATACTACCGTAAACGATTTTTACAGCCTTCTTTATTTCGAGGATTCGGCTGAAATCAACGAATATTACTACGAGGAAATGGCTTGGGCGGTCGAAAAGAGCCTGCTTCAGGGCTACGATAATAAGCTCACCCCCAAGGAAAACCTTACCAGAGCGCAGGTTGCAACGCTTATGTATAACTTCGAAAGCTATATTCACGCAGAAGCATCCACGCCCGAAAGCGGCGATACCCCTGTGGGCTGATAAAACGAATAAAAACATAAAAAATCCCAACAGAGTTTATATCTGTTGGGATTTTTCTTTATTATAATCGGTTTTAAAAACGCTTTTTATTCGCCCAAGAAGCCTTCGAGGATCTTTTCTTCGGCTTCTTCCTCGGTAAGACCCAAGGTCATAAGCTTAATCAGCTGGTCGCCCGCGATTCTGCCGATAGCCGCCTCGTGAATAAGGTTTGCTTCGGGGTGCTCTGCCGCAACGGCGGGAACCGAGCTTATGGTCGCCTTGCCCATAAGAATCGAATCGCAACGGATATGCCCGAAGCATTTCGCCTTGCCGGTTACGCAGGGGCGGAAGACCTGCTTTGATTCGTCCTGACCGACCGAGCGCGAAATAATTCTGCCGTTGGCGTTTTCGCCGTCTAATATAAGGTCCATATCCGATTCGGCGTATTGCTTGCCGTGGGTAAGCAGCTTTTCGTTTATAACGGCGTTTGCGTCCTTCGCAAGCACGATTTTCGTTTTGCGGTAGGTCGAATCGATACCGCGTATCTGCGTCGTATCCATTTGTATCGTCGAGCCTTCGCCGACGTAAGCCACCGTTTCGGGATTCATAACGCGTTCGCCGTTGCCGTCGCCGTCGCCGTAATGGCGTTCGGCATAGCGCACGACCGAATTTTTGCCGATATAGAAGGTGTGAACACCGTCGTGGCGCGATTCGCTGTCGCCGCAGTTGTGAATACCGCAGCCCGCCATAATCGTAACATCGCAATTATCACCGATAAAGAAATCGTTGTAAACCGTTTCGGTGTAGCCCGAATCGGTAATAATAACGGGAATGTGCAGGGTTTCGCCCTTTGTGCCGCTTTTAACGTTTATGTCGATACCCGCTTTATCGGTTTTGTTGTCGATACGGATGCTTTCGGTGGAAAATCTGCCCGCCGAGCCGCCGTTTTTGCGGATATTGTATGCCCCGTTGGGGATAGAATCCATAAGGGCAATTTCTTTTAGCAAAGTGAAATCAAGCTTGTCCATATCAGTTGCCCTTTCTCATATATTCACAGCCATAGTTGATATCGCCCGCGATAAGCTTGGGGAAAACATCGTCACGCGCGCCGTACTGCGCGATTTTGCCGCCCGAAAGCACGCAAATTTCATCGGCAAGCGAGATAATGCGCTCTTGGTGCGATATTATTATAATCGTTGCGTCGCTTTCCTTGTGGAGCTCGCGGAAGGTTTCGGTAAGCTTTGCGAACGACCAAAGGTCGATACCCGCTTCGGGCTCGTCGAATATCATAAGCCCGCTTCCGCGTGCGAGAATGGTTGCGATTTCTATTCTTTTTACCTCGCCGCCCGAAAGCGATGCGTCCACCTCGCGGTCGACGTAGTCCGCGGCGCAAAGACCTACCTTGTTAAGGTAGTTACAGCAGTCCATACGCGAAAGCTTTCTGCCGCCCGCGGCGATCTGCAAAAGTGCCTTTACAGTCATACCCGTAAAGCGCGGGGGCTGTTGGAAGCCGTAGCTTATGCCCGCGTGGGCGCGTTCGGTTATCGACATATTCGTTATATCCAGTCCGTTCCAGATAATTTTGCCGCCTGTCGGCTGAACGATACCCGAAATAGCTTTTGCAAGCGTGGTCTTGCCGCCGCCGTTGGGGCCGGTAAGCACCAAAAATCTGCCGTTTTCTATATTAAGGTCGATATTTTTAAGTATATCTATTCTTTCCGCGCCGTCGTTGGCGGAAAAGCAAAGGTTTTTAATTTCTAACATTTTTTCGCTCCTTTCCTTCGAGCTTTATTAATAATAACATATATCAACAAAACATTCAAGAGGATATAAAAAAATAACAGAGCGCGGAGAAAGGGTATTGAGGCTCTGCCTCAAACTCCGCATAAGAAACTTTCTTTCAAAAAGAAAGTTTCTTATGTATCTTCAAAGAAATTAATAAAAAAATATTAAAGTTTTTGATAAACTAGTTTAAGAGAAAAACTTTTTTCAAAAAGTTTTTCTCTCAATTCAATCCTAACGTATATCCTTTTTGCCGTATTTATAAAAAGCAAGCGCGATGCAGGCGATCGTTATCGCCGCGCCGATCGCGAGCTTGGCTGGATCGATCGCGTTTTCCGAAACTATGTAGGCGCAGTCGGCATAGCCGTAGGGTGTAACGTATTTTAAAAATTCAAGGCTTTCGGTGAGGTTTGCGATAATGTTTATAAAATAGAACAGCGCGGAAATGCCTATTCCGATACCGACTGCGCCCTTGCGCGCGAACGCCGAAACGGCGAAGCATATTGAGGATATTTCGATAAGCATAAAAAGCTGTGCGAGGAAGATAAGAAGCATTGTTTTTATATCGGGACTTTCGCCGATAATTACCGTGGCAAGCGCGGTTACCGCCGCCGAAGCCGAAACGAATATAATAAGCTGTGCGACAATCGACAAAAGCTTTTCGCAAGCCACGCGCGAACGGGTTATCGGGTGGGAAAGCAAAAATTCCGCCGTGCCGTTCTTTTCTTCCTTGTAAAGCACCGAAACGCCTATTAACGCGGCGAAAATACCGCCGCCGAGCCCAAGCGTGTTGCCGCATTCGGTGCCGAAAAACCCCAAAAATTCGCCGAAATTCAGTTGGTCCATACCGAATGCTTCCGAAAACGAACCCATTTGCGAAAACATTTCGCTTAATTCGTCCATCTGCGATTTCATTTCGGGGTAGATAAGCACCGATATTCCGAGCATAAACGAAACGGCGAGCGACCAGATAATATATTGCCATTTGTTCACTCGCATTTCGTGCAGAAACAGCGTCATATTATTCGCCCTCCTTTGAATAATAGTGCAAAAATACCTCGTCCGGATCGGGGTCGGTAATGCTTATATCGTTGAATTTCAGCTTTGTAAGCTCGTTTATAAGCGTTTCCGCGCTTCCGCTGTAAAGGAAGTTCGCCGTGTCGTTTTCGTATTTAATGTCGCGCGCACCCGCGATTTGCGGTGCCGAAGCGACCCCGCGTAAATAAACACGCTTGACCCCCGTGTGGCTTAAATTGTTAACGCTTTCGGTAACCAACAGCTCGCCGTTGCGTATTATTGCGGCGTTTTTGCAGTATCTTCCGATTTCCGAAAGTATGTGCGAGGAAAGGAAAATAGTTGCGCCTTCGCGGTTGCGCTCGGTTAAAATATCGTAAAATTCGCGTTGCATTAAGGGGTCGAGCCCGCTTGTCGGCTCATCGAGAATATAAAGCCTCGGCTTGTGCTGAAGCGCGCAGACGATGCCCGCCTTTTTGCGGTTGCCGAGCGAAAGCTCGCCTACCTTGCGGTTTATGTCCAATTCAAGCCGTTCGCAAAGCAGTTTTGCCTCGGCTTCGCAATCGCATTTTCGCAAATTCGCCGAAAGCTTTATCATATCACGCACGCGCATTCCGTTGTAAAACGCCGTTTCGGAGGGGAGATAGCCGATGCTTGCGAGAATTTCGGTGCGGTGCTTTATAATATCCTTACCGAAAATCTGCGCGCTGCCGCCGCTTGGCGCAATAAAACCCAAAAGCGTGCGAATCGTGGTGCTTTTGCCCGCGCCGTTCGGGCCGATAAAGCCAAAAAAGTCGCCCTCGTTAACACAAAGATCAAGCTCCTTTATCCCGCAGACCTTGCCGTAATATTTAGTAAGCCGTTCGGTTTTTATGGCAAACACGGTTTCACCTCATTTAACAAATGTGTTAAATATATTATACATCATCAAGTACTTTTTGTCAACAGAAAAAACAGGAGCAAGAGATAAGCTCTTGCTCCCGTAATGCTTAAAACGCTTTGAGTGTGCGTTCGATGTCGTCGCCTGTCATATAACTGTTTTGCATAAGCGTATCGACAAGCGCATCGATCGCTTTTTTGTTTTGGGTGATAATTTCGATAACCTTCTTCATTTCCTCGGAAAGAAGCGAATTTACCTTGGCGCGGACCTCGCTTGAAAGCTCGCCGTTCAAAGCCGCCTCCTGACTGATAACCGAAATTCCGAAGGGGTCGTCCATACCGTAGGAGCATATCATCGCTTGTGCGACGCGCGTTGCGTTTTCAAGGTCGCTGCTTGCGCCGGTGGTTATGCCGTCCTCGGGCCCGTAATAAACGATTTCCGCCGCTCTGCCCGCAAGCGATACGCGTATGCGGTTTATAAGGTCCTTTTTGGTATAGGTGCCCTTGTTTTCGTTGTCGCCGTGCTGCATATAACCGCCGTGGTTGCCGCGCGCGACGATAGTAAGATATGCGGGGGTTTCGCCGCCGTGCCAGCAAAGGAATGCGTGGCCCGCTTCGTGGCGTGCCGTGCGTTCGAGGTAGGCGGGGTCCCATTCCTTCTTTTCGCCGCTGTTGAAGGATTCGAATGCTTCGCCCAATATTTCGTCGGTGACTTTGCTTTCGCCCTTGATAAGGGTGGTGCGGAGCGCAAGCTCAAGCACGTTTTCGAGCAGAGCAAGGCTCATACCCACCGAACGGAGCGCGATGCTATCTATGCATTCCTCGCTTATATCGAAGCGTTCCTTGCCCTTGGTCTTCAAAAGCAGATAACGCTTTCTGTCTGCCTTACCGGGGAGCCCGATATAAAGCCTGCGGTCGAAACGGCGCATAAGCGCACCGTCCAAGCTTTTGGGGCTGCCGGGGGTAACGTCGAAATTGGTTGCGGCAAGCACGAATACCGGGCGGGTGTTATCCTTTTTAAAGCCGTCCATTTCGGTAAGAAGCGCGGTAAGCACCGCTTCGCTTCCGCCGCCGTAGCCGGTGCGTTCCTTCGCGATAGCGTCGATCTCGTCGATGAAGATAATGGTGGGCGCGTATTTTCTCGCGGTGCGGAAGAGCTTGTGAATGCGTTCGCTTCCGTCGCCCTGACCGTTGGACATAAGCTTGTTGCCTTCGACGTTTATAAAGGTCGAATTGCTTGCGCTTGCCATAGCCTTTGCAAGCATCGTTTTACCCGTGCCGGGAGGGCCGTAAAGAAGCACGCCCTTCGGGGTGCTTACCCCCGTGCCGAGATATTTTTTCGGGTCTTTAAGATAATCGACGAAATATTTAAGCTCGCTTTGTGCCTCGGGCGCGCCGATAACGTCGTCGAAGCTAATATTCGGCTTCGACATATTGCCGAGAATCTCGTCGCTGTCTTCGGGGTCGAGCGCAACGGCAAGCTTGAAATCGAACAGACTGATATCGGCGCATTTGCCGTCACCCGAAAGCATTTGTGCGGTTTCGTAGGTAACAAGCTTGTTCGCGCGCGCCAATTCGTTCATACTTTGCTGTTGGTGAAGCTTTATGCAAAGCGATTCTATCTCTTGTGCGAATACGCCGTTTTTGTCAGAGCCGTTGATAATGCCCTTTACGCCCTTTCGCATAAACGAAACAATTTCTTCGCGGTCGAAGTCGCGCTCGCCCGTTTCGATAAAGTATATCGGAACGCCGTTGTGGTTTTCGATAGCGTAATAGAAGAAATCGCGCGCAGGCGAGGCATCGTCCTCGATATTAAGGTAGTTTTCGTCGTGCTTTCTGCCGTGATTGATATCGATGATAATTGCCTTTATATCGTGGTTTTTAAAGCACTTTTTCGC
>JAZSHQ010000027.1:0-1591 GCA_045533335.1 Eubacteriales bacterium
AATCTCTTATCTCTTATCTATTATCTATTATCTATTATCTCTTATCTCTTATCTATTATCTATTATCTATTATCTTTTATCTATTATCTTTTATCTAATTAAATATTGCATTTTTCTTTTCCTCGTTGTATAATTTCATAAAGAACAAACAAGGAGAAACAAAATGAAAAGAATATTCTGTTTTATTCTCGCGCTGTTTTGCTTTGTGCTTCCGATTGCCGTAAGTGCTTATGACATCGACGAATCGCCAAAGCTTACCTTTACCCATTCGGGCACCACGATCCCCTACCGTCTTATTCTCCCCGAGAATTACGACGAATCCAAGGAATACCCGATGATCGTATTCTTCCACGGCGCGGGCGAGCGCGGAAACGATAACGAACTTCAATTCGTTCACTGCGTTCAGTACATACACGATAACACTCCCGAGCCCTGCATTATCGTTGCGCCTCAATGCCCGACCGGCAACCAATGGGTCGACACCCCTTGGTCGCTTGGCGCTTATTCGGTAGATAACGTTCCCGAATCGAACGAAATGCAAACCGTTATCGCGCTTGTCGGCAACCTTCAAGCCAACTACTCTGTCGATACCGACCGCACCTACGTTGCAGGTATTTCTATGGGCGGCTTTGCAACTTGGGACGCACTTATGCGCCACAGCGATATTTTCGCGGCGGGCATACCCGTTTGCGGCGGCGGCGACCCCACAAAGGCAGAGCTTTTAAAAGACGTACCTATTTTCACCTTCCACGCAATCAACGACCCCGACGTTCCCGTAACCGGCACGCAGGAAACGGTTGCCGCAATTAAGGCGGCAGGCGGCAAAAAAATCGAATATACCGAATATTCATACGGCGCTCACGGTATTTGGAATATGGCATTTTCCACCGCAGGTCTTTTCGACAAGCTGTTTGCCTGCAAGCTTTCCGACCGCAGTTCCGATTCGAGCACCAACATCGCGCTTAACAAAGAATACGTTGCAGAAGCTTACGACGTTTACACCGCAAACCTTACCGACGGTATTGCCGCAAGCACCCTTTCCTACGACAACAACTGGTTTATGTTCAAGAACAACCCCGATGCGGCACAGCCTCTCGGCGGCGGCAACGCACCCAACAGAGTAGGCACGGTTGTAATCGACCTCGAAAAGCTTTACGACATTAGCGAAGTAAGAATCAACTTCACCCAAAACGACCAATCGGGCGTTAGCATTCCCGCTTCGGTTAAAGTTTATCTTTCCGAAGACGGCGAAAGCTGGGGCAATCCCACTGCGCTGACCATCCCCGCGGAATCCCAAACCAACGTCAACCTCGCATTCCTTGTTAAAGGCGAGGTTTCGGGCACCGCAAGCTTTGTTAAAATCGAAATCGCGCTCGGCGCGAAATCCTTCGTACTTTTTAACGAAATCGAAGTTTTCGGCGAAGATTACGTTCCGCCCGTCGACCCGCCCGTCGACCCTCCCGTCGTCCCTCCCGTTGACCCGCCTGTAAATCCCCCTGTCGAACCCGAGATCAAGCTCGGCGACGTTAACAACGACGGCGCGATCGACCAGTATGACTACATCCTCGTTAAGCGTCACTATTTCGAAACC
>JAZSHQ010000017.1:0-40121 GCA_045533335.1 Eubacteriales bacterium
GGCATTAGGTTTCTAAAGCCGTTCGCGGAAGAATCGCGATTCCGACCTCAAAAACAAAGCCAAAACGGGCCGGAGCGAAAGCAAAAGCTTTCTATCGCGCTTTTCCGCTCGGGCATTAGATTTCTAAAGCCGTTCGCGGAAGAATTGCGATTCCGACCTCAAAAACAAAGCCAAAATGGGCCGGAGCGAAAGCAAACGCTTTCTATCACGCTTTTCCGCTCGGGCAAAAAACAAATTAACCTCGCAAATAACGAAAAATCTCATAAGGAGGTTTTTGATATGTTTATAGATAAAGTTACAATTTATATCAAAGCGGGCGACGGCGGCAACGGCTGTGTTTCCTTCCGCCGCGAAAAGTACGTTGCCAAGGGCGGTCCCGACGGCGGCGACGGCGGCAGAGGCGGTAACGTCGTTTTTGTTGTAGACGAAGGCGAAAACACCCTTCTTAACTTTAAGTACCGCCGTAAATTCGTAGCCGCAAACGGCGGCGACGGTATGGCAAAGAAGTTTTACGGCAAATCCGCCGAGGACCTTGTTATTCCCGTACCCCGCGGAACGATACTGCGCGACCCCGAAAGCGGACTTGTTATTCACGATATGTCCGACGGCAAACCGTTTGTAGCCGCAAAGGGCGGCAGAGGCGGCTGGGGCAATACCCATTTTGCAACACCTACGCGCCAAGTACCCCGTTTTGCAAAAAGCGGCACAAAGGGGGCGGAGCGCAATATTACGCTCGAGCTTAAAATGCTTGCGGACGTAGGCTTGGTCGGCTTCCCGAATGTCGGCAAATCGACACTTCTTTCCGAGGTAACCGCCGCAAGACCGAAGATTGCGAACTACCACTTCACAACACTTTCGCCTAATTTGGGCGTTGTAACCGTTTACGATAAAAGCTTTGTAATGGCGGATATCCCCGGTCTTATCGAGGGTGCTTCCGACGGCTTGGGCTTGGGCCACGATTTTTTGCGCCATATCGACCGTTGCCGCCTTATACTGCATATTTTCGATATTTCGGCAAGCGAACGCGAAAATCCGCTCGAGGATATTTATAAAATCAATTCCGAGCTCGAAAAATACAGCCCCGAGCTCGCAACGCGTCCCCAGATACTCGTTGCAAACAAAATCGACCTCGGCTATTCCGAAGAACATTTGGAAGAGATTAAAAAATACGCAGAGGAAAACGAATGTGAACTGTTCCTTATCTCGGGCGGCCTTTCCGAGGGTGTCCCTGAGCTTATGAAGGCTGTCGCACGTAAGCTTTCCGAACTTCCTCCCATTACCTATTACGAGGAAGAGTACGTTGAGCTTCCCAAGGAAACCGATATGTCGGTACACGTCGAGGTTGTCGACGGCGTTTACGTCGTAACCGGCGAATGGCTTATCCGCTTCTGCAACGATATTAATTTCGACGATTACGAATCGCTTCAATTCTTCCAGCGCGTCCTTCGCGATAAGGGTGTTATTCAGGCACTCGAGGACGCGGGTATTCAAGAAGGCGACACAGTAAGTATCTACGACATAGAGTTCGACTTTATGTATTAAATAATTTGGGGAACTTTTTCAAAAGTTCCCCAAACCCTTCAAAACTTTTTGATTTTTAAATATGTTTAAAGGATTTTGAAGATTTTCAAGAAACTTTTGCAAAAGTTTCTTGAACGGAGTTTGAGGCAGAGCTTCAACGAAAACCATCAGTCTATATCATCAAAAACACTCTCGATAACCTTATCGCAACCGTCGGGCGAATATTGCCAACGGTCGATATGGTCGATATCGGGATATTCGTAATCGGGAATAGAATTTTCGCGCTCTACACAATCGATTATCGCAAGCTTTACCTTCATTCTGTCGGGAATAATGTTTTTTATAAACACCGCCGCGCTCTGCCCCACCTGAACGTCGGGGCGCACCTCTGCAAGCCCTGCAAGATTAGGCGCAAGTTCGATAAAAACGCCGTAATCTTCGATAGAGCGCACGATACCCGCGGCGGTCTGACCGGACGTAAATTTTGCCGCGTTTTCCTCCCAAGTGCCCAAAAGCTCTCGGTGAGTAAGGGTTACGCGCCCGAATTCGTCGGCGGTATTCTTTACAACCGCTTTTATTACCTGCCCGTTGCGGAATCTGTCGCGCGGGTGTGAAATGCGTGAAACCGACATACAATCTATCGGAAGCAAAGAAATAATACCGCAACCGATATCGCAAAACGCGCCGAACGGGTCAAGACGGGTTATCCTCGCTTCGATAACGTCACCCGTGTTCAAACGGCTTATGCGCTCGCGCATACAGTCGCGCTGGGCGTCCCTGCGTGAGCAAATAATATAAGGCTCGCCCTGCGTGTCTTTATCTATACCGATTATTTTAAAGCAGATCGGCTTGCCCACGCGTGAAATTATGGCAATATCCTTTTCGGGCAACCCGTTTGCCGTGTAAATGCATTCGCTTTTGGGAATAATGCCGTCGAAATCGCCTATCTTTATGTGTAAACGCCTGTCGTGATCGCAAAGATAGCTCACGCCTTCAAGAATTATTCCCGAATCCATAGCCGCTTCGAGGTTTTCTATGCTCTGAGTGTAAAAACGGTTTTTCTCGCTTTTTAAAAGCTTCCCCTCGTAGCTGTATTCCTGCTTCATAAACGCTCTCTCCTTAAACTTTAATTCCTTGTTTGATTATATAAAACAGGAGGTCAAACTATGCTTGATAAACTCGCACAAATTGAAAAAAGATATCTCGAAATCGAAACCGCGCTCTCCTCTCCCGAGGTTATGAACGATATGGAGGGGTATAAAAAATATATGAAGGAGTATAAAAACCTCCTTCCCGTGGTAGAAAAATACCGCGAATATAAGGATGCCGAGCGAGATATTGCCGATGCCGAGGAAATTCTCTCGATAGAGGACGACCCCGAGCTCCGCGCACTTGCCGAGGAACAAAAGGACGAAGCGCGCGCAAAATTGGATCCGCTTATGGATGAGCTTCGCATACTCCTGCTTCCGAAAGACCCCAACGACGACAAAAACGTTATTATCGAAATTCGCGGTGGCGCAGGCGGCGAGGAAGCTTCGCTCTTCGCGGCGGTGCTTTACCGTATGTATAATATGTATGCCGCGTCGGCAGGTTTCAAAACCGAGCTTTTAAGCGCGAACGAAACCGAGCTTGGCGGCTTTAAAGAGGTTTCGTTTATGGTAGAGGGCGAGGGCGCGTATTCGCGCTTTAAGTTCGAAAGCGGCGTTCACCGCGTTCAGCGCGTTCCCGAAACCGAAGCGCAGGGCAGAATACAAACCTCTACCGCAACCGTAGCCGTGCTTCCCGAGGTAGACGATGTTGATTTCGAACTAAATATGGACGAACTCGAAATAACCCGCCACCGTTCTGCGGGCGCGGGCGGTCAGCACGTAAACAAGACCGAATCCGCGGTAAGAATAATTCATATCCCCACGGGCATAACCGTCGACTGTCAGGACGAACGCTCGCAGATTAAAAATAAGGATAAGGCACTTAAAATAATGAAAAGCCGCCTTGCCGATATGTATAACCGCGAAAAGGAACAGGCTGTTGCTTCGGAACGCCGCGCGCAGGTCGGCACCGGCGACAGAAGCGAAAGAATCCGTACCTATAACTACCCGCAGGGCAGAATAACCGACCACAGAATCGGATATACAGTTCATTCGCTCGAAGCATTCTTGAACGGTAAAATGGACGAAATGATCGACGCGCTTATCTCCGCCGACCGTGCCGAAAAGCTTAAAGCCGGTATTGAATAATATGAAGCGTTGGACAAAAGATCTTATTATAAGAGCAATAGTATGGATTCCGATAACAGCGTTAATGCTACTTATATTGCAAGCGTTTTCGTTTAGCTACGCTCATATAGAAAACGCAGCGATAGTTTCTGTTTTTAATATGGTGATTTGGATAGGCAGAATCGCAATAATTGCAGGATATTTCTATATTCAACTGTTTGTGGTTATGAAAAAAGTAGATGACACAGGATTGTATTTCTTCAGATTGTACGGAAAGAAAGAACTGTTCATCCCGTGGGAAAGTATAACTCGCGTAGCGTATATAAAAATTATAAAGGATTTTGGTTTGGGCGAGAGGACGCAATTGTACGTTTTCACGAACGAATATTCTGCGGTGCCCGGCAAGTTGAAACTTTCTCAAATGTTTGATTCGGGATATGCGATTGAATACGGTTGGGAAGATAAGCGTTTTGTGCAACTGCTTCAAAAACACCGTTCCGATATTGTTATCGAACGCGCTATTTAGTTCCGTTTACACTTGTTCGAAACGTCAAGCAATAAAACGCTTGGCGTTTTTTACTTTTCTAAAGGTAATTATACAAAAAACAACATATATATTTGTGCATTGCTACAAATATATATGTTGTTCGCTTCGCGGTGTTGACATTTTTGTTAAGATGAATTATAATTTAATCGTGTTAAAAGAATAATTTCCGTATTCGTGAAGTGTTTCTTCGTTTTACCTCCTTTCAGCAAAAGAAGTCCCGCCGAATCTCGGGACTTCTCTTGCATTAATAGGGAAGTATTATGAAACTGTTAATAACATTTTGCATATCGGAAGTAACCAAACGGAGGCAATTATGAAAAGAAAAATCGCATTTGTTCTTTTTGCGGCGGTGCTTATGAGCCTGTTTGCGGCAAGCACAAGCATTCTTGCAGAGGACATAAAAGCACCCACCGATATTCCGAAGGTGCTTATCTATACGGAAGACGGCGTGGGCATTCCTTCCGATAAAAGCAAGGTGAACTGCGAAATCTACATTATAGATGAAGAAGGCGGCGAATATGAAACCATAAGCGCCGAAAACTGCACGGTTAACGTCAGAGGTAACTCCACCTCGTCTGCGTATAAAAAGCCTTATAACATTAAGTTCGACAGCAAGACGGACGTTCTCGGTATGGGCAAAAACAAAAAATGGAGTCTGCTTGCAAACTGCTACGACAAAACCTTGATTCGTAATGCGGTGGTTATGGACTTTGCGAAGGAAATCGGTGTTCCCTATACTCCTAATTACAGATTTGTGGACGTATATGTGAACGACGTGCTTCAGGGCAGCTATGTTCTTATCGACTCTATCGAAGTGGGCGAAACCCGTGTTGATATCGACCTTGATAATAACGAATATCTTTTAGAGCTCGATCTTAATCCCGAGGATCCCGATTCCTACTATTTCTATTCCTCCAACGGCACCAAATTCGCCATTAACGAGCCCGAAATAAGCGATTTGACCGAGGAGCAGAAGAGATACGTTACCGACCTCGTTTACGACGCCGAAGCGGCACTTCGCGGCGGCGATTTCAGCGAGGTGGAAAAATACTTCGATATCGAATCGATGGCGAATTTCTACGTAACTCTTGAATATTTCAGAAACATAGACGTAGCAACAAGCTCCACCCGTTTTCATATCAAGGGCGGTAAAATCTACGGTGGCCCTGTTTGGGACTTCGACCTTTCGTCTGGTAACTATAACGTCGACTACTACGGCACATCGACCTTGGAGCAAAGATTCCACGCTACGAAAATGAAGTGGTTTGGCGAGCTGGTTAAATATGATGAATTTCAAAAGCTTGTCGGCGAACGTTTTCTCGCTGTGCAGGATACGGTAGTAAACCTTTATTCGAATAATATCCTCGGCAAGAATAAAATCGATACTATGATCGAAGCCTACGGCGCATCCTTCGACCGCAACCATAACGAAGCGGGCTGGGCACCCAACGTTGTTCATCACCACTCTATGCAGCTCGAACGCCATCCCGATGAAACTTATGAGGAAAACGTTGAATTTTACCGCAACTGGCTCAAGGAACGCAACGAATGGCTTCTTCAGGAATGGGGACTTACCTCGTTTATCGAAGTAAAAGAAGAAGCGACCGTTGAAGTAAACGAATTTATGATTACCGGCGTTAGAGATAAAACTACCGTAGAGGATTTTATTGCTAACTTCGCAACCGAAAACGTTTCTGTGCTTTATAACCAAGAGAAGCTCGAAAACGACGCGATTGTTCCCAACGGCGCTGTTGCGACCGTCGGCGGTGTTTCTTATTTGGTTATCGTCAACGGCGACGTTAACGCGGACGGCAAAGTAGACCAATACGACTATATACTCATAAAGCGCGATTATTTCGATACTATCGAGCTTGACGAACTTCAAACCCGCGTTGCGAACGTAAACGGTGACGATGTGATCGATCAGTACGACTATATTCTCGTATGCCGCTACTATTTCGGTACGTTTGATATTTACAAAAAGTAATGAAAAGAATTTTGATTTTTTTGCTCGCGTCGGCACTTTGTTTTCTCGGCGCGTGCGGATATGAACTTCCAGAGTTTCCGAATACAAGCCACAACGAATCACAAACCTCCAATCAGGAAAGCTCGCAAACGGTCACCGAAAAGGCCGAAGGTGAGTTAAGAGTGCATTTTATCGATGTGGATCAGGGCGATTCTGCTTTTATCGAGCTTCCCGACGGTAAATGTATGCTTATCGACGCGGGCGAGCGCGATTACGCGGGCAGGGTTATCTCGCTTATCGATTGCCTCGGATATTCGAAAATCGATTACGTTATAGGAACTCACCCCCATTCCGACCATATAGGCGGTATGCAAAGGGTTATCGAAAATTTTGCTATCGGCGAAATCTATATGCCCGAAGCGATAAGCGATACGAGCACCTTTATCAACCTGCTCGAAGCTATGGATAACTTAGGACTTTCGATAAACGTTGCAAAGGCGGGCGTCGATATTCCGCTCGGAAACGGCGCGAATGCGCGCTTTGTCGCACCCGTGAAAATCGTCGACGATCTGAATAACTGCTCTGCGGTGTTGCGCCTAACCTTTGGCTCGCGCGCGTTTCTGTTCACGGGCGATGCCGAAACTTTAGAGGAAGAAACGGTAACCGATAATATCGATTGCGACGTTTTAAAAGTCGGCCACCACGGCAGCTACACCTCGTCGAGCGACGCTTTTCTTAAAAAGGCAAGCCCCGAAATAGCGGTTATTTCCTGCGGCAAGGGTAACGAATACGGCCACCCGCACGATGCGGCGCTTAACCGTTTAAAAAAATCGGGCGTGGACGAAATTTACCGCACCGATATTTCGGGTACGGTAACGGTAACCACAGACGGCGAAAAATTAACCGTTTCGGATGGATTGACGCCGAGCGGCTATAAATGGGTGCTTAATATAAGCAGTAAAAAACTGCATACGGCAGAATGCGATTCGGCAACCGATATGAAAGAGGTTAACAAGGCGTATTCCAAACGTACCCTTAAAGAGCTTCAAGCACTCGGCTACACGCTTTGCGGAAGCTGTGATCCGGAGGAATAAATTATGAGAATAGTTATAGACCGTATCGAGGGCGAGTTTGCGGTTTGCGAGCTTGAAAACGGCGAAACCGTGAATATCCCGCTTTGCGTTTTCGGTGAAGCAAAAGAGGGCGACGTGTTCAATATTGTCCGCGACGATGCCGAAAAGGAAGAGCGAATGAATAAAGCACGCTCGCTTTTCGATAAATTGAAGAAATAGTATAATTGATTCATTTGCGAGAGAAAAACTTTTAAAAAAGTCTTTCTCTCGCACTCTTTTTTCAAAATCTTTTAAAACAAAAAAACAAGCTTCGATGATGTTATATCACAGAAGCTTGTTTTGTATTTGGAGTTTTTGAAGATTATTAAGAAACTTTTTGCAAAAAGTTTCTTAATGTAAAACCTCTCGCTTAGCCCTCAAGCTCGCTTGCCGCGGATTTCAAAAGCTCGATAATCGGGAGCTTTTGCGGGCAGATAGCTTCGCATTGACCGCATTCAATACAGTCGCTTGCCTTGCCGCGGGTGCCGCCCGTGTGCATACTGTACCACCATTTTGCGCCGTAGTTTTTGTAGCGTTTGGAGCTGTTCACGATCTTAAAGATCGAGGGAATGGGAATATTCTTCGGGCAACCGTCGGTGCAATAGGAGCAGGCGGTGCATTGAATAACGTCCATACTCTTTATAATTTCGGTAACACGGTCAATCGCCTTGAATTCCGCGTCGGTCAGCGGCTTGAAATCGCGCATAAACGAAAGGTTGTCGTTCATCTGCGCCGTGTCGCTCATACCCGAAAGCACCATAAACACGCCTTCGAAGCTTGCGGCAAAGCGTATCGCAAAGCTTGCAGAGCTTCCGCCGAAGGGGGCAAGCTCGTTTTCCGCCGCCTCGGGCAAGCCCGCAAGACTGCCGCCCTTAACCGGCTCCATAATAATTATCGGCTTATTGTGCTTGCGGCAGACCTCGTAGCAAAGACGGCTTTGCACGTTCGAATCCTCGTAATCGATATAGTTGAACTGTATCTGCACACATTCAAGCTCGGGATATTCGGTAAGTATCCGGTCGAGCACCTCGGCACTGTCGTGGAAGGAAATACCGACGTGGCGTACCTTGCCTTCGGCTTTAAGTGAGAACGCGGTTTCGTAAGCCTTGCATTCCTTGAACTTTTTAAAGCTGTTCGCGTTCTGCGAATGCATAAGATAAAAATCGAAGTAATCGACACCGCAAGCTTCTAACTGACTTTCGAACAGCGGGCGAATTTCCTCGTTCGTTTTGAAATAGGGGCTCGATAATTTGTTTGTAAGTATGTATTTATCGCGCGGGTAGCGGTTAACGAGCGCTTCGCGTATTGCAGGCTCGCTCTTTTGCGAAAGATAACCGTGCGCCGTATCGAAATAGTTAAAGCCCGCGGATATGAATTCGTCCACCATCGTGCAAAATTGGGGTATATCCACCTCTTCGCCGTTCATCGGTAAACGCATACAGCCAAAACCGAAATTTTTCTTTACTTCAGGAAAAACGCTCATAATAAGCCTCCGTTATAATATCTCAATGTGTTGTTTTGTTTGAACTTTAGCTTTTTTGCTGTACCTAATATGTGCTATTGAAAAGCTTTGTATAAAGAAGAAAGCTATAATAGATATCGCAAAAACAACAAAGAAGAATAGGTTGTCGTTCTCGGTACTTTTGTAGCTTTGACCAACGGCAATTACACCGCGCGCGGCGATGACGCCGAACATCGCAAAAAGCATTCCCTTTGTTGTTTTTTGGGATTCCGCTTGTACTGAAATTCTTTTCGAAAAAAAGAACGCTCCTATAATTGCAATGAAAGCAAGAAAAATAATAGCATATTCCCACAAATCTGTATTGTTCAGACGTATGTTCAATACTTTTTCGGGATTTTTGTTATGCCCTAATAATATTTTCGTAACCTCATCCAATATAAACCAACAGAAGAATTGAAACAACGCCGCAATAAATATTGCACCGTCGTCCTTGGTGACGATACTTTTAAACATTGCTATAACGTAAATAAGATATGAAGCAAGAAAGAAAAACAGGGAAATTCTAAAATGATCGTGCGTAAGGCAATAGTGAACCGCAGAGAACACCAAGGCACCGCCGACAATCAGGAACACAGAACCGAACGTACCTTTGCTTTTAACCAAATCATTCATACTGTTGCCTCCCTTTCATACATCATCGTTAATATTTTACAGTATTAACAACCGTTTGTCAATCGGTTTGGCTACTCGCCTATGATTTAAACCTGTCTGTATTTATCAATACATTCTTTAGCCGCTTCGCTGTTAACAATAAGCTCGTATTCTACTTTTCCGTCCTTGTCCACGTGCTCTAAACGAAAGCTTTCTCGGAACAGCCGACCCCCGATGTTGTATTTCGGTACAAAAGCCATATCGTAACGCGATTTGTACTCAAGCTCAATTTTTGTAATCTCTTTCCAAAGCCATTTCTTGCTTTTGCGCTTGAATATATAACGTATTTCTACGGTGCTTTCATCGAAATAAAAGGCAAACGGAATGAAATACGCATTAAGAAACGCGAACAAGACGTCAAGCAAGCCAAAAATAATACATATATGCGTTTTGTATTCGGTGTCCGGCGCCTTGATAGTTGCAAAGACGAGCATAATTGCGAAAATGAGAATAAACAACGCGTTTGTAAAAAACTTTTTGCTTAAAACTATACGTTCCATAGCGTCCCTTTCTGTTAATCCTCATACATATTGTCGAAATATATTGCGTTTGTCGCAATAAGCGTTAAAGCTCACAAAGCGTTTGTCAATATTTCAAGCTGTTCAAAAGCCGTTTCTTCTCTTTGGTTATCCGCAGACTTTCACGCGATTTTTGTATCGCTTTGTTGTGCGTCCATTTATCGAGCCTTTTTTCGGTGATGAACGGCAAAACCGCGTCGTATTGCTTTGCCAAAGCTGTTGCAAAATACCAAGCAACCGCCATTTTAATATAATATTCGTCGCTTTTTATCTCGGCAACAAGTCGAGGATATTTTTCATCAAAACGTTCATCGAGAAAATAACGCATAAAGCAAACGACGCCGAAGCGAACGGTGTAGGTGTGCTCCGATTTGAGCCATTTTTCGATATAGGGCAACAGTTTTTCGGGATTTTTCGCGAAGCATTTGGGCGATAATTGGTCGCAGGTCGCCCAGTTGTCGATATATGGAAGAAAACGCTCAATATGCGTTATGCATTTTTCGAAATCGCGCTCGAAGGATATAATAAACGAATGAAGCTGGTTTTCCTCGAAATAATAGTGGGGAAGTGCAGAAAGAAATTCCTTTTCCGTACCCTCCTTCAGCATCGCTTTTGCGGTCGCGCGGAGCATACGTGTGCGCACGCCGATAATTCGCTCGCGCTCGATATTCGGTATAAGCGAGCTTTGAAAATCGCGGTATTTAATATCGCGGAATTGGAAAAGCGTTTTTTGAATATCGTTCATTTTGATGTATCCTTAATAAAGATCCGCTTTATATTACGACGTATTTCTGTGCGTTTTTCTGCTTCTGCGTTCGCGTACGCGAACGCAAACCTCGCAAGGTAATAAACCGTAAGCGAAAGGACCAAAATCATACCGATCATCATATATATGTCGCCGAAATCAAAGCTTCTGTGCAGTATTGCAGGGACTTCTATAATATGTCCGCAGTCTGCGCAATGAAGAGCTTTCGTGGTGGTGGGCTTGGGAAAACAGATAAAATCAAGCGTCCCGCCCCAAAAAATAATTCCTATAATACGGATTGCGCAAACGGCAGAAATAAGGCACAATCCCGCATTTTTTAAGAATTTCGATACTTGAATTCCCGCTGCTTTGCCTGCTTTTGCGGATATTATTAAAGGAAGCATTGCCACTGCGCAAACGAATATATATTTGGCTATCTGGCAAAGGATAATTAACCAATAGGGCATATTAGTAGTTTCGGTTTGCTGAACGGCGTTAATAACCGATTCGTCGTTCAATATCGGGTGTATGTGCGGTGTTTTTACCTGCAAAATGCCTTCTTGGATTTCAAAACAGTTGTCTATGTATAGCTTTGCTACTTGGTCGATTGCGACAAGCAGAAGTATTGCGGCAAGAAACAGATACAGTGACTTCTTTGCCATACTGCTTTCTCCTCAGTTTGTTTTTAGATATTTCGCCACCGTTTCGTTTTCATAACGCTGTATATAGGTTTGCCCGAAGGCATTCGGCGCGATATAGTTCAAATCGGCGCCGTTTTTTATTAATAATTCAAAAATACGTGAAATATCGTGTTCCAGCTCGTCTGTCAGCACACGGTCGGAGCTATTGTTTTTGGGCAATATCTGAGTCGCTTGCAGGCAAGCTCTGTCAAGACAAGCGTTGCCGTAAGAATCCTTTTGGTTTACGTCTGCGCCCATATCGATGATTTTGGAAAGTATATCGAACGAGCGGTCGGCTTTTTCTTTGGTGTTAAACACTTCTATGCCGTTTTCTCTTACAACGTTAAAACGGCTACTCATAACCGCGCGGTTTATTGCATCGTGTAAAACGGGTGCGCGCCACTCGTTCGGGCAGGATTCATCTTCGATAAAATTCACGTCGGGAGCATACGACAGCAAAAGCTCAACTGTGTCATCGTTCGACTCTTTCAAGGCCACCTGTAAGGGTGATTGACCGACAAGCCTTTTCGGGCTTCCGTTCAAGACACTGCCGATAAGCTCGGGTGATTTATCGAGTATTGCTTTGATGGTATTTATATCGTCTTTTTGTATAGCAGTAAACAGCTTTTTCATTATTCCTTCTCCATTATAATCGGGTTGTCGATAAAGCGAAGTAATGCGAGAGTCATTCCCTCGGATATAAGATTGTCTCCGGGACCTGCGGGAAGCTGAATGGATTTGGATTTGCCCTCGTCGTTTTCGATAATTATTTCGGCTTCCAAGCTATGCAGGGTAGTATAGGAAAGCTTGCCCTTTACGCGTTGTGTTTGAACATCGTAAACGTTCATATATACCACCGTTCCAATAAACTCCTGCGCGGTTAAAAACAGGTAAATTCTTGTCTTTTTAATTGCAAAAGCAATAAGTGCGGCGGGGATAAGATAAAACACCGTGCTTATTTCAAAAACGGTTGTGAATTCCAATAAAACGTAGGTTGCGATTCCGACCAACGCAAGCGAAAAAACAAACCATAAAACCGCCTTGCTTTCGCGTTCCTTTTGTATTTTTCTTGCTTCTTTAAGTGTGAGCATATTTATACCCTATATGTATTTATATTTGTTTTTCTCTTTATCGTTCACGCCGAGCGTTTTGCGGTCGAGCGCGTTTGTGAAGCCGGTCCCCGAATAGATAATATAATTTCCGACAGAATCGCCGTTATCGAGCTCGGTTAGCGTGCCGTTCTTTTCGGAGCAAATAAACTTCGCCGAGGGGTTAATGATAAGAATTTGTCTGTATTTCGATTCATACCCGAATTTAAAAGGCTTTCTGCGTTCGAGCCATTTAATACCGACAAAGGTGATCGAATGCAGGGTTTCGCCGCTTCCGTCCTCGTGCAGAATTATCGGAGTAGAGGCTTTTTTTGTTGCCAAAAGCTTGCACGAGAAGGTTTCGCCGTTAACGGTAAGCGTAAAGCTTTCGCCGCGCACGGGAGAAAACAGCGAAGCCAAGGGGGATTTTACAGTAGAGAGCCTGTATTTGTTTTCCTTGCAAATCGATTTTGTTTTCGAAACAAGGCTTGCGCGCTTAATCAAAGCTTTTAACCGCCTTATAATAGGTATCGCAACCAAAACGGTAATAAATATCGTTGCGGCGTATTTTGCATAGGATAGCATAGATATAGGAACGAGCACAAGGCTTATAATGCTATATACCACCCGCCCGAACAGCGAGGATAAAAGAAATATCACAAAAACAAGTGTGTACGATTTTATCATTCCGCTCATACCATAGTCGAACGGAGCGGCAGATTCGGATTCGAGCGCGGGGTTGCGGTCGGTGTTGGCGCGGGTTATAAACCGCATCGCCGCAAGCGTGGGGATCGTGGGGATAAGCTTGTCGGCTTTATAGCTCGGTTGCTTTTCGTTTTTTGTCAAAGCCTCGTCTTCTGTTGCATCGAGCGTTCTGTTCCATATCTTCGTTGCGTTAAAGCGTGCAATAAAGCCGATAATTGCCAAAATCGGCAGCGTTGCCGCAAGAGCAAAAAGCCTGCCGCCTTCGCCGAAGATATCGAAAATAAACGAAAACGCTTTACCGTATGCCGCCAAAATAATAGCCGAATACACCAAAAGGTCTGTCCAAAAGCCCAACGAGGAAAGTATAAACGGCACGATACGGACATTGCCTTCCGCGGCAAGATATTTTTCGCGCAGAGGCGTATTATAAACCGTTTGCACGCGAACGAAGGAGTAATAAAAGCAAACGAAAATTATTCCCGAAACGATAATATGTCTTACCGCGTTGTAGCCGATCAAAAATTCGCTTTCCTCGGGGTAGGCGGTAAAATATGCAAGCTGTGCAAAAAGTATATGTAATACCGCAAGTATAACCGAGGGGATTACCGCCGTACACAGTTTTTTTATATTGCTCATAATTCCTCCTTGTGTGGGTGATACGCGTTTTTTGCTATGCGAATATTATATCAAAATTTCTTCCGTTGGGCAATAGCGGTTTGATTAAAACTCTCTTCTTTTATAAACTCTGTTATAAGCCATAAGCCACGTGAACAGATTTACAGCCGAAATATAAACAGGCATAAAAATCACCCAAGCGACGAGCAATACGATGTTTGCGGAGTTCGAAAATATCGCAGGGAAGCCTACTGCGAGCGCCGTATTAAGAAGAATGCTTCCTATCGAAAATACCGCAACGATAACCGAAAGTATCGCTTCCAATCTGAAATCGTGGGTCTTAACGATATACGTAAGCTTGCCCTTTGTTTCGCCGTTGAATATCGCCTTTTCATCCGAATCGTCGCCCTTGTGGTTTTTCTTCAGCTTGCCGATGCGCAAATAACGCGATATCGCGCACAGCACAACGGTATTAATGATTATCGAGGGAATGGTGACAGCATTGCTCAAAATCCCGCCCGATGCGAAGATATAGTTCGCGTTGGTGTTGATGATATAACCGAGAATGTAGTAAACGATTGCCATGCCGACCTTTTTAATTAAAAACATAATGTCCTCCTAACCCTCTATCGGGAATTCGTCGTAATAATATTCGGTGATGCTCGAAGCGATCCCTAATGCGTTTTGCATCGTTTCCTTTATAAGATCGCCGTCGTTGTCGTATTCATAAACATATTTTAGCGTAATTTCGCCGTTTTCGTAATTGGTTTGCGATAAAAGCAATTCGCCGTTATATTCATATACGGTTTTAAAAACGGTTTCGCCGTACTGTGAGTTTATTTCCTTCACCTTGCCGTTTTCATAGGTATAAACCATTTTGTAATCGCCGGTGCCGCTTTCGAGTGTTTTGTCGTCCTTATCGTAAATCCTGTAACTGTCGCTGTTCGGTCTGCGCTCGGTGGCGTTGCCTTCCTCGTCGTAGCTGTAATACTGCGAAAGCTCGCCGTTTAAATATACTTCGAGCATTCTGCCTTGCTCGTCACGCACGACGTCATATACGTTTTCGTTTTTGGTCTTGCCGTTTTCATCAAGGGTGCGCCAGATATGCACGTATTCGTATTCATCGCGCTCGAATTGGTGGTGCGAAAGAATGTTTCCGTCTGCGTCTTTGGTTATTGTATCGGCTTCGTATCCGTATTTATCATAGGTTGTATAAATAACGGTCGTTTCGCTGTCGGTTGTATTTTTTATTTCCGAAGCCTGACCTTTTGCGTTGTACTTGTATTCTGAAGTTTGCGTTATTCTTCCCGTACCGTTTTTATTCACCTTTTTGCTTACGAGCTTTTTGGTGTTTTCGTTTTTCGATTCTTCGCTTGATTCGGTGGCTTGCGAGCTTTCTTCAAAGCTTTGCTCGACTTCTTCGTTACAGCCGAAAAGGGAGAGCAGTAATAATAACGCGGTTAAAAGCAGAAGAATTCTTTTCATTCGTGCACCTCGGTTTTAAGTATTTCGCCCTTGCGGGCATCGTCGGTTGTGCTTATATCGCCTATGCCCAGATAAAGCTCGCCGCCGTTTATAGCGAAGCTTAAAGCGGGCAAGCCGTATTCTATCGCCTTTACCGTTTCGAAGCTCTTTCCGTCCTCGCTTACGGTAAGGCATATAAGATAATTGCCGTTTTCCAAGGGCTTGGCGCAAAGAACGTATAGCTTTTCGCCGTAAACCGCAAGGTCGGTAACTATCGCGTTTTCGAATATTGTGTACTGCAAATTATTTACGTCTTCAAAATGGAACAGATAACCGGTAGTGAAATAGGTCCTCCCCTTAAAGTATGCGCTTTCGGCTATACGGCTGTAAAATGGGTAACCCATAACAAAACGGCTTTGCCAGTTTGCTTCAAGCACAAAGCCTTCACCGTCGTAGCGGTAGACGTTCATACCGTTTAGCGCATACAGCTTATCTCCGTGGCAAAACAGCTTGTAAACGCGTCGGTCGATTATACCTCCGCCCTCCGCTTTTACGTTTTCAAAGCTTTTGCCGCCGTCGTAAGATACTGCAACGGGGAAGTCTGCGCTTCCTTCGGCGTGCCCCAAGGCGGCAAAGAGCTTGTTATCGAATTTCACGATATCAAAGCAATGCACACCGTAGGGGATTGCCCTATGTGTAACAAAACGGTTTTCCTCTAATTTATAAAAATTGCCCAAGCTCCAATCGCCTGTTGGGTCACAGCCCGGTATATACAGCGTTCCGTCGATAAGGCAAAAACGGTCGATCTGCTCGTCGGGAATAGTGCCGCAGGTGTACCATTTTTCTTCGTTCAAATCGTAACGGTATGCGGCGGCGGGGGAGTAGTTTTTGTCGTAATCGCCCGCGCCGATATATAGATACCCTTCGTGTATTACCATATCCCAAACGTTGCGCGCGTTGTTCGAAAGGTGGGGGTATGGGCTTTGTATAATTTCGTACTCGATTTTCGGCTCCTGCGATAGTTCCTCTGCACTGCTCTCGCTTTGAATGCTTGGGTTATTGCAGCCTGTCAAAAGCAAAAAGAGCGCAAAAAGTATCAAAAACGGTCTGTATCTGCTCATATTACACCTGCGTTTTTACAAAGATAGTCCCTTCGTTTTTTATAAACGGTATCGGGGATTTTGTTGGTCGTTAGTTGAGTGTATAGCTTCTCAATCAAAAAAGTCAAACATAAAACCAATATGTTTTATATTTCTCCGACCGAAAAAATACTCAAAACATATCTGCTCCGAGGAAGGTAGTAAACCTTAACCGTATCACCGACCTCGAATTCTCCGCGGGTAGGAAGCTGACATTTCACGCCGTTTACGGTAATCATTACTCCGTTTTTGTTATCGTATCCGTATTCGGTTTTCATTTTTGGGAATTTGAACTGACTTAAATCTTCGATTTCGGTAATTTCTCCTTCTACGCATACAGCATATCTACTGTTCTCACGAAACAAATATATACCGCCGTTTAACAACACACCTAACGATGTGCACAAAAAAACAGATACTATAAAAAGCGAAGAAAGAAGAATCAAAACATCCCTTTTTGTTTGATTGTTTGCTTTAATTAACTTTATAAAATGAATAAAACCGTCAAAAAACCAAATTAAGGAAAAAATCGCAATTATCAAAGGAACAATCAAAGCTGCCCTGCTGTATTGTTCGATATTGAAAATCATCGTTTTTCTCCTTTCGTTCGCGGTTAAATCGAAAAATGACTTTGTTTTTTACTATTCAAGCGCTTCTTGAATATCTTTATAGGTTAAAGTTAAAGTTACCTTTTCGGAAACGACCTCGTCGTTTTCATAAAGCTTTTCGGTAAGCGTTAAAACGTAATCTTCGGGTATGCTGTCGTATTCCTTCACAATATAGTGCCATACCGGATATCCGTAAGTTGCGGTGAATTTGGAATCGCCTTTTTCGTCCACTTCATAAGACTCTTGCACCGCTTGACCGTAATTAGTGCCTTCGTTTGCTTTTTCAGGGTCGGTGTGAGTATAATATCTGTCATCAGTCATATGTGAGCTTGTGTTTGTCGAATCTTCTACAACGTAAGCGGTATTTTCTTCCATATCGTAAACCGCTATCGCGATAAGTAAACAGTCGCCAAGCATAACGAGATGACTATCTCTTGCGGCATCTTTTCCGGTTTTTCCTTTGTTTTCTATGCTTCGCAAATCAAGCTTATCTATGCTGATGAAGCTTCTTGTTTGTCTTGTTGGTTTATATCCATATAATATCGAGAAGAACACAGTATCTGAATCAGGCCCGTTTGTTAATTTGATTTCGGAATTACGAACAACAAAATCGTCAGGCGTCATATCTTCGGGGAAAAACTCCGAAGGGTCGATAGATTCTTCGCTTGAATTGTCGCTGATATTCGAACTGTCATTAACTTGCGAAGACTCGGGCGGTATATTCGCGTAATCGCATCCGACCAAGCAAAACATAAGCAATAAAGCCATTATAAAAGCTGTAAATTTCATCGTTTTTCTCCTTTCGTTCGTGGTAAAATCGAAAAATGCCTTTGTTTTTTTACAAAGATAGCCCCTTCGTTTCCAAAGGGGCTATTTTCTTGTTAATGTTCGTTATTTGTGAAGGTGGATTATTCTTCTTCAACTACCTCTGCATCGAGTGCTTCGGGAGCTTCTGCCGCTTCGGGAGTTTCTTCCTTCTTTTTGCCGAGGTATTCGGGAAGCGCGAGACCGCTCATTGCGAATACTTCTTCGAGAGGAGGAACGCTCTTCATAAGGCCGGATAAGAAGTTTGCGGTGCTGGTTTTGCCGTTTGCGCCGGCGGAGCCGTTATCCCAAACGGTAACCTTGTCGATCTTGATGTTCTTAATAGCATCGACCTGAATTCTCATAAGGTCTTCGAGCTTATCTGCGATAAGGAGCTTTAATGCCGCTTCTGCGTCGCCGCCTGCCGATTTAACGATTTCTGCAAAACCTGCAGCCTGCTTGCGAAGGATCTCTTCCATACCGCGTGCTTCAGCTTCCATTCTTGCGTAGATAGCGTCTGCTTCACCCTTTGCCTTACGTCTGATCTTTTCTGCTTCTGCTTCCGCTTCGAGCTCGATCTGGCGCTTCTGGATCTCGGTCTGTACGATAACGTCTGCTTCGAGTGTTGCCTTTTCACGCGCGCTTCTTGCTTCTTCAGCTTCTTTTTCTGCCGCGTAAGCTTCTTCCAAAGCTTTTGCCGCCTGAATCTTTTCAGCCGCGGTTGCGATTCTCAAAGCCTCTGCCTGCTTTTCGCGGAGGGTTGCATTGGACATTGCGATTTCGGTTTTTGCAAGGTTTTCACCCTGAATAGCTTCTGCGTCTGCCTTGGAAACGTTAATACGTTCGTCCATTCTTGCGTTCGCTTCACCTATCGAACCGTCGCGTTCCTTTTCGGCAACGCTCTTCTTCGCGTCGTTAATAGCCTTTGCAGCCGCTTCTTTACCAAGCGCTTCGATATAGCCGGATTCGTCCGAAATGTCGGTCATGTTAACGTTTATAAGACGAAGACCGATCTTTTTAAGTTCTACTTCAACGTTTCTCGAAACCGCTTCGAGGAACTTATCTCTGTCGGTGTTAAGCTCTTCGATATCCATTGTTGCGATGATAAGACGCAACTGACCGAAGATGATATCCTTTGCAAGCTCCTGAATTTCAGCGAGCTGGAGCCCCAAAAGTCTTTCTGCCGCGTTCTGCATAACGCTCGGCTCGGTGGAAATACCAACGGTAAAGCGCGAGGGTACGTCTACACGGATGTTCTGTCTGGAAAGTGCGCTCTTTAAGTCAACGGGAATCGAAAGGGGAGTGAGGTCCAAGAATTCGTACGACTGAACAACGGGAACTATGAACGCCGCACCGCCGTGGATACATTTCGCCGAACGGGTGGTGCCGTCGTTGTTCTTACCTACTCTACCGTAGATGACCATTACCTTATCCGAGGGGCATTTCTTGTACCTCGAAAAGAACCAAAGAATGAGCGAGAAAAGTAAAATACCTATTACCGCTACTAAAATAATTGTGCTGGGTCCCATAATAATTCTCCTTGTATATTAATTTTTTTAATTTACTTTCTGTGCTTGCGTCTTACAATAAGCGTTTCTTCGCCGGATATGCCGACAACCGTTACCTCTTCGTCGCGGTTAATAATGGTTTCCTCGTCGGTCACGGCGTATTTTTCGCAAAGCTTGCCCTGAATAACTGCGCTTATTTTGCCCTTGCCTGTGCGGGAAGGCGGTATTCGCATATAAACCGTGCCGCTTACGCCCAAAGCATCGCGTATATCCTCGGTGCCGTCATACTGCAACGAGAACAGCCATTTCATAAGCAGGGCGATAACCAACATCGCGAAAAATCCGCTTGCCGCCGAAATAAGTATCGAAGGTGCCAGGCCCATACCGTTACCGCAGCATATCGTGCCTACCCATCCCATTACCGAGAAGAAGGCGATAAGTCCGCGAAACGTGAAGAAGCGTAGGCCTGCGTCGAGCCCTTCGCCCTTTTCGAAGGAATCTTCGGCGCCGTCGGGCTCAAATCCTTCGTCAATGCCGTCTGCTTCGATGTCGGCATCAACGTCCGCACCGTCTGCATCGGCATCGCTTTCGCCGCCTAAACCGATAAGCGTTAAAACCATCTGAATAAGCAGCATAACCGTCGCGGGGATCGCTATGCAGGCAAAAACCTGACCTGCCGAACCTAAAGCTACCCACCAATCTAACATAAAAGTTTACCTCCCTTTATAAACGATTGCTTTTTCCGTAATAGTTCTTTACCTTCGGAATATCGTCTTTGTCTATCCATTCCTCGGTAAAGCCGCAGGCACAGCATATATATCTGTTTACGATTACCTGCTTAAATATTCCTGCCCTTACGTTGTTCCCGATACCGTAGCCCTGGTTTTCGCCGCGGGCACATACAATATCGTCGCTTTTGCATTTAGGGCAGATTTTTGAGTTTTTCATAAAGCGCTCCTAATCAAGCGTTGCGAGAATATCCTCTGCGCGCTTGCGAAGTATTGCCGCGTAGTGCGCGTTCATCATAACCGCGAGCACCTTAATAAGTCTTTTCTTTGCGCCGGGGAAGGGCTCGGCAAAATTGCTGACCACCCTTTCGATGTGGCTTACGATGTAATCTTCATCGGCAACGGGGCGCTCTAAACTGCTTATTGCGGCAATATAGTAGAAATAAAGGTCGCTGTCGTCGATAATATCATCGCTTTCATCGTCCAAACGGCCGTTAATGTAGGAAAGCAGATCGGTGATCCTTTCGATCTGTAACGCCTCGCGAAGCATATTGATAATTGCTATCCTGCAAAATTGACGTTTGGAATATTGTTTTTGCACGGGCGGCGAAAGAAAACCGCGCCGTACCCAGTTTTGGATCATATATGGCTCAAGCCCCGTCATTCGGGCAACCTGCGACATCATCAGCCCTCCGCAGATAAAGGCGTTGTCGAGAATATCTCTGGCTGCCTCTGCATCAGACACGGCGATATCTATCGTTGTGCCGGGAAGTCTGTCGATCATAAGGAAACCTCCTTTTTGTTTACTGCAATTAGATTGTAACACACAATCACGCGATTGTCAAGATAAATCGAACGATTTTTTGAAAAAATATTAACGGAGGTTGACATTCGGCTACACACAATGTAAAATCATCATATATAATATTCGGCGTATTTTTAAAAAATGGTGCAAAAATGGAAAAAAAAGTGATAAAAAACGAAAATCTCACCGTAACCGTGCTCACCTTGGGTGCGATAATTCAGCAAATCAACGCATACGGTATCGAGCTTGCGGCAGGCTACGCCACCGAAGAAGAGTATTTCGCCGACACCTGCTATTTCGGCGGACTTATCGGCAGAACAGCCAACCGTTGCGGCAGTACGCAGTATATAAATAATATTGAATATTCGCTTCCGCTTAACGAAAACGGGAAAAACCATCTTCACGGCGGTATGCAGGGCTTTAACCTTAAGCGCTGGGCTGTTGCCGAGCAGGGAAGCGATTTTGTAACGCTTACCTATCTTTCGCCCGACGGAGAAGAGGGCTACCCCGGCAATTTGCAGGTTTACGTGACTTATCGGCTTGTGGGCGATTCTTTGCTTATTTCATATAAGGCAAATACCGATAAGCCCACTTGGGTCAATCTTACCAACCATTCCTATTTTAATCCGTTTGGTATAAACAACAAAGCGGGCGCGCGTATCGGCGGTGCATTGGTGCAGATATTTGCCGACCGCGTTTCGGTTTACGACGAAAATATGCGCGTTGTCGGCAGTCAGGCTGTCGAGGGAAGCGAATTCGACCTGCGCAAAAAATACCTTTTAACAAGAGACTTCGACCACAATTTTTATCTTTCGGGCGATGAATACGAATCGTTCGGCGGTAAAAATCTTCGCAAGGCGGCAAAGGTTTACGGAAGTATTAATATAGAATGCTTTACCGATATGCCCTGCTTGCAGCTTTACTGCGGCGGATTTATACCCGAAGGCACAAAGCTGAGCGACGGAAGCATTATCGGCTGCGGCTCTGCGCTTTGTCTCGAAACGCAAAAAGAGCCGAATATACAGGCACGAGGAGAGGGGATATTAATGCCCGAGGATACCTATTCCTCCGCAACGGCATACCGCTTTTCTGTCGGAAAAATACGTGTTGTAGAAAAATAAACAAAAAAACGTCACGAAATTTCAAAAATTCGTTTGCTTTGAAGCGTAATTGCTGTTGAAAAACATAAAAGTTTATGATAAAATAACCCTATTATAAATTTTGATGAAAATATTTTTTATAATAAAGGAGTCAAGCTATGGCAAAGTATTTTGAACAAGAGTCCCACACCTTTAGCGAGTATCTGCTCGTGCCCGGTTATTCGTCCGCGGAATGCATCCCCTCGAACGTAAGCCTTCGCACGCCCGTTACGAAGTTCCGCAAGGGTGAAGAAGAGCCCGCTGTTTCGCTCAACATACCGCTTGTTTCCGCTATTATGCAGTCTGTTTCCGACGATAAAATGGCTATTGCCCTTGCAAAAGAAGGCGGTCTGTCCTTTATCTACGGCTCGCAGACTATCGAAAACGAAGCCGCTATGGTACGCCGTGTAAAAACGCACAAGGCAGGCTTTGTATATTCCGATTCAAACGTCCGTGTCGATGATACTCTTGCCGACGTTATCGAGCTTACCGAAAGAACCGGTCACTCCACTATCGCCGTAACCGACGACGGTACCGCAAACGGCAAGCTTATGGGTATCGTTACCTCGCGTGATTACCGCGTTTCGCGTATGCCCAAGGACCTTAAGGTTTCGGAATTTATGACTCCGTTCGAAAAGCTCGTTTATGCTTACGAAGGCACCTCGCTTAAAGAAGCAAACGATATTATATGGGACAACAAGCTTAACTCGCTTCCCATAATCAATAAAGACGGCAACCTTTGCTATTTCGTATTCCGCAAGGACTATGCTTTCCATAAAGAAAATCCGCTTGAACTTCTCGATTCGCAGAAGCGTTATATGGTCGGCGCGGGTATTAACACCCGTGACTACGAAGAACGTGTTCCCGCGCTTGTTGAAGCAGGTGCAGACGTGCTTTGTATCGACTCCTCCGAAGGCTTTTCCGAATGGCAGGCTCGCACCCTTAAGTGGATCCGCGATAAATACGGCGACACCGTCAAGGTAGGCGCAGGCAACGTTGTTGACCGTGACGGCTTTATGTTCCTTGCCGAAGCAGGCGCAGACTTTATTAAAATAGGTATCGGCGGCGGCTCTATTTGTATCACTCGTGAACAGAAGGGTATAGGCAGAGGACAGGCTACCGCAGTTATCGAGGTTGCCGCTGCCCGCGACGAATATTTTGAAAAGACAGGTGTTTACATTCCTATCTGCTCCGACGGCGGTATCGTTCACGATTACCACGTCACCCTTGCTCTCGCAATGGGCTCCGACTTTATTATGCTCGGCAGATACTTCTCGCGCTTCGATGAATCCCCCACAAACAAGGTAAACGTAAACGGTACGTTTATGAAGGAATATTGGGGCGAAGGCTCGGCACGTGCGCGTAACTGGCAGCGTTACGATATGGGCGGCGATAAGAAGCTTTCCTTCGAAGAAGGTGTTGATTCCTACGTTCCCTATGCAGGACCGCTCAAGGATAACGTCGGTCTTACTCTTTCGAAGGTACGCCACACAATGTGCAACTGCGGCGCGCTTTCTATCGAAGAGCTTCAGAAGAATGCAAAAATCACGCTCGTTTCCGCAACCTCGATTATCGAAGGCGGCGCACACGACGTTATGCTTAAAGATAAAACCGCTACCTCGCACAAGTAATTATTAACAATAAAAACTTCGTTGGAATAAAGCCGACGAAGTTTTTTTATATTGAAATCGCCGCCGCGGCGTGGTATAATCGGATAAAATAACAAAAAGCATAAAGGAGCAAAGCTATGAAGGTTTTACTGATACTTGTCGACGGAATGCGCCCCGACGCATTAAAAAACTGCGAATACGCAAAGCGATTTGCCGAAAAATCGACCTATACTCTTAACGGAAAGACGGTAATGCCTTCAGTAACGCTTCCTTGCCACATGTCGCTGTTCCACAGCGTCGACCCGTCGCGCCACGGCACAACGACAAATACGTTTGCACCGCAGGTAAGACCGATAAACGGACTTTGCGAGATTCTTTCCGCCGCAGGAAAAAACTGTGCGTTTTTCTATAATTGGGGCGAACTGCGCGATCTTGCCAAGCCCGATTCGCTTTCGTTTTCCTATTACGCTTCGGGCGCAAGGCTGGGCTACGGCGAAACGAACGTGCTTGTTACCGATGCGGCTATCGAATATCTTGCAAGCCGCGAAACCGATTTTTCCTTTTTGTATCTCGGCGAGGTGGACGAAACGGGGCACCGCTTTGGCTGGATGAGTCCCGAATATATGACAGCGGTAAACGAAAGCTGGAAGGCTGTTCAAAGAATCGTTTCTACGCTTTCGGATGATTATGCGGTTATCGTAACCGCCGATCACGGCGGGCACGACCGCACCCACGGCAGCGAAATGAACGAGGATATGACTATTCCGCTGTTCCTTATGGGCGAATGCTTCGAACGCGGAAAAGAGCTTTCCGGCGCCGATATAAAGGATATAGCGCCTACCGTAGTAAAGCTTCTCGGCGTCGCGCCCGACTTTGAATGGGAAGGAAATTCGCTTATTTAAGACACAAAAGAAAACACCGTAAATCGTTTAGATTTACGGTGTTTTTTGTTATTTTCCTGCTTTTTCGAGGTCGTGCTTGCGAATTTCAACACGTCTTACCTTGCCGCTTATCGTCTTGGGGAGCTCGGTGACAAACTCGACGATACGGGGGTATTTATAAGGCGCGGTGTGTGCTTTTACGTATTCCTGAATTTCTTTTTTAAGCGCGTCTGTGCCGACAGTACCCTTGGTAAGTACGATAGTCGCTTTTACTATCTGACCGCGGATCTCGTCGGGCACGGGAGTAATTGCGCATTCAAGCACGTAGGGGAGCTCCATAATAACGCTTTCGATTTCGAACGGTCCGATACGGTAACCCGACGACTTGATAACGTCGTCGATACGTCCGACGTACCAAAGATAGCCGTCCTCGTCCATCGTCGCTTGGTCGCCCGTGTGGTAATATCCGTCGTGCCATACTTCGCTCGTTTTTTCCTCGTCGAGGTAATAGCCGACAAACAGACCGCAGGGAATGTTTTCTTTAGTGCGAATACAAATTTCACCCGTGTCGCCGGTCTTGCATTCGTTTCCGTCGGGGTCGAGAATAACAACGTCGTAAAGCGGGCTCGGCTTACCCATAGAGCCTATTTTTGGGGTAGAGCCGACAAAGTTTGCAATAGAAAGCGTTGTTTCGGTTTGACCGAAGCCTTCCATAATGGTAAGCCCCGTTGCTTTTTTGAACTGGTTAAATACTTCGGGGTTTAATGCTTCGCCCGCGGTAGTTGCGTATTCGATAGAGGAAAGGTCGTATTTTGAAAGGTCCTCTTTTATAAAGAATCGGTACATCGTGGGGGGCGCGCAGAAGGTAGTAATGTTGTGCTTTGCAAAGAGGGGCAGAATATCCTCGGACTTGAATCTGTCGAAGTCATATGTAAATATCGCCGCTTCGCAGAGCCATTGACCGTAAAGCTTGCCCCAAAGAGCCTTGCCCCAGCCCGTGTCCGAAATGGTAAAGTGCAGACCGTTGGGGTTGACGTTGTGCCAATGTCTTGCGGTGGGGTAGTGACCGAGCGCGTATTTGTAGGAGTGCGTTGCGATACGGGGGTATCCCGTTGTGCCCGAGGTAAAGAGCATAAGCATCGGCTCATCGCCGCAGGGCGAATCCTCGTTGCGTTCGTAATGAGTGCTGAAGCGTTCCATTTCTACGTTGAAATTCTTCCAGCCTTCCTTGCTGCCGCCAACAAGTATCTTTTTAATTTCGGGGAACTCCTTCGCCGCCTTTTCTGCTTCGGCAGAAACTTCGCCGTCGGCAGTGCAAACGATAGCTTTTACCTTTGCCGCCTTGTAGCGGTAGGTGAAATCGTGTTCGACAAGCTGGTTTGTTGCAGGGATCGCAATAGCACCGATTTTATGAAGCGCGAGCATACAGAACCAGAACTGATAATGACGCTTTAATACGAGCATTACCGTGTCGCCCTTCTTTATGCCGAGCGATTCAAAGTAGTTTGCGGTTTTTGCCGAATAACGCTTCATATCGCGGAAGCTGAATCTGCGTTCTTCTTTATCGTTTGAAACCCAAAGCATAGCAAGCTTTTCGGGGTCCTTTTCGGCAATAGCGTCTACACAGTCGAACGCGAAATTAAATTTATCTTCGTTTTTAAACGAAATACCGTTGAACACGCCCTGATCGTCGTAATAGGATTCGATAAAATTATCGGCAACCGTTTGGGGCTTTGCATCTGCACTTGCAGCCTTCGCCGCGATAAAGGGTGCTTCGGGGTAGGATTCGGCATAATCGCCGTCCTGCGGGTTAAGAACGACCGCGTGGAATTCACAGCCGCCTTCGCTGACCGCTATCATACCGTGAGGGATGATACTGTTATAGAAAATCGAGTCGCCCTCGTTAAGAACGCTTATATGACTGCCGACCTGAACCTTAAGAGAGCCCTTTACGATAACGTCGAACTCCTGACCGTTGTGGGAATTCAGTTTAATGGGCGAATTCTGCTCCTCTGCCATATAGGGAAGCTTTACCAAAAACGGCTCTGCAAGTTTGTCCTTGAATTTCGGAGCAAGGTTGTAGTAAACGCCTGCCTGCTTTTTAATTATTTCAAGGCCTTCGCCCTTTCTCGTTATTGCAAAAGAGGTAAGTGTAGTGCTCGTACCTTCGATAATGTCGACAACCTCGACGTTGCACGCCTTCGCGCACTTATATATAAAGGTAAAGCTGAAATCGGTTTCGCCCTGCTCCAAAAGCTTGTAGTCCTCGACCGAAACGCCGGTAAGTCTTGCAAGCTCTTCCTGCGAATAGCCTTTTGCCTCGCGCAGGTCTTTTATACGGCTTGCAACCTCTTTTAGATTCATTTCCATTGTGTCTTTGCTCCTTTCGTTTTTTCGAAATTTCTTTTTAAAAAAGAATTTGAATAAAACAAAATACCCGTCTCAAAGAAAGCTTTGAGACGGGTCATTCAACTCGCGGTACCACTCAAATTGCGGATATAAAATCCGCCACCTTACAGGCTCTGACAAGCCCTTGCTTTAACGCAGCATTACGGAAGGAGCCTACTTGTGTTTAACGTTCGGTCCTCCAACTCGGAAGTGATGGGTCATTGGAAAGCTTCGTCATTGGCTCGCAGCAACCGCCAACTCTCTTAAGGCTCGGCAATCCGACCGTCTTCGTCATAGTTGTTTGTGATATTCAAATTTCATTGTAACGCATTATACTCGCATTATATTGCTTTGTCAATGCTTTTTTGAAATTTTTTCGCCGTTTGCGTATTTTTTCGGTTATTTTTTAAGCCCGAGTATTTCCACCGACTGATCGCGCATTTTGTATTTTAATATTTTTCCTGCCGCGTTCATCGGAAACTCGTTTACAAAAAGGAAATATCTCGGCACCTTGTGGCGCGCTATATAGGCGTTGCCGAATTCCTTCATTTCGGCTTCGTCTGCCGTTTCGCCTTTGTGAAGGATGATCCACGCACAGCATTCCTCGCCGTACCTTTCGTCGGGCACGCCGACGACCTGAACGTCGCGCACTTTCGGGTTGGTAAGATAAAATTCCTCTATTTCGCGCGGGTAAAGGTTTTCGCCGCCGCGGATTATCATATCCTTCAAGCGTCCGGTTACTTTGTAATAACCGTCGGGCGTGCGGCAGCATATATCGCCGCTGTGAAGCCAGCCGTCGGAATCGATAGCCTGCGCGGTCGCTTCGGGCATTTTGTAATAGCCCTTCATAATGTTAAAGCCGCGCGCAACGAATTCGCCGCTTTCGCCGTCGGGAAGCTCTAAACCGGTTTCGGGGTCGATGACCTTGCATTCAACACCGGGGAAGGGGCTGCCTACCGTTTCCACACGGTGGTCGATATCCTCGTTTACCTCGCCCATCGTGCATCCCGGCGAAGCCTCGGTCTGTCCGTAGACCGAAATGATCTCGCGCATATTCATCTCGTCGGCCGCGCGGCGCATAAGGTCTGCGGGGCAGTTCGCGCCTGCCATAATGCCGGTGCGCATATACGAAAAGTCGGTTTTCGCAAAATCTGCGTGGTTGAACATCGCGATAAACATTGTCGGAACGCCGTTAAAGCAGGTAATATGCTCGTCGTTCACGCAGGCAAGCGACGATTTGGGCGAAAAATAGGGAATAGGGCAAAGCGTGCCGCCGTGCGTCATCATCGATGTCATCGAAAGCACCATACCGAAGCAATGGAACATCGGTACTTGAATCATCATACGGTCGGCGGTCGAAAGATCCATTCTGTCGCCTATCGTTTTGCCGTTGTTTACGATATTGCGATGGGTGAGCATAACACCCTTCGGGAATCCCGTCGTACCCGAGGTATATTGCATATTGCAAACGTCGTCGGGTTTAACGAGCGATGCGCGTCTGCGCACCTCTTCACGCGGGATAAGTGCCGAGCGCGAAAGCATCTGCTCCCAGCTAAGACAGCCGTTCATCGTAAAGCCGACGGTTACAACGTTGCGCAGGAAGGGAAGATTTTTCGAATAAAGCGGCTTGCCCGCGGTAAGGCTTTCAATCTCGGGGCAAAGCTCTTGTATAATTTCCTTGTAATTAATATCCTTGCAATACTCGATCATTACAAGAGTATGGGTGTCGGATTGCTTTAACAGATATTCGATCTCGTGTATTTTATAGGCAGTGTTAACGGTTACCAAAACCGCGCCGATCTTTGTGGTTGCCCAGAAGGTAATAAACCATTCGGGAACGTTGGTCGCCCAAACGGCAACGTGGTCGCCCGCCTTAACTCCGAGCGAAATAAGCGCGGCGGCGCATTCGCCCACGTCGCGGCGGAACTGCTCGTAGGTCCTTGTGTAATCGAGCGTCGGGTATTTAAAGGCGTATTGGTCGGGGTAGTTTTCGACCATGGTGTCCAACACGTCGGAAAAGGTGGCGTCTATAACGTCGTACTTTTTCCAGACGAATGTACCCGTCTTTGCGCGGTTGTAATATCTGTGTTCTACGGTCTTTTTACTGCGCGAGAGCGATGCTATGTAGTTGGTGAAATGGGTAAGAACGATATCCGCATCGTTGATTTCCTCGTTCCACGCCGCACAGATAAAACCGTCGAAATTGAGCGACGAAAGCGCGCCAAGCACCTTTTCGACGGGAAGCTCGCCTTCACCGATAAGCACGGTTTTGCCGTCCTTCATATCGCCCAAGCGAACGTATTTAATATATGCGCCAAGCACCTTGATTGTAGTTTCTGCGGTTTCGCCCGCGCCGAAATAGGTGCCGCGTATGTTCCACGATGCGCCGATAGCGGCTGACGAGAAGAAGTTTATAATATCGATAACCTTTTGAGTATCTGAAAGATAGCCCACGGTTTCAAGCAGAATGCTTACCCCAGCGTTCTCCGCGCGCTTTACCGCACCGTTCAGCTTGTTCTTCAATACTTCAAAGGAAATTTCGCCCTCTACGCGGATGATAACGTTGTCGATACCCGCGTTCGCCGCCATATCGATGTATTTCGTTAACGTTTCGGAATTTGCTTCTTCGGTATCGAGCGAAGGGGGGTAGTGAAGTGCCGAAACCGAAAGATTGCGGTTTATAAGCTTTCTTTTTGCGTCGGCGGTGTTTTCGCGCCGAAGAATGCTGTCGCTGTGAGCTATTCTCTCTTTAATCGCATCGTATATTTCAAAGCCCTCGAAGCCGTAATCGTATGCATAACGGCAGGTATCGATAAACGAAGGACGATTGACATATTTTGTCGAAAATACGATCTTCATCCTATTCCTCCTCGAATACGATCTTGTTAAGCGCGTTGATATATGCTCTTATGCTTGCCGCAACGATGTCGGTCGAAATACCGTTGCCGGAATAGAGCTTGCCGTTGTTGCGAAGTCTTACAAGCGCAGAGCCGAGCGCCTCCTTGCCCTCGGTGACAGACTGCACCTGAAAATCGTCAAGCTCGTAGTGATAACCGATGCATTGCTCGATAGCGCGGAACGCCGAATCGATAGGACCGTCGCCTATGCTCACGCCGTTTATTATTTCGCCGTTGCACTTCAAGGTTACCTGCGACATAGAGCTTGCAAGATTACTGCTGTTTGTCGTGTAGCTTTCGAGGTGATAGGTAGAGGGGGCCTGCATTGCGGAGCTTGCAATAAGTGCTTCAAATTCCTTCGCGCCCACCGCGTCCTTCTTTTGGCATACCTGAATAAGCGCCTTGTGAACGTTTCCGCAATCGGAATCCGAAAGCTCGTAGCCGAGAATGCGCGCCGCCTGCGCCACCTGCGCGATGGTGCTGTCGGAATCGAGCAGAATGCTCTGCTTTCCGCTTTCCGATTCGGTGTTTTCATATACCTCGTGATTTATCTTTGCAAGCATATCGTCGATGCTTGCGTGAATTTTCGTGTTGTTAAGGTTGGTTTCCGCACCGATTTGTGCCGAGCAAACGCTCATCGCGTCGCAAAGCTCGCCTGTCAAAAGCATATCTCTGCCCGCCATTGCGCATTTCAAACCGTCCGCACCGCTCTTTACAGCCGCAACCGCAGAAGCGACCGCCATATTAATACGGTCGGAAACCTGAACGTTAACGGGAATCGAAACCTCTGCCTTAACCTTTTCGGTCAATGCCGCGATTTCCTCGGGGAGCGAAGCGCCCGCATCGTCGCAAAGAGTAATAACGGTTGCGCCGCTTGCTTCCGCCGCCTTTGCCGCGGCGATAATAAAGTCGATATCGGCGCGCGTTGCATCGAGCGCGGAAAATTCAACGTCCTCGCAAAGTGCCTTTGCCGCCTGCACAAGCTCGGTGATCTTCAAAAGCATTTTTTCGGACTTTATGTGATAGGTGTATTCCATTAAAACGGTAGAGGAGGGAAGCTCTATCTGCAAACGAGGGTGTTTTGCCTCCTTGATGCATTCCCAAGCGGTGCTTACGCTTTCTGCGGTAAATCCGACGGGAATGGCAAGAGAAGCGTTGCGAACGTTTTGGGCAATCGTTTTATAAACGATAGCATCCTCGCGCGGGTTTTTCACAGGCGCAAGCTCAACGGTATCTGCCCCGAGCGAATCGGCGCATACTGCGATAGCAGTTTTTTCGCGGAAAAGCAAAGCAACCTCGCGATCCTGCGAAAGCTTTTTAAGCGTAATATCGGAAATAGTGATTTTTTTCATTTTTAAACCCTTCCTTTGATCTGTAAAATGAGTGATCGTCAACAAAAAAACGCCCCCGTCCCTTTGCTGTTCCAAAGAGACGAAAACGTAAGACCTTGCTTAGCTTCCGCGGTACCACTCTTCTTCATCCCATGCGGGATGCACTTTGATGCAAACACACCTTTACTCTGTTACGGGAGCACCCGTCTGCCATTACGTTAAAGGATCACGGCAGCCGCTCCGCGGTGAGTTCTGCAAAAGCTTCCCGATGCCTCGCACCGAACGGCATCTCTCTCAAGGCGAAGCCCTTTGCTTACTATTCCGCATCACAGCGTTTTGTTAATGCGACGATTTTAGCACAGAATTCCTTGCTTGTCAATAGTTTTTGCGCCATTTTTACAAGTTTTTCAAAAAAGAGGAGCCGCCGCTTTTTGCGACAGCCCCTTTATAGCTCTTAAAGCTTGTTTACGTCTGCTGCGGTGATAATATGGAAGCCTGCGTTTTCGAGCGCCGATTCGGCAATTTCGTTATCCTCAACACGCAAAACAACGTAAGCGTGTCTTTCGGTGCGCGCCATAAAGGCATATAGATATTCCATATTTATTCCCGCCTTGCAAAGTACGTCGAGCGCGGCGGTAAGCTTGCCGGGCGCGTCGCCTATCTTTACGCCGACAACCTCTGTCACCTTAATAAGATATCCGTTTTCGGAAAGCGTTTTTTCTGCTGTCGCTTCGTCGTTTACTATAAGGCGCAGAATGCCGAAATCGTTGGTTTCCGCAATCGAAAGCGCGCGTATGTTAACGTTGCTTTTTGCAAGAATATCGGTTATCGCAACCAGCGAGCCCTGCTTGTTTTCTACAAATACCGTAATCTGTTTGATTGCCATAGTAATTATCCTTTCCGTATTATATCAATTTGCGCTTGTCTACAACGCGCACAGCCTTGCCCTCGCTTCTTGCGATGGTTTTGGGGGCAACAAGGTGCACCTTGGGGTTAATTCCGAGCATTGTCTTCATCGCGTCCGAAAGCTTGCGCTCCATCGAAAGAATCTCGCTTACCTTGTCGGTGAATTGCTCGGGGGTCATTTCTACGTTTACGTCAAAGGTGTCGTTGTTGTTCACTCGGTCGACGATTATCTGGTAATTGGGCTGATAACCCTCGTTAAGCAACACCGTTTCTATCTGGCTGGGGAATACGTTTACGCCGCGGATAATAAGCATATCGTCGGTCCTGCCCATAGGCTTCGCCATTTTTATAAGCGTTCTTCCGCAGGAGCATTTCTTGCGCGAAAGCACGCATATATCGCGCGTGCGGTAACGCAGAAGCGGAAATGCCTCTTTGTCGAGCGAGGTGAAAACAAGCTCGCCCTTCTCTCCCTCGGGAAGCACCTCGCCGGTGTCGGGGTCGATAATTTCGGCAAGGAAGTGGTCCTCGTTTATATGCATACCCGTTTGCTCACAGCATTCAAACGCAACACCCGGACCGCTTGTTTCGGTAAGACCGTAAATGTCGTAAGCCTTTATGCCGAGCGTTTCCTCGATACCTCTGCGCATTTCCTCGGTCCAAGGCTCTGCACCGAAAATACCCGCCTTAAGCGGAATTTCGTCGGGAGTTACGCCCTTTTCCTTTAGGTATTCGCCGATATATGCCGCATAGGAGGGGGTGCAGCAAAGAATTGTTGCGCCCAAATCTGTCATAAACTGTACCTGACGCTCGGTGTTGCCCGAGGACATCGGAAGCGTAAGACAGCCTACCTTGTGCGAGCCGCCGTGAAGCCCCGCGCCGCCGGTGAAAAGACCGTAGCCGTAAGCTACCTGACAAACGTCGTTGTTATCGCCGCCCGCCGCAACTATCGCACGCGCACAGCAATCCTCCCAAAGGTCAACGTCGTGCTGAGTGTAGAACGCAACCACACGGCGCCCCGTGGTGCCGGATGTCGAATGTATGCGCACGCATTCATCAAGCGGCTTTGCAAGAAGTCCGTAAGGGTAAGCGTCGCGAAGGTCGGCTTTCGAAAGGAAGGGGAGCTTGTGAAGGTCCTCGATACCCTTTATATCCTCGGGCTTTACTCCCTTTTCGTCCATAAGCTTGCGGTAATATTCAACGTTTTCGTAAACGTGCTTTACCTGCTTGACAAGCTTTTCCGATTGAAGCTTTTTAATCTCCTCGACCGGCATAGTTTCGATGTCTTTTTGATAATAGTTGTGTTCCATATTAATCACCTTTTGAAAATAATATACCTTGTTTGAATAACAAAAAACGCCCTCTGCATTCTTAATCGAATACAGAGGACGGGAATACCCGCGGTACCACCTCTATTTACCGTTTTCTCGCGATCACGGCCTTACGGAGTGCCGAAAAACACCCCTGTTCTGTTACGGGAACGCCCGTTGCAGCTTACTTGGATTGCCCGTTCGGTGCACTGCTCGCAGGATGAATTCGGAAAGGTATTACCTATTGCCTCGCACCAAACGGCAACTCTCTGAAAGGCTTTTCACTAACTTACTTGTTCCTGCTCAAACGCATTTTTTAGTATATTATCATTCTTAAACGGTAAAGTCAATAGCTTGCTTGCAATTTTTTTCGATTTGTATAGATTATGCAACACGCCGCCGCTTTTTTATTGAAATGACACAAAAGCGCGACTTGCGTTGCTTTCTCTTTACATTTTCCGAAAATTGTGATATTATAATAAATAATACGTAAAAATCGCAAAAAAGAGGTGCTTTTATGAAGCTTTTCGAAAATGCAAGGAAATATTACGGCGAAGCGAAGGATATTCTTTCCGCGCTTGCGGACGCTATGCCGGAGGATAAAATACAGGGCACGCGTGAGCTTAACAGACGCGCTACGGTAAGACAGTATAACGTGGTTTTGCAAACGGTTATGCTCGCCTGCGCCGTTGCCGACGGACGCGTGTGCGACGGCGAGGTGGAATTTATTTCCGCGCTTGGATTGGAAAACGGTGGAATTTCTGTCGATTGGGAAGCACTTAAAAGCTATTCCGACGAGGAAAACAAACAGCTTTCCGAGGATATGACCGAAATGGTCGCACCCGTGGCGACCTCCTTCGTCGAAAAATGCAAGGCGTTTTACGAAAGCAACAAAGAAGCTTACGAACGTCTTGATGCGCTCACCTGCTTAATACTTAACGAATTCTGCAGTGCCGACGGACAGATGACCAAGGAAGAATACGCGGCAGGCTCCGCCGTGCTCGACAGCTTTATTAAAAGCAACTGGAAGCTTATAAGCGTTACCCCGCTTGCTTCCAATAACGTAAATATCAACCGCTCGGTGCGCGTTACGATAAACGGCGAAGAAATTACCGACCCCGACGTTATCAATGCCATAATCGGCGGTGGCGGTATAAATATAAACGGTAACAGCGTAAGCATCGGCGGAGGAGAAGGCCGTGTTATAATCGGCAACGGCGGAATAAACGTCGGCTCCAACAGCGGCGATGACCGTATCGGCGGTCTTATCGGAGCACTAGACGGCTTGCTCGATGCTATCGGCGGTATAAGCGGCACATCGGGCGGCGACAGACCTATTACCCCGCGCGGCGGCAGAGCTTCGGGCGCGGCAATAGGCGGAATAAGCGCGGGGGCAAAAGCACCCGTCGCGGCGCTTGCTCCCATAAACCTCAACACCGCGGACGAAAAGCTTTTGAACTATGCGAAAAACCGCAAGGATTTTACCAACGGCGTTATATTTATAAGAACGAACGTAGGAGAGGGTAGCGGCTTTGTTATTACAAAGGACGGCTATGCCGCAACCAACGCTCACGTTGTCGGCGATGCAAAAACGGTAAAGGTACGCTTTGCCGCACCGCTTGCACCGCAGGGCTTTATCGATGCTTACGTTATCGCAAAGGACACGGTACACGACCTTGCGATAATCAAGCTTAACCCCAACGAATACCACCATTGCGAAATCGACTGCACGGGGCTCGAGCCCGAAATCGGCGGCGAGGTGGCTTTGCTCGGCTTCCCCTTGGGCAGTAATCTTACCGATAACGTCGAAGAGCTTAACATAAGCCTTGCGCGCGGCTACGTTTCGTCTAACCAAACGCGCAATAATCAGCGCACTACCTTCCTCGATATCAAAGCCTTCCACGGCAATTCGGGCGGACCTATCGTAAGCCTCGAAAGCGGCCTTATTATCGGCGTCCTTGTCGGCGCGGTGCTCGACCAAGCGGGCGGACTTACAATGATGATTCCCATTCGCTATCTCCGCGATCTCGTCGAAAAGCTTAAATAAAAACAACAACACCCGAATTGATTGTATCGATTCGGGTGTTATCGTTATTCAAACAGTTTATCGATAGTTACCGAGAAAAGCTCGGCGATTCGGGGTAGGAGAGTAATGTCGGGATAGGAACGGCTTTGTTCCCATTTGGAAACCGCCTGAATGCTTATTTGAAGCTTATAAGCCAACGCGCGCTGGGTAAGCCCCGCGTCGGTACGAAGCCGTTTTATGTTCTCTCCTATATTAAGTACCATAAATGTGCGTTACCTCCGTTTCGTTCTGGAGTGCCGCACGGCAAGAACGGGGTCACGCGGTAACGCGACCCCGACTTACTATTACTCGCTAAACGGTGAGGATTAACCTCTTCTGTTCGGGGCGAGCAATACGGCACTTGCGGTAGTGCAAGCCGCAAAAATCATATACTGCCCCTCCTTTCGTGTTAAAGTGCGCCAAGCCGCCTGCAGTACGTCTTGACTGTATTTATTTTACCACGCCGTTTGAGGTCTGTCAAGAACTAAAGGTCAACCGTTGGTAGCAGTAAAAAATACAAAAAATGCATAAATATGTAAAAAACTATTGAAAAATCGATTTTTGTGTGGTATAAATAGAACGTTAATTGAATATCTGTATGATCCGTTCAGAACGCCGCGTTTTTATGTGTCGGACCGAACGGTGACAGAGCTTTGGAGACACTCATTTTATGAGGGCCGAAGGTGCAAGCGTTAAACGCGTCAAACTCTCAGGCAAAAGGACAAAGATGTTTTAAGTGGTTTTTGTTTTTGACGGGCGTGTTTGGCGCAACGTCAAATTTTTTATTTTCGGAGGATTTATGGATAAGTTTTTGGAAGCCGTCGCGTCGGTTAACGATGCGGTGAACGGTGCGGTATGGGGCTTGCCCGGCTTGATACTGCTTATCGGTACGGGCATTTTGCTAACGCTGGGAACAAAGTTTTTCCAAATCAGCCATATCGGCCATTGGTGGAAGCAAACTATTGCAAGCGTCTTTAAAAAAGACAGCAAGAGTATAAAAAACACCGACAAAAAATCGATATCGCAGTTTCAGGCGCTCTGTGCGGCGCTCGCGGCAACGATAGGTACGGGTAATATCGCAGGTGTTGCGGCGGCTATCGTAACCGGCGGCCCCGGCGCGGTATTTTGGATGTGGATCGCCGCATTCTTCGGTATGATGACAAACTTTTCGGAAAACCTGCTCGGTATCTATTTCCGCCGCAAGAATAAAGACGGCGAATGGTCGGGCGGCCCGATGTATTATTTAAAGGACGGTTTGGGCAAGCGTTACGGCAAAAAGTGGCTTTCGGTAGCTTCGAACATTCTTGCCGTTCTCTTCTCCTGCTTCGCCATACTCGCTTCGTTCGGTATCGGTAATATGGCGCAGATCAATAAGATCGTGCTTAATATGGATGCCGCGTTCTTTGGTAACACCTCGCTCGGTACTATCGGCAACACGGGTATCGACGTCGTGCACCTTATCATCGGTATAGCGCTGCTTATCGTTGCCGCTCTTATCATCATCGGCGGTTTAAAGCGTATTGCAAAATTCGCAGAAGTAGTCGTTCCCTTTATGGCGGTCATCTACGTTATCGGCTCGCTTATAATCTTTGCCGTTAATATCGAAAGCGTAGGTCCTATGTTCGCTTCTATTTTTAAATTTGCATTCAAGCCCGCGGCATTTATCGGCGGCGGTATCGGTGTGCTTATTAAAAAGACAATGACGCAGGGCTTCAAGCGCGGCGTGTTCTCTAACGAAGCAGGTCTCGGCTCGTCGGTAATGGTGCATTCCTCCTCCAACGTAAAAGAGCCCGTAAAGCAAGGTATGTGGGGCATTTTCGAGGTATTCTTCGATACCTTCGTTGTCTGTACTATGACTGCGATCGTTGTACTCTCTACCGGATATATCGACCTTTCCACAGGCGCTCCCGTTGCGGGCGCAAACGGCGATACTCTTGTATCCGAAGCGTTCGGACAGCAATTCGGCGCGGCCGGTACTTGGTTTGTCGCTGTCGCGATGCTTTTCTTCGCATTTACCACCGTTCTCGGCTGGTCGCAATACGGCTCGAAGGCTGTTGAATACCTCTTCGGCGCAAAGGGAGTTAAGGTTTATAAGTTTATTTTCGTGCTTATGATCGTTTCGGGCGCCGTTATGGAAGGCGGCCTTGCTTGGGACCTTTCGGATACCTTTAACGGACTTATGATGATCCCCAACCTTATAGGCGTTGTTGCGCTTATGCCGCTCGTTCTAAAAATTACCAAAAACTACGTGGACAGAAAAATAAAGAATAAGGACGTTGCTCCCATACTTTCATACGACCCCGAAATTCAGTCGGAAATGGAACAGCACCTCGACGAGGAATAAAAATAAAAGTCGCAAGCTTGAGTGCTTGCGGCTTTTTTATTTTTTTCAAATACCTCTTGACAAACAATACTATGCGTGATATAGTATTACACGAAAGGGGGTATCTGTAATGGATATTCAAATAAAACGCGGCTTGCTCGACGTATGCGTTTTGGCGGCGATAAAGGACGCCGATTCCTACGGCTACCAAATAATAAAGGATTTGTCACCGTATATAGAAATATCGGAATCGACGCTTTACCCGATACTTCGGCGTTTGGAATCATCGCAGATGCTCACGGTTTATTCGGTAGAGCATAACGGACGGTTAAGAAAGTATTATTCGATAACCGATTTCGGCAGAAAGCGCATAGCCGATTTTGCCGAGGAATGGAAGCAGATCGTTTCTATTTATAAATTCATTACAAAGGAGGGAAACGGCGATGACTAAACGCGAATTCCTTGAAACAATAAGAAAAGGTATTTCTTCGTTATCCGAAGAAGATATAGGCAAATCGATAAGATATTATTCCGAAATGATCGACGACAGAATAGAAGACGGCATACCCGAGGAAGAGGCTGTCGCCGCGATGGGCAACCCCGAATCGGTCATAGCCGAAATATTAAGCGAAGCCTCCGAAGCTTCGGATTCCGTTGCGGAAGAATCAAACGAAGAAAAAACAGCAAAAAAGGGCTTTAAATACGGCTGGATTATTGCTTCGGCAATAGTGCTTTCGCTGCTAGTCGCGGCTTCGGCAATGCTTATGCCGCTAATAAAGGCAGGCTTCAATAAGAACGCTATTGTTTCGGGTTGGGGGTATTTCGACGTCGACGGTGATACGAGTGCGATTTCGCAGTTTCATTCTATAAGAATTGCAGAAACCTTTTCGGATGTCATCATCGAACGCTCGGAAACCGAAGATTGCTACGTTCGCTTCACAAGCATCGAAGGCATTCACCGTTTTTATAATATAGGTAACGACGGCGTGCTGTATATCACCTGTGTAGACGACCGTAATTGGTTTCAAAAAATGGGCTCGGTTTGGTACGGCGATTCCTCGTTAACTCTGTATCTTCCGCGTGATATGTATAATAATCTTTATATCGAAGCGGGAAGCGCAGACGTTACGGTAGTCGACGATTTAACGTTCGGCTACGCCGAAATAAAAACCGGCAGCGGGGATATCGATTTCCGCTCTGATATAGCGGATACACCCGCAAAGCTCACAAGCAGAAGCGGCGATATAAGTGTAAGCTATATAGAAAGAGGCGGCTTTGTTATCGAAACGTCAAGCGGCGACGTTGATATAAAAAAGGTCTATACCTGCCCTTATAAGGAAATAAAAGGCACCGCAGACGAGCTTTCGGTTTTAAGCGAATATTTCGGTGCGGACAAAGAAATTTCGGTAAAGACTGCAAGCGGCGATATAAGCATCGACGGTGCAAGAGCGGTGGATATCCTTCTCGAAACCGCAAGCGGCGAAATAAAGCTTGCCGACGTTTACAACTACGTGAATATTCAGACGGAAACAACCAGCGGCGATATCGAAGCGCAAAACGTCGTTTCTTGTATCGGTATTTCCTTTAAAGCAACGAGCGGCGATATCGAGTTCAAGGGAATCGATTCCTATTCGCAAATGAATCTTTCAACAACGAGCGGCGATATCGACGGCTATATCAATTCCAAACGCTATTTCAGCATACAGACGTCAAGCGGAAGCGTAAATGTCCCTGCAAACGACGTTTCCGGACCGCTTTACCATTGCTCCGTAACTACCGTGAGCGGAGATATTGATATTCGTACACCGGAATAATATATAAAACGTGATCCCTGCTCCTTTGTAACAAAGGGGCAGGGAAAAGACTTCTTCTCATAAGGATGTTTTGAATATCCTATGAAAACAGCCGATTGACGAGTGCACACAAGAAAAACCACCATAGACGAAGGGTTTTCGCTCAAAGGGACAAAAATTGACCAATGGGTGAAAGCCGGTACGGGACAAGAGAAAATCCGATCATCGAAAAGATGGTCGGATTTTTCTTTATATACAGATGAAAACAGCTCCGAGGTCACAACGATCTCCGAGCTGTTTGGCTTTTATGAGTTCATATTTGGGGTAATCCCTATGCTTTCGAGCAGCTCGGCAAGCTCCTCTCGGCTGTGGACGTTCAGTTTTTTATACGCCCTTCTGAGATAATAGTTCACCGTATTGACGGTAACGCCGGTATCCTCGGCGATCTGCTTTACGGTCATGCCGTCGGCATATTTCAGGACCGTCTCGTTTTCCTTTACGGAAAGTCCGTAGGTGCGAAGCGGCCCCTCGCAGGTGTG
>JAZSHQ010000025.1:0-12132 GCA_045533335.1 Eubacteriales bacterium
ACAGGACGACATGGCTTCGATCCGACTTTCTTGGCCAAAATGTGGGCGACTTTTTGGAAAACTTCAAAAATATTATCGAATCGATAAATATTCAAACAAAGTATTACCCCACCGAAATCGAAGGCGCGGACGCGAATTCGAGCGGTTACGTTTCCTTTGAGGATAAGATAGGTAAGTATGTAAAGGTTACCGACGTAAAGGGCATCCTTTTCGGCGAAACCCTCTTCGACGGTGCGGCGTTCGCTTCCTTCCTTAACGATTCGTCGAGCGGTTTGGGTACTATCGAAAACGCGACAGAGCTTGGCGATAAGGTTATTCAGGCGGTAAGAAGCCGTATCGGCGTCGACCTTGAAACCGCAAGAACGCTTTTCGATAACGCATACAACGACGGTCAGTTGAGCTATACGAGCGCAACCGAATTTTCGAACTATATCGGTTGGTATGCCGATGAAAACGGCGACTATTGCGGATATTGGGCAGAGGGCAAGACCGAAGCTCCCGCAAGCGCAAAATACGTTAATCGCTCCTATTGCTATCTCGGCGAAACCGGCGACAGTGATATGCTGTTTATGATAGTTCTTGTAAGCGAGGAAATGGCAACCGGCGACCAAACGGTTATATGGAAAATTCCTGCGGCGCTGGTTCCCGTAGTTCAGTACAGGGTCGTGCTCGAGGGCGAGGATTTGGAAACCACCGACAATATCACACTCGAGGTTATCGAAGCTGAGCCCATACGTTTTGTTTTTGAGGTTGGCGTCGACAGCGCAATAACCGAAGAAACCATTAAAGAGCTTATGGCAGATGCCGAAGAAAAATATATCACCGAAGGCGGATATTCCTATTACACCAACCTTTGGAGCTCCGATGAAAGCGGCGACGTATATAGCGATATTGCCGCAAAGGCGCATTTTGAGCCTTCGGCAGATAACGAAAGATACTATTTCGCATCCGATGCCGATTTATATTACCTCGAAAACGGCGATTATGTCCGTATCGATTGGTGGAACGACAGCTATTTCGACCCCAACGGCACATTCTATGCGGCAAGGACCGTATTTGAATTTACCGAGGTTGCCGATGACGGCAACGCGGCTGTTGCAAAAACCGTTTACGAGCCTATTTCCAAGGTCGCTTTCGATGCAAAGGTAAAGGGCGACGACGGTTATTGGTATATTCCCAAGGGTACGCTAAGATTTATCGGCGAAAACGAACAGATAAATAAGTCGGAAAATATCTCGGGTACTCTCGAATACGCTGTTATTCCTCACGTCGACGAGCTTGACGGCAGGTACGAAGCAGGCGCGCTTTTGGGCAACAACCTTCGTATCGACGTAAGTGTTCCCCCCGATGAATCGAGCGAGCCCGAATCGAGTGAGCCTGAATCAAGTGAGCCCGAATCGAGTGAGCCCGATGTAACCGACCCCGATTTGAGCAACCCCGACGCAGGCATTTCCGAAGGTGAAGAATCCGAAGAATCCGAGGAGCCCGTTGTCCCCGGCGACAGCTCGAATATGCTTGTTTGGCTTGTGATTATCGCAGTAAGCGTTATGGCTGTCGTAAGTGCGGCACGCGGTATTGCGAATAAACGCAGAGATTTCTAATAAATAGCAAATAAAAAGCAAATAAAAAGGACTTCACGAAGAAGTCCTTTTTGTTATTGGTTTTGCAAATATAAGGCGAATATAACCGCTTTACTCTTTGGTTACCTTAACGCTCTTTGCGTATTTGATCATATCTGCTTTGTATTCGCTGAATTTGTCAGCCTTGCAGCAGAACTGAATGGTCCAGAAAGCGTCGTCGCCCTTGAACATAGTGGTGAAATACTGGTAGGTTTGGTCTTCGTCGGTATTGAGGAAGCTGTATTCGAAGGTGGTAAGACCTTCAACTTCGGTAATAGCCGCGGGATTTCTCGAGGAGTTTGCGTTGTGAACGAGTTCTGCATACTGCTTCAAGGTGTAATCTTCAAGACCTTCGAGAAGCGAGAAGTTTTCCTTGATAACGAAAACTGCAACGTTTGCAGAATCGTAGCAAACGGTGTAGCCTTCATAGGATGCTTCGGTGAAAGCTTCTGTAAGGGTAATGGTAAGACCGCTGTGGGTGAATTCCTTTTCCTTTACTTCACCGCCGCAAGCCGCAAAGCTCATAAGCATAAGTGTTGCCATTAAAAGCGCGATTAATTTCTTCATAACATACTCCTTTTAATTTGTTAGAATGATTATAGCATAATAAAGTATTTGTGTCAATAGTTGACGCGGAATAACATTATTTTTGCTTACTTTCCTATATTATACTCAATGATTGAGTAATTGTCAATACTCAAATTGTGAGTATGTTAGCATATACCTACAAATAATTAATTTGCAGGTGACAGATATGAATTACCGTGAACGGATGAAAAATTTACGCGAGGACAGAGATTTAACACAAGCGGACGTCGGAAAAGTGATAAATAAATCACAGCAGGGGTATAACCATATAGAAACCGGCCGCGCCGAGCTGAAGATAGAAGACCTTATTAAGCTTTGTGAATTCTACGGTGTAACAGCCGACTATTTCATCGGTCGAAGCGAAAAAAATCTATAAAACCGTGAGAGTTTTTTGTTTTTTGTGCGTATAAGTATGTGAAACCGAAAGGAGGGTTTTTATGAAACGCTTATTTGTAATGTTTTTCGTTTTTCTGCTTTTGCTCGCATCCTGTGCAAGCGGTGGAAACGAAACTGCGTTTTCGGAGGCTTCGGAGAATAGCAACACCTCTGTCGTTTCGGGCGATGCTTCGTCTTCGTTGATTTCGGAAAACAGCGAAAATTCACAAGATAATTCAAGCTCTTTCGAGCCGATATCGGGTGGAATTGATTATCTGCATATTACAACAAGCCTTCCTATGATCGATATGAAGATATATTCGCAAACCGAAATACGTAAAGTGACCGAATTTATCAACGCGCTCGAGCTTGAAAGCGATTTCGCGGAAAATCCCGACGAATATGTGGGATTATCTTACAGCATACTCGTTAAATACATAGACGGAAGCGAACGTGAATTTATACTTTTCAGCCCCTTTTTCAAGGAGGTGGGAAGCGCGCACGCTTGGTATAAGATGAACGAAGAGCAGGGAAGAGAATTCGACAGCATTGTCGAGAATTTAAGCCCGTTGCCCGATAATCTTGACCCCGACGGGCTTTTGCTTGCGGCGAAAAGGCATATTACCGAAAATTATTGCACGGACGAGGTTTTGTCGAAGTGTGTTCACGATATCGAATATATTCCCTTGAACGGTAGAACAAGAGTGATCTTTGAATTGTGCATTTACGGCTATAAGTCCGACGAAGAATATTGGGTGATCTTTGATGAAAACGGCGAAATTATCGACGATGCCGAAATTAACGGCGGCAGGTATTCGCGCTATCTTAATCATCTTTTAAGCTACGACGAGGTTAAGGCGGCGCAAAAGCGGCTTGTGGAACGTGCTGTCGCTACCGCGAGCTGTCCTGAGGATAGCTTGTGCGACACGTTTTTGACGGTAGACGGTGACGGACGGCTTTGCCTTTGTATAGAGGTTATTGTAGATTTTGAGCCGAAGGATAACGGCGACGGAACGGTTACCGGCGGGTGCGGCTTTGACCACGAGCATATTTTCCTTTACGAATGTATTTCGACTTTCTTTTCCGTTAGTGAAGAGTGAAGAGTGAAGAGTGAAAAAATAAAATCCCGCACGATAGTGCGGGATTTTTGGGGTGGCTGACCGGGTTCGAACCGGCGACCCCCAGGGCCACAACCTGGTACTCTAACCAGCTGAGCTACAGCCACCATAAATGGCGTGCCTTGAGGGACTCGAACCCCCGACCTACTGCTTAGAAGGCAGTTGCTCTATCCAGCTGAGCTAAAGGCACATTTACGGGATAATTATTAATTTTGGAGCGGGTGACGGGAATCGGACCCGCGCGACCAGCTTGGAAGGCTGGGATTCTACCATTGAACTACACCCGCATATCAGCCGAAGCGTAAAAACCGAATCGGCTCTTGCGCGGTTGACATACAGCGCTTTTCTTTATTTAAGGCGGCGGTTAAGCCGCCTTAAACATATTGTTGGTTAAATTAAGCCAAACCGTTGAGAAGCTTAGTGTACTGGCTCTTCTTGCGAGCGGCATTGTTCTTGTGGATAATGCCCTTAGAAACAGCTCTGTCAACCATACCGACAGCTTCGAGATAAGTCTTTTCAGCAAGCTCCTTGTTGCCTTCGGCAACAGCAGCCTTATACTTCTTGACAGAAGTCTTCATAGCGGACTTGAACATCTTATTCTGAAGCGTCTTAACCTTGGTTACCTTTACACGCTTTTTAGCAGATTTAATGTTAGGCATGCACTCTGCACCTCCCATTTGAATTTTGGTACCGAATCATAATACCACACTTTTTTTGTTTTTGCAATAGGTAATTACAAAAAATTTATAAAAATTTTGTTTTGGGGGAAAATGAATAAAAAAACAAGTTTTTACGGTGAAAATAATGTTTGAAAAGCGAACGGATTTGGCTCTTGAGGTCCACGAACTCCACGGAAGCGACTCGGGAATAGTTGTAAAAGAAGAAACAAAAAGCGGCATAACCGTTACGACAGCAACGGTGGCGAAGGGCAGGGGTGAACAGAATGCGGGTAAGCCCGCGGGGGAATATATCACGCTCGAAATCGGCAATTTGTGGCAAAACGACAAAAATATCTTTTCGCAAACCGCAAACGCCTTGGCATCCGAGCTTCTGCGCCTTTTGCCGCAGGGCGAGGGCACGGTGCTTGTCGCAGGCTTGGGCAATGAGGATATAACCCCCGATTCGCTCGGTCCGCGCGTTGTGCACGAGCTTTTGGTCACGCGGCATATAGAACGGATAGACCCGAATCTTTTTGCAAACGTAGGCTTTGGCAGCGTTGCCGCTATCGCGGCGGGGGTGCTCGGTCAAACGGGAATTGAATCGGCGGAGATAATAAAAAGCGTTTGCGATACCGTGAAGCCGAAATGCGTTATCGCGGTCGATTCGCTTGCATCGCGGCGGCTTTCGCGGCTTGCGACAACGGTTCAGCTTTCGAACGGCGGTATCGCCCCCGGCTCGGGCGTTTCGAATAAGCGCAGAGCAATAAGCTTTGATCTTTTGGGTGTTCCGGTAATCTCGGTGGGTGTTCCCACCGTTGTCGATGCGGCGACGCTCGCGGTCGACATTCTCGAAGAACACGCGGGCAAGCAGGACGATTCCTTTGCCGAGCTTGTTACACGCGTGCTTGAAGGCGGCGGCAGGGAAATGTTCGTTACCCCGAAGGAAAACGACGTTATCGCGAAAAACCTTTCGAAACTGCTTGCGGGCGCGATAAATATTGCTCTGCACGGTATGACGCTCGAGGAAATTTCGGATTTTATTTCCTGAATGCTGTGATAATGGGCATAATTTAAAATCCTTGTGCATATAATGTTGCGAGGATGTGATATTAAATGAAAAGAAGATTAACCGTAAAGCAAAGACAAGCTATTATGAAATGGGGTTGTCTTTTGCTGTCTGTCGCTTTGCTCGTTGCAGTGTTTGCGGCTGTGCCGTATATCGTTCGGGCGATACCGCGTGTGAGCGCAAAAAGCATAAAGCCGATATTTTACGGCAGCGCCGCTATGGGGAACGGGATTCCGCAATATACGCTCGGCGCGGGCGAATACGAGCTTTCGGAAGAGCCGATTACCGACCCCGAAGGGGAATACGAGCCCGAAACGCCGATACCCACGCCCGAAGCGGGTACGGACGACCTGCCCGTTACGCCGAGCAACCTTGCTTGGTACAACGTCGACGAGCTTCCTTCGCTTAATATTATAAACAGAACGAAATTCAAAGCGGAGCTCGGCGATTACCTGAAAAAGCCGTTTCCGATAGAAGGGATAATTCCCGACAGCGAGCCGCTTGTGCTTATTATCCACACGCACGGAAGCGAAAGCTACCTGCCAAACGGATACGATTTTTACTCGCCCGAGGAAACCTTTCGCTCGACCGACGAAACGCAGGGCGTGGTACATATAGGAGAGGTGCTTTGCGAAAAGCTGAATTCGCTCGGCATAAGCACCCTGCACGACAAAACGATGTATGACCTTACCGACTTCAACCGCTCTTACAATTACTCGCGCGAGGGGATAAAAAAAGCACTTGCAGAGCACCCCACAATAAAGTTTGTTATCGACCTTCACCGCGATTCGGTATTCGATTCGAACGACCGAAACGTAAAGCCGCTTACAACGCTCAACGGAAAGCAGTGCGCGCAATTAATGCTTGTTGTCGGTACGAACGAGGGCGGCTCCGACCACCCGAACTGGCGCGATAATCTTACCTTTGCGACGCATTTACAGCAAAAAATGAACGACCTTTACCCAACGCTTGCGCGCCCGATAAATTTGCGCTCGGCGGCGTTTAATCAGGCGCTTACAAAGGGAAGCCTTATTCTGGAGGTCGGCTCCTGCGGGAACACGCTCGAGGAAGCCGAAAACGCGGTCCTGCTGTTCGCGCAGGCTTATGCGAGCCTGTTAAAGGAAAATTTGAAGTGACGTTGCGGGAGCATTTCGCAGTAAGAAATGCTCCCGTTCTCTTTAGATAGAGTAAGTGTTTGTTGACAAAAAACTTATGCGACGGTATAATGATTTGAAAAATAATCACACGGTCGGTAAAACAAAAAATGAAAAACGTTGTTAAAACTATTACGAAAGCCGAGGCGGATGCGCGCAGGGCACTCTGCAAGCACGAAAATATTTTTGTTGCTGAATTGGACGGAAAAAAGATAAAAAAACGAACGGATCTCTTTCGCAAAATCGAAAAGGAGTTTAAGTTTCCCAAAGGAACGGTGTGCGCGAATTGGGACTCCTTTGCAGATTGTATGCGCGATTTGCGTTGGCTTATTTGCGATAATAAGTTCGCGGGCTTTTCGTTGTTTATTTATAACTTCGATGACTTATTGTGCGACGATGATTTTGACAAGGAGGTTTTTACGGAAATATTCCGTGACGTAATATTGCCGGATTGGGAAAATGACGTTGTCGGCTGTGCCGATAACGGTTACGGTGTGCCTCGGGTATTTAATTTGTTTATAATCGCTAAGGACTTTATTGAAGAAATCGAAAAAGGTTTGAAATATAGAGAAAACTGGAACGAAGAAGAACTGAAAAAGGCGGCGGATATCTTTGTGAAAAGCGGGTGCGGAAAAAAAGACTGGGATTGGGGCTCAGGCGAAGAAATTTGCTTTTTGGAATCGAACGACGGTAAAATGAAGGCGGTTATCCATTCGAAATTTCCGATAGCGTTTGTAAAAGGAAACTTCCGCAAATACGACCGCAGGGCGGGGCGCGTGTTTTCGGGAAAAATTCATATTGTTAGGGTGCGCGATTTCGAGAAACGGCTTTGGTTTGTCGATTTGGCAAAGCTTAAAGAGCTTGCACCCGAAATTACGTGGATTTCTTCACCCGAAGCACTTGATGCGGAATTGTTTTCGGTATTGGATTACGTTTACGCCGTGAATAATTAACAACAAAAAGAGGGTTGCCGACACCGTATTGGTGCGGTAACCCTCTTGCTTTCTTTTTGCGCTCATTTCCCGTCGATGTCGAACTTGACAAGTATCGTGTCCTTGCCGATGCGCTCGATGTTGGACCACGGGACGGTTATGCGGTTTTTCGGGGAGAGCGAGGCAAGAATTCCGTTGCCGGGGAGGACTATTGCGTAGATTTCACCCGTGAAGGTGTTGAATTCGATGTCGGTTATGCATCCGAGCAGGCTTCCGTCGCGTATGTTGATTACCTCTTTACTGCGAAGCTCGGAAAACGACGTGATCGCCGAAACTAAAGCAGTATGCATATCAGACCGCCGCTGCCCTCGTTGATAATGCGCTGTATCGTCCCCGCAATCTTGGCACGCGCCTCGTCGGGCATATGTGCGAGCTTGCTGTTAAGGTTTTCACTCACAAGCTCGTGGAGCGATTTGCCGAACATATTTGATTCCCAAATGCTTTTCGGGTCTTCCTCGAATTCTTTCAAAAGGAAGCTTACCAGCTCTTCAGATTGGCTTTCGGTGCCGACAATGGGGTTTACCTCGGTTTCGATGTCGGCTTTCATCATATGTATCGAGGGCGCGCTTGCTTTGAGCTTAACGCCGTAGCCGCCGGGTTGCTTTACTATTTCGGGCTCTTCGAGGGTAAGGTCGTCGATAGAGGGCATAACGATGCCGTAGCCGTCGTTCATAACATCGTCTATCGCGCTTGCGACCTTGTCGTATTTTTTCTTTACCTCGGCAAGCTCGGTCATAATGGCAAGAAGCGAGCGTTCGTTTTCTATTTCAAATCCGCTTTTTTCGCCGAGTATCGAATAGAAAACGCTTTCGGGAATCTGCACCGCGATGCTTGCGCGGCCGCTGCCGAGGTCGAGCTTTTCGAGCCGCGCCGACATATCGGGGCTTTCTGAAAATGCGTCCGCCGCGTCGCGTATTTCGCCGACACGCCTTATGCCGTTCACCGAATCGTTAATGCTTTCGAAAAGGCGGGCTTTGAGCTCGTCGCCGTTTTCCAAAAGCTCGGTCCACGAGGGGAGCGAAAAACGCACCTCACGCACGGGGAATTCGTAAAGCAGACCGCGCAGAATGTCCTTTATTTCGGCTTCGCCGAGCTCAAGGCAGTTTATAGGCATAACGGGAACGTCGTATTCCTCCTCGAGCGAGCTTGCGAGTGCTTGCGCCGCTTGCGAATTGGGGCGAAGGCAGTTGAGCACTACAACAAACGGTTTGTTTATCGCCTTTAGTTCCGAAACGACGCGCCTTTCTGCGTCGACGTATGATTCGCGCGGGAGCTCGCCGATGCTGCCGTCGGTGGTGACGACGATTCCGACTGTGGAATGCTCGTCGATAACCCTGCGCGTGCCTGTTTCCGCCGCCTTTTCGAAGGGAAGCGGCGAATCCGACCAAGGTGTCATCACCATTCGCGGCTGTCCGTCCTCGATGAGCCCCATGGCGCCCGGCACAACGTAGCCCACGCAGTCTATAAGCTTAACGCGGCAGGTTTCGCCCTCGCCGAGCGGAATGCTTGCCGCCGTTTCGGGTATAAATTTCGGCTCGGTCGTCATAACCGTCCTGCCCGAAGCCGATTGCGGCATTTCATCCTTGGCGCGCTCTCTTTCGGCGTCGAGCGCGATGTTGGGGAGTATAAGATTTTCGGTAAAACGTTTTATCAGCGTCGATTTACCCGTTCTTACGGGCCCGACCACGCCTACGTAAATATCGCCGTGTGTTCGGTTTGCAATATCGCTGTATATTCCCATATCGGTCATATATATGTCCTCCTCTTTGTTTTGTTACATTTTATTCACGCTATTTTTTATATAGAACAGATTGACATTATTTGTTTTTTGTGATATTCTTACAGCGGTAAATAATGCAATTTCTTTCGGAGGCGAATTCGATGAAACAGATAAAAAGAATAGGCGTGCTTACAAGCGGCGGCGATGCGCCGGGTATGAATGCGGCGATCCGCGCAGTTACTCGTCTTGCGCTCTACAAGGGTATCGAGGTTATGGGTATCTATAACGGATATCAGGGACTTATCGAGGGTGATATAAAACAGCTTCGCGAACGCGACGTTTCATTTATTATAAACCGCGGCGGCACTATGCTTTATTCGGCAAGAAGTACCGAATTTTGCACCCCAGAAGGTATGGCAAAGGCGGTTGCGACCTGTGAAAAGAACGGTATCGAGGGTATCGTTACCATCGGCGGCGACGGCACCTTCCGCGGCGCGGTCGAACTTACCCACGCAGGTGTGCCCTGTATCGGCATCCCCGGCACGATAGATAACGATATCGCGTCCACCGAAGCGACTATCGGCTTCGATACCGCGATGAACACCGTTGTTCAGCTTGTCGACAAGCTCCGCGATACGAGCGAAAGCCATTCGCGTTGCACCGTTGTCGAGGTAATGGGCAGAGATGCGGGCGACATCGCTTTGCAAACGGCTATCGCGCTCGGCGCGGTTACCGCGGTTATCAAGGAAATACCTACCGATTTCGACCACGTTATCGATAAAATGGTCGAAGCGCGTCAGGGCGGCAAACGCAACTTTATTATTATCACCAGCGAGGGTATGGGTAGAGAATACGGCGAGGAATTGAGCCAAATGATCGAGGCGCGTTCGGGCATCGAAACCCGTTTTGCAAGACTTGCTCACATTCAGCGCGGCGGTGCGCCGACCCTACGCGACCGTGTGCTTGCTACTCAAATGGGCTGTGCGGCGGTCGAAAACCTTATCGCGGGTCAGATGAAGCAGGTTATGTGTCTTCGCGGCAACAATATCGTCGCTATGGATATTTTCGATGCGCTCACCGTCGATAAGCTTATGAAGGGCAAGCTCAAGCCCGAGGAGGAAGATGCAATTTCTCCCAACAAGCTTTATGAAATGAAACGCATCGTTGCCGATAAGCAGGCATATAAAAAGTACCTTAATTATATTATAGACCATATTACGCTTTAATAAAAATGCCCGACGAAGTGATTCGTCGGGTGTTTTTTGCTTTTTTATGTTGACACGATAAAAAATGTATGGTATAATTCGTACAGAATTATGGGAAGTTACACCCAAATATCACAAATTCAGAAAGGAAACCCTTGAAATGAAGAAATTATTAGCTATTCTTCTTTCCGTAGTGATGATCGCATCTATGTTTGCGGTTTTTGCAGTTGCAGAAGCTGAAACCATTACCGTAGACGGCGATCTCTCCGACAACGGTTGGGCTGCTGACGGCTGGATTTCTGTTGATGGCAATAACGGTCATTGGCAGGAAGCACCCGCTGACGAGCTCGAAACAGACCCCTTCACCTACAAGTATCAGCTCCGCGCTGACGACGAAAAGCTTTATGTTGCTTTCGAAGTAAGCGCTACTTCTGCAAAGACCACCGGTCGTATCTGGATTAAGACTAACGCAGAAGCTACCATCTACACTCATTTCTATGAAATGTCTTTCGCAAGCGGCAGCATCAGAGCTATGGCTAACGGTAGCACTACCACCAATTCTCCTGCTGCTATCGCAGATACCTCTTTCGAAAACGCTATCGTTACCAATGACGGCAAGAGCTACATCGAATTCTCGATTGACCTTGCTGAATTCGGCGGCGAAACCACTTTCGATTATTTCGTATCTGCATTTGATGATAACGGCGCAGAAAGCACCTACTGTCTTACCTATCCTGCAGTAGACAACATTACCAACGAAGACGGTACCGTAAACAGAACTGCAAACCTTCCTTACAAGCTTTGGGCAGCTGAAAAGGCTCTTACCGTTAACGTTGCTGACATCGCTCTCGGCGAAGACGAAGAATCCAGCGAACCCTCCGAAGACGAATCTTCCGAAGATGATTCCTCCGAACCCGATGCTCCCGCAGTAGAAAGCACCAACGTTGCTCTCAACAAAACCTACGAAGCTTCCGAACAGTTCCGTCAGGGCGGTCGTGAAGTAAACTGGGGTTGGGACGAAAACGCTGAAATCGCATATCCCGACACCGACAACAAAGAACTTACCGACGGCGTTCTCGCTGAAGGCGAAGAATACAGAGTTGACGAATGGGCAGGCTGGAGCGCAAACACTCCTTCCGTTAAGGATGGCGTCGGCTACAACTGGATGACCATCGACCTCGGCGAAGTTTACGACCTCGAAAAGTACGTTGCATTCTTCGGCAAGTTCGGCGATGGCATCAATCCTCCCACCAAGATTGAAGTATATGTATCTGAAGACGGCGAAACCTGGGGCGAAGCTGTTGATAGCTTTGAGCCCGCTGTTGAAGAACTCGGCGTACACAAGGCTGAACTCGAAGGCGAAGCTACCGGTAGATACGTTCAGTTCAGAATTTACTCTGAAGAGTGGGCATTCCTTTGCGAACTCGAAGTATATAACAAGGGCACCGAAGGCGAAGGCACTCCCGACGTTTCTGAGCCCGAAGTTTCCGAGCCCGAAGAAGACCTCGAAGACGTTCTCAAGGAATTCGTAGGCGAAGCATCTGCAGATGCTAAGTTCGATCTCGTTATCGACGCTCCCGAAACCTACAAGGCAGGCGACGAAATCACCGTTACCGTTACCGTTAAGAACATCACC
>JAZSHQ010000052.1:0-32747 GCA_045533335.1 Eubacteriales bacterium
TATTCGTTCTTTCAACCTTAACTGCGTATCAGGCATTAAGGCAAACAGAGAAAAAATGGCTTACAACTTACACAACTCGCTTATGCTCGTTACCGCGCTTAACCCCTATATCGGTTACGAAAACGCGGCAAAGACTGCGAAGAAGGCATACAAGGACAACATTTCGCTTAAGGAAGCCTGCGTAGAGCTCGGTTTCCTTACCGCAGAACGTTTTGACGAGGTATTCCATCCCGAACAAATGGTTTAAATCAGTTCCCGCGGTAGGGGTTGGGGTTATTTCATAACTTCTACCCGCGAGGGCGTTAGGTTTAATTTAACTGTAGAATAAAGGGTTATTTTACAACTTCTACCCGCGAGGGCGTTAGGTTTAATTTAACCGTAGAATAAAAGGTTATTTTGCAACTTCTACCCGCGAGGGCGTTAGGTTTAATTTAACCGTAGAATAAAAAAGCACCACGGACGATAGTTTACAATCGGAGGTATTTTTAATGAAGTTCAGCTACTTCCCCGGATGTACGCTTAAGAACAAGGCAAAGACGCTTGATATTTACGCAAGACGCTGTGCCGAAAAGCTTGGTGTTACATTGGAAGAGATAGAAAACTGGCAATGTTGCGGCGGTGTATTCACCACCGCAAAGGACGAAGTTGCCACAAAGCTTTCTTCGGTACGCATTCTTAAGGACGCACAGAAGAAGGAGCAGGCGTTGGTTACCGTCTGCTCTGCCTGCCACAACGTTGTTAAGCAGACCAATTACGCGATGCAGAACGACAAGGAATTTGCAGGCAAGGTAAACCGCTATATGGCGGAGGACGAATATAACGGCGAAACACAGATTTATCATTATCTTGAGCTTATCCGCGACGTTATCGGTTACGAAAAGGTAAAGGAAGCTGTTGTTAACCCGCTTAAAGGCAAAAAGATCGCCGCTTATTACGGTTGCTTACTTTTACGCCCGAATTCGGTTATGCGAATGGATGACCCCGAAAATCCGAGCATTATAGAAGACCTTATAAAGGCATTGGGCGGCGAAGCGGTTGTTTACGGTTACCGCAACGAATGCTGCGGCGGTTACGTTAGAATGGAAAGCCCCGAGCTTGCTACCAAAAAGAGCGCAAACATTTTTGAAAGCGCGAAAAAAGCAGGCGCAGAGGTTATCGTTACCGCTTGCCCGCTTTGCAAGTACAATCTTGAAAAATCGGGCTGTGATATTCCCGTAGTTTATCTTACCGAGCTTCTTGCAGAAGCTTTGGGTGTTAAGGAGGATACGAATGAGTAACAGCAAAAAGTATCTTCAGGAGGAGATAATCCGCATTAGCGGCGTTAATCCCAAAAAATGTATGCGTTGCGGCAAGTGCTCGGCTACCTGCCCCGCTTACGACGAGATGGAATACCATCCTCATCAGTTCGTTTATATGGTTGAAAGCGGCAATATCGAGCCTCTTCTCGAAAGCGAATCGCTTTACAGATGTCTTACCTGCTTTGCTTGTGTTGAAAGATGTCCGAGAAGCGTTGAGCCCGCTAAGCTTGTTGAAGCAGTGCGCCTTGCGGCTGTAAGAAAGCAGGGTAACAACCGTATGACAGCAAACGACGTTCCCGAAATGATAGACGACGAAACACCGCAACAGCTTATCGTTTCGGCATTCAGAAAGTACACAAAGTAAGGAGGAAAAGGCAAAATGCAAAGAATCGGTGTTTTTGTATGTTGGTGCGGCAGTAACATCGCAGGTACTGTTGACGTTGTGGCTGTTGCCGAAGCGTTGAAGAACGAGCCCGGCGTGGTCTTTTCCGCCAACTATCAGTATATGTGCTCGCAGGCAGGTCAGGACCTTATTAAGGATGCGGTTAAGGAACACAACCTTACCGGTATCGTAGTTTGCTCCTGCTCGCCCCGTATGCACGAAGCCACCTTCCGCAAGACTGCGGCGGCGGCAGGACTCAACCCCTATATGGTTGAAATCGCGAACATCCGCGAGCAATGCTCTTGGGTACATAAGGAAATGGCTGTCGGCACGGAAAAGGCTATTATCCTCGGTAAAGCGGCTATCGCGAAGGTCAACCTCAACACCCCTTTAGTCCCCGGTGAATCGCCCGTTACCAAGCGCGCGCTGGTTATCGGCGGCGGTATTGCAGGTATTCAGACCGCGCTTGATATTGCAGACGCGGGCTTTGAGGTCGACATTGTAGAAAAGAAGCCGACTATCGGCGGCAAGATGGCACAGCTCGACAAGACCTTCCCCACGCTTGACTGTGCGGCTTGTATCCTTACCCCGAAAATGGTTGACGTTGCCCAAAACGAGAAGATTCGTATTTTCTCTTACAGCGAAGTCACAGACGTTAAGGGCTTTGTAGGTAACTTCGACGTTACTATTAAAAAGAAGGCGCGTTACGTTAAGGAAGAGCTTTGCACGGGTTGCGGAGCTTGTACCGAAAAGTGTCCGATGAAGAAGGTCCCCAACGACTTTAACCTTAATATGGACACCAAGCGTGCGATATACATTCCCTTTGCTCAGGCAGTACCGAAGGTTGCGACCATCGACCCCGATTACTGCAATATGCTTAAAAACGGCAAATGCGGCGTTTGCTCGAAGGTTTGTGCCGCAGGCGCTATCGATTATACTCAGAAGGATGAATTTATCGAAGAAAAGTACGGCGCAATCGTTGTTGCAACCGGTTTTAACCCCATTAGTATGGATAAGTTCGATGAATTTGCATATAACCAGTCGAAGGACGTTATTACTTCTCTTGAATTCGAACGTCTTACCAACGCGGCAGGTCCTACCGCAGGTAAGCTTTTACGTCCCTCCGACCACAAGCATCCCGAAAAGATCGTATTTGTGCAGTGCGTAGGCTCGCGTTGCGATGCCTGCAACGAAAAGGGCAAGGAATACTGCTCGAAGATCTGCTGTATGTACACCGCAAAGCACGCGATGCTCACCAGAGATAAGTACCCCGATACCGAGGTCTACGTATTCTATATCGACGTTAGAACTCCCGGTAAGAACTTCGATGAATTCTACCGCAGAGCGGTTGAAGAATACGGCGTTCATTACATTAAGGGTATGGTAGGCAAGGTCGTTCCCGAAGGCGACAAGCTTATCGTTCAGGCTTCCGATCTGCTCGACAACAAGCAGTTGAAGATAGAAGCAGACCTTGTTGTTCTTGCCGCAGCTATCGAGCCCGACAAGTCGGCTCGTCCGCTTGCTACACTTCTTACCGCAAGTATGGACACCAACGACTTCTTTACAGAAGCTCACCCCAAGCTTCGTCCCGTTGAAAGCCCGACGGCGGGTGTATTCCTTTCGGGTGCCTGCCAAGGTCCGAAGGATATTCCCGAAACGGTTGCTCAGGCCGGCGCGGCAGCTTCGAAGGTTATCGGTTTGCTTGCCAAGGATAAGCTTACCGGCAACCCCTGTGTTGCACATTCGAACGAAATGATGTGTAACGGCTGTTCGAGCTGTGAAAGAGTATGTCCTTACGGTGCGATCACCTACGAGGACAAGGAATTCCGTATGCCCGACAGAACGACGCTTGTTCGCCGTATCGCCGTTGTAAACCCCGCGGTATGTCAGGGTTGCGGCTGTTGTACGGTTGCCTGCCCCTCGGGTGCTATGGACCTTAAGGGCTTTGCGAGCGAACAGATTATAGCGGAGGTAGACGCAATATGCAAGTAAAAGAATACAAGCCGCTTATCGTGGCGTTTTGCTGTAACTGGTGCTCCTATGCGGGCGCAGACCTTGCGGGCAACAACCGTTTGAATTACCCCGCAGACGTTAAAATTATTCGTGTTCCCTGCTCCTGCAGAGTTAATCCGATGTTCGTGCTTCGCGCGTTCCAGCGCGGTGCAGACGGCGTTATCCTTTGCGGCTGTCACCCCGGTGACTGCCACTACACCTCGGGTAACTACTATACCCGCCGCAGAATGGCTCTGCTCTTCTCGATGCTTGATTATTTGGGCATTGAAAGAGAAAGAACGAGAGTTGAATGGGTTTCGGCGGCAGAGGGTGCAAAGTTCGCCGCTACGATGAATGATTTCGCCGAAAAGGTTGCTGCCTTGGGCGAAAACAAGAGATTGGAGGACCTCCGATGCAAAAAATAACCCGTGACGTTTTGGTCGAAAAAGCGGCTTCTATGCTCGAAAACGGCGACGTTTGCTGTGTTTTGGGCTGGAAGAAGGGCGAATTTGATTACGACATAACTCCTGCTTTGTTCGAAAGCAGAGAGGAGCTTGAAAAGGAATTCGTTTTTAACGACTTTTGCGGCGCAAACTTTTCTAAATATCTTGTAAAAAAGACTATCAAGGCAGAAGGAAAGATTCTTGTTTTCCTTAAGCCCTGCGATACTTACAGCTTTAACCAGCTCCTTACCGAGCACAGATTTGACAGAAGCAAGGTTTATGCTGTCGGAATCCCCTGCGAGGGTATGGCAGACATAAACAAGATAAGAGATATTGTCGGCGACGGTATTTCCGGCATTGACTGCGGCGAAAAGATTACCGTTAACACCATTTACGGCGACAAATACGAAATTGATGCAAACGAAGTTCTTCTTGAACGCTGTGTTAACTGCAAGAGCAAGAAGCACGTAAACTTCGACGAGCTTTTGGGCGACGAGGGCGAAGTTGTTGAATCCAACCGTTTCGACGAGGTTGCAAGGCTTGAAGCAATGACACCCGACGAACGCTTTGCTTTTTGGCAGAACGAGCTTTCGAAATGCATTCGCTGTAATGCCTGCAGGGACGTATGCCCTGCCTGCACCTGCGAAAAGTGCGTGTTCGACAACCCAAAATCGGGTGTTGAAAACAAAGCTCCCACCAACGAGTTCGAAGAAAAGATGTTCCACATCATTCGTGCGTTCCCCGTTGCGGGACGTTGCACCGACTGCGGCGAATGCTCTCGCGTTTGCCCTCAGCACATTCCCTTGCATTTGCTTAACCGCAAGTTCATTAAGGATATCGACAGCTTCTACGGCGAGTATCAGGCAGGCGCAGAGGTTGGCTCGCGCGCGCCGCTTGTTAACTACACCACCGATGATATCGAGCCTTCTGAGGTATTTGAAGGGAGGGGCGAATAATGCTTAAATGTTCATACGACGCATTGAACGGTATTTTTGCGAAAATCGCAAGCGATGCATCCTTATATCTCCCTGCCGACAAGGACGGCAAGACCGAATACACCAAGTGGGCAGAGGGTATTGAATGGAGCAAATCGTTAAACACGGTTAAATCTCCCAAAGATTTCTTCTTCCCGCAGGTCGAAGACCTTATGAAGTTCAAGGTAGAGGGCAAAAACATCTCTATCGACGACATACGCGAGGAATCCGAGAATTTCGTAGTATTCGGCGTTCGCGCTTGCGACGTAAGAAGCTTTGATATTCTCGACAGAGTATTCCTTGTCGACCCCTACGACAGCTACTATGCTTCGCGCAGAGAAAACGGTGTTATTATCTCCTGTGCCTGCACAAGACCCACCGAAACCTGCTTCTGCAAGACCTTCGGTATCGATTGCACCAACCCCGGCGGTGATATTACCGTTTGGAGGACCGAAGAAGCTGTTTATTGGCAGGCAAACACCGAAAAGGGCGAAAAGCTTTTAGGCACGCTCGGTCTTGAGGAATGCGACGAATCTGCAGTCGTTGCACAAAAGGAGCAAACCGCAAAGATTATGGAAAAGCTTCCGCTTGCAACGCTTACCACAAACGGATTTGGCGGCGGCAAGACCTTGGAGCTGTTTAACCGTCCCGAATGGAAGAGCCTTTCGGAAGCTTGCTTGGGTTGCGGCACCTGCACCTTTGTTTGCCCAACCTGCCAATGCTACGACGTTAAGGACTTCAACACCGGCAACGCGGTTATCAGATACCGTTGCTGGGACTCTTGTATGTATTCCGACTTTACCAAAATGGCGCACGGCAACAACCGTTTGAGTCAGGTAGAGCGTTTTAGACAGAGATTTATGCACAAGCTGGTATATTATCCCGAAAACAACGAAGGTATATTCGGCTGTGTGGGATGCGGCAGATGCTTGGCAAAGTGTCCTATCTCTATGAATATCGTTAAAGTAATGAAAACTATCGGAGGTAACGCAGAATGAACACTCGCAAAGAGCCTTTGATACCCGTTGTCGGCGTTATTACCGACGTTCGTTTGGATACTCCCGACATTAAGACCTTCCGCGTGGTTACACCCGACGGCAAAAAGGCGTTCGACCACAGACCCGGTCAATGCGCGATGCTTTCTATCCCCGGTGTAGGTGAAGCGATGTTCTCTATCACATCCTCGCCCACAAACACCGAGTATATGGAATTTTCGATAAAGAAGTGCGGATGTCTTACCGATTGGCTGCACCAAGCAGAGGTTGGCCAGAACATTACCATTCGCGGACCTTACGGCAACCCCTTCCCCGTTGATACCGAATTTGCGGGCAAGAATCTGCTGTTTATCGCGGGCGGTGTTGCGCTTGCACCTCTTCGCTCTGTTATTAACTACGTTCGCCACTACAAGGACAGATACGGCAAGATCGACATAGTTTACGGCGCAAGAAGCAAGGAAGACCTGCTTCAGTACCGCGAAATTATCGACGAATGGTGCAAGGACGAGGGCGTAACCGTTTACCTTACCATCGACCGCGAGCAACCCGAGTGGGACGGCCACGTAGGCTTTGTTCCCAACTACGTTAAGGAGCTCGGCTTTGACACCGACAAGACCGTTATCCTTTGCGGACCTCCCATTATGATCAAGTTCACCCTTGCGGGACTTACCGAGCTCGGCTTTAAGAAGGAGCAGGTATATACCACGCTTGAGCTTAAAATGAAGTGCGCGATAGGCAAATGCGGCAGATGTAACGTAGGCTCGAAGTACGTTTGCAAGGACGGCCCCGTATTCCGTCTTGACGAGCTTGACGAGCTTCCCAACGAATATTAATATCGCTTCGCTCTCAATCGAAAATCGAGTTTTCGATTGAAAACGGATTCGTCCGCTCGCGCCTGCGCGCCCATGCTTCACATGTGCACTTGCGAATCCGATAGGAGTTTTTTTCGAGGCACATGTCCCCGAAAAAAACAAAATTTAATTGAATAAAATCAATTTCCTATGAGGTTATAAGGAGATTTATCAAATGGCAAATATGGTCAACATTTTTCTGTTCGGTAAAAAGTACGAAGTTCCGGACAATTTAACTATAATGAACGCTATGGAATACGCGGGTTACCAGCTTGTTCGCGGTTGCGGCTGCAGAAACGGCTTCTGCGGTGCCTGCGCTACCATTTACCGCATTAAAGGCGACAAGGAGCTTAAATCCTGCCTTGCCTGCCAGACCAAGGTTGAGGACAATATGTATATTGCCACTCTTCCCTTCTTCCCCCTTGTTAAGCAGGTTTACGATATAAACAAGGTACCCGTTACCGAAACGGTTATGATGCAGCTTTACCCCGAAATTTACGCCTGCATCGGCTGTAACGCCTGCACCAAGGCCTGCACTCAGGAATTGAACGTTATGCAGTATATCGCTTACGCACAGCGCGGCGATTTCGAAAAGTGTGCAGAGGAATCCTTCGACTGCGTAATGTGCGGTGTTTGCTCTTCGCGTTGCCCCGCAGGTATCTCGCATCCTCAGGTAGCTATGCTCGCACGCCGTATCAACGGCAAATACCTTGCTCCCGATTGCGGACATCTTAACGACCGCGTTCGCGAGATCAAGGACGGCACTTTCACCGAACTCATCGAAGCTTTGATGCAAAAGCCCATTGAGGAAATGAAAGAGCTTTACAACAACCGCGAGATCGAGAAATAAGGAGGGCTTTATAATGTATTCCGAAAAATTTCAGAAATCTTTAGCGGCAGTCGAAGCGGCAAGAGAGAAAAACATCGCTCTCGAGCCCGCAAGAATGACCGCACAGCAAAAAACAGATCTTCTTGCAGAATATCATCCCGATTACAAGCAGGATGAATTCGAGCTTCTTAAAATAGGTCCCAACAAGGGTGACAAGGTACCCAAGGAGCTTGCGGCTACGCTTCAGGCGCACAGCCGTATAACTGCTTCCGACATCGACCTTGAAAACCCCGATTACGACGTTGACGTGCTCGTTATCGGCGGCGGCGGCGCAGGCTCTTCTGCGGCTATCGAAGCTCACGAAGCAGGCGCGAACGTTATGATCGTTACCAAACTTCGTATCGGCGATGCAAACACCATGATGGCGGAAGGCGGTATTCAGGCTGCCGACAAGCCCAACGACTCCCCTGCTATCCACTTTGTAGATGCATTCGGCGGCGGTCACTTTGCGGCAAAGCGCGAGCTTTTGCAGAAGCTTGTTTGCGATGCTCCCGAAGCTATTCAGTGGCTTTCCGAGCTCGGCGTTGAGTTCGACAAGACCGAAGACGGCACTATGGTAACCACCCACGGCGGCGGTACCTCGAGAAAGCGTATGCACGCGGCGAAGGACTATTCCGGCGCGGAAATTATGAGAACTTTACGCGATGAAGTTCTTAACAGAAACATTCCTGTTGTTGACTTTACCTCTGCTATCGAGCTAATTCTTGATGAAAACGGCAACGCGGCAGGTGCTGTATTGCTTAATATGGAAACCAAGGAATTGCTTGTTGCAAAGGCAAAGACTGTTATTATCGCAACCGGCGGTGCGGGCAGAATGCACTATCAGGGCTTCCCCACCTCCAACCACTACGGCGCAACGGCAGACGGACTTGTGCTCGGCTACCGCGCAGGCGCAAAGCTTCTTTATGCCGAAACGCTTCAGTATCACCCCACGGGTGCGGCTTATCCCGAGCAGATTTTCGGTGCGCTTGTTACCGAAAAGGTACGCTCGCTCGGCGCAAAGCTTGTTAACGTAAACGGCGAAGTATTTATGCACCCGCTCGAAACGCGTGACGTTTCTGCGGCTTCGATTATCCGCGAATGCTCTACCCGCGGCAACGGTGTTGAAACCGACCAAGGTCTTGCAGTATGGCTCGACACTCCTATGATCGAAGCTATCGGCGGCGAAGGCACTATCGAAAAGCGCATCCCCGCGATGATGAGAATGTTCGGCAAGTACGGCATCGACATCCGCAAGGAGCCGATTCTCGTTTACCCCACCCTTCACTACCAGAACGGCGGTCTTGACATTACTCCCGACGGTATGACCACCAACGTTAAAATCTTTTTCGTTGCGGGCGAAGCTGTCGGCGGTATCCACGGCAAAAACAGACTTATGGGTAACTCGCTGCTCGATATTATCGTATTCGGCAGAATCGCAGGTAAATCGGCAGGCGCGGCTTGCAAGAACATTACTGTCGGCAAGCTCAACCTCGACCACGTTGCAAGATTCGAGAAGGAAATTGCCGATGCGGGTATTGTAACCGATACCGTATCGCCCAAGCTTCTTCCCGATTACACCAGAAAGGTTAACGGTTAATACGGAGGTCGACAGACGATGACTTTATTCGGTGGAGTTATCTCCATAAGTAACATTTCTACCCTTATTTTCGTTGTATTTGCAGTTTTAATGGCTGGTTACGCTCTTGGCAGAATTACTGTCAAGGGCATATCCCTGGGTGACGCGGGCGTGTTTATTATCGCACTTATCGTCGGCGCACTCTGCTTTTCTGTAAACGCCGAAGGCGCGCTTATCTTCAGCGGCTCTTCTGCGCCCTACGATTTCAACAGCGGGCTTTCGCTTATCGAAAGTCTTGGGCTTGTTCTCTTCGTTACCTCGGTCGGCTTTATTGCAGGCCCTAAATTCTTCGGTAATTTCAAGAGAAACTTCAAAAGCTACGTTCTTTTAGGTCTTATTATCATTCTCGCAGGCGGTCTTTCCGCGGCAGGCTGTATCGCTATGGGCGAGGTTGTCGGCTACGGCGGCGCGATCGAATCGCAGGATGGATTTGTCGCGATGATAGTCGGCTTGCTTTCGGGCTCGCTCACCTCTACCCCCGCATTCTCTGCGGCAAAGGCAACGGTTGCTTCTGAATATCAGGCGCTTGTTTCGGTCGGTCACGGTATCGCTTACATCTTTGGCGTTATCGGCGTTGTGCTGTTCGTTCAGCTTATTCCCAAGCTTACCAAAGCAAATATGGATGAGGAACGCGCAAAGCTCGTTATCAAGCAGGAAGAAACCAAAAAGTCCTTCACCGGCAAGCTTTTCGATATCGACCATATGGGCATCGCGGCGTTTTCGCTTGCAGCGATACTCGGTACGGTTATCGGTCAGATCAAAATTCCGCTTTCTGGCGACGGCTTAAGCGGCACCTGCTTCTCGCTTACCACAACCGGCGGTTGCTTGCTTGTCAGCCTTGTGCTCGGCCACTTCTCGCGCATCGGCAGAATCAACATTATGCCCACTCAGGGCACCTTAAAGCTCTTCCGTGAGCTTGGACTCGTTCTCTTCCTTGTCGGCGCGGGTATCCCCGGCGGCGCGGAATTTGTAGAGAACTTCGACGCGATGTATTTCGTTTACGGCATTGTTATGACTATCGTACCGCTTGTTGTCGGCTTCCTCTTTGCGAAGTACGTGCTTAAATTGAGCCTGCTTAACAACCTCGGCTCGATTACCGGCGGTATGACAAGCACCCCCGCGCTCGGTACTCTTATCGGCACGGCAGGCACCGAGGACGTTGCGGCGGCTTACGCTTCGACCTACCCCATCGCACTTATCGCTGTCGTACTCGTTTCGCAGTTCTTGATTATACTTTTTTAATTATTAATCTATAATACGAGAGGGACTTTTGAAAAAGTCCCTCTCGCGCTCTCTTCAAAACTTTTTAGTATTAAAAGTTTTAAAGTGTATCATTTTTTGGTTTTACAGACTTGTTTTTGATATTTTTGAAACGTTTTTGAAATGAGAGTTTGAGAGAAAAACTTTTTTCAAAAAGGTTTTCTCTCAATAATATCAGATAAAAAAAACTCGGCACGCGGCCGAGCTTTTTATTGCTATTTTACTGTTCTTTACCTGCCAAAAGCTTGTAAACAACTGCTGCGAGGATACCGCCGACGAGGGGTGCAACGATGAACACCCAAACGTTGGAAAGCGCTTCGCCGCCTGCAAGGAGTGCGGGGCCGAAGGAACGCGCGGGGTTGACCGAGGTGCCGGTTAAGCCGATACCGATAAGGTGAACGAGAGTGAGCGCGCCGCCGATTACAAGGCCTGCAACGCTACCGTTTTCTACCTTCGAGGTGACGCCGAGAATAGCGATAACGAAGATAAAGGTAAGAAGAACTTCGATAATGATAGAAGCGAGGATATCGCCCTGGAAAAGTGCGTTCGAGCCGAGGCCGCCGGTTTTATCGACCGCTTCGCCGACGGAGAAGACGTATTTAAGAACGCCTGCGCCTGCGATTGCGCCGAGGAACTGAGCGATAACGTAGCCGACAAAATCGGTTACAGACATTTTTTTGCTTACGAGCATCGCGATAGAAACCGCAGGGTTGATGTGACAGCCCGAAACGTTACCGATAGAGTAAGCCATAGCAACGATTACAAGACCGAACGCAAGTGCGGTGATCGCATAGCCCGCGCCCGAAGCCGCATCGCATCCGACTGTGCAGGCGGTGCCGCAAGCAACGAAAACGAGTACGAACGTGCCGATAAATTCGGCGAGATACTTTTTGACAGAATTCATAAGATTTTCCTCCTTTTAAATTGTAATACCATTATAACACACTAAAATGCAGTTTGCAATAGAGAATACTCTTGCAAAAGCATATATTTTGTTGTATAATGAAAAAAAGAAATATTTCGGAGGAAAAAATGAAAAGAATCATTGCACTTTTACTGCTTGCCGTTATGGCTGTTACCTGCTTTGCGGCGTGCAGCAAGGACGAAAACAGCAACGAAGACTTTGTTTACGATGCAAACAAGAATTATTACGCGGAAATTATTATCGAGGATTACGGCACAATCAAGGTAGCTTTAAGCTCGGTGCAGGCTCCCAAAACGGTTGAAAACTTTGTTACTCTTGCGGCAAGCGGTTTTTACGACGGTCTTACCTTCCACCGCATTATAGAAGGCTTTATGATGCAGGGCGGCGACCCCAAGGGCAACGGCACCGGCGGATCCGAGAAGAATATTATCGGTGAATTTTCGGCAAACGGTTACCAAAACACCCTTTCGCACAAGCGCGGCGTTATTTCGATGGCAAGAAGAGGCGATTCTTACGACAGCGCAAGCAGTCAGTTCTTTATTATGCATCAGGATTACACCGGTCTTGACGGTCAGTATGCCGCTTTCGGTTGGGTTACCGAGGGTATGGACGTTGTGGACAAGGTTTGCACCGAAGCACAGCCTATCGACAACAACGGCACTATCCCCGCGGCAAAGCAGCCTGTTATCGAAACTATTAAGATTACTTGGGACGAATAAAATTCAAAAGCCTGCACGAACAGGCTTTTACTTTTAAAAGTTTTGCGGGGAGCGTGAGCGGGGCGATTTTCAGGGAACTTTTGAAAAAGTTCCCTATGACCCTCAAAACTTTTTATGTCTGAAAATTATATATAAAAAATTCAAAAGCCTGCGCGAGCAGGCTTTTGCTTTTGAAAGTTTTGCGGGGGTCGGGGCGCTTTTTCAAAAGCACCCCGAAAACAAAACATATAATCAAATACAAACAATTAACGGTTGTTCACACGCAAGCCTGCATTGTAGATATGGGTAATTTCGCCCATACGGCGCATAATGGGGCGAGTAAAACCGTTTTCCGAATTACGGAATTCGAAGGTGGTTACGCTTGAAGTGTTAAGCGAGATAGCGGGGTACATTACGCCGGGGGCGGTGCCGAGCAGGTGGGATATCCACGCGCCGCCGAAGCCGCCGTGGCAAAAAACGGCGATATGGTCTTCGTTATTGCGGGTGATATTATAAAGCACGCCGTTGCGTTCGTAACCGAGCGAGGCGAGGAATTCGTCCGAGCTCTTTTGCATATCCTCGATGGTCTTCATACGGTCGGTGGTCATAAAATCCTTAAAATCGTAAACGCCTTTTTGCGAAGAAAAGCTGTAAGAGCATTCGGAATCGGGCTTTAGCTGATGCGATTCCATATAATCCATACTTTCTGCGGTCCAGGGAAGTATTTCGTAGTCCATACCCTTAATTTCAAGAGTAGGCTTTGCTGTGTCGATAGCTCTGCCGAGGGGCGAGGTATATATTTTATCGATTTTTTTATCCTTAAGCCATTCGGCAAGCGCGTGCGCCTCTTCCCAGCCGAATTCGGTAATTGTGTTATTTTCGTAATCGGGGTCTGCGTGGCGAATTATATAGAGAATCATAGCTTTGCTCCTTTAAACTTGTTGACTTTATTTTGCCATAAATTTGAATAAATGTCAATTTAAACTTGCGATATAATCTTTACCGTGGTATAATTAATCTGTTTGGAGGTGTTTTTATGGACAAGATACAGCTTCACGAATATTTTATACCCTTTAAGGGTGTTAAAAAGAAGGTCATATATCATTTTTCGGATTCGCATTTGACCGAATTCGACGCTCTTTCCGACGAAAACGAAAAAGAAAAAGCGATTAAATCGACAGCGGCTTGGGAAAACGTGCGAAAGGGCTTTTGCGACGTTAGCGGCGAAGGCTACGAAGAGCTTCACAGGCAGGCTCCGCTTACCCATTTTAAAAACCTTTTGCAAACCGCTAGCGACGGAAGCGCGCTTATTATGGCCGGCGACACGCTTGATTACATAAACGGCGCGAACATACGCGCAACAGATGCGGCGCTTAAGGGTTACGAAACACCTTATATCGCCGTTTGCGGAAACCACGAAAACGCAGAGCAGGTACCTTTTGGACACGCGCTTTCAGGTATGCGCGACGAGGTACAGATCATCGAGTTTGAAGATATGGTCATTTTGGGCATAGACGATTCCAAGCGCAAAGTGAGCAGTAAGGTTTTCGATGCTCTGTGCGAGCTTTTTAAAGGTGAAAAGCCGATATTGCTTGCGATGCATATTCCGATAATGACAGAAGGAAACCGCGAGCGGCTTTTGAACAGCGGTGTTTATTTCCAGCTTAATTACGAGGGCTGTCCCGAAGAAAACAACGAATTTATCGAGCTTGTCAGGCAGAATTCCGAGCGTTTTATCGCAATACTTGCGGGGCATTTGCATTACCCGAACATAAGCGAGGTTGCAAGCGGTTTAACGCAATACGTAAGCGGTCAGGGCATTACCGGCAATATTAACAGATACATTATAGGAGAATAATATGACTTTTAACGAGCTTAAAGCAAAATTCAATTACGAGCTTCCCGCTTATGCGGTTGATTATTTTGACGATTTTATTAAGGAATACGACAGAAGCAAGCCCGTTTTGTCGCAGGAAAACGCATTACTTGTTGCCGAGGCGACAGCTATACCCGAAGAAGCGAAGGCAGAGTTGCTTCGCGCCGCGCAGGTAATCGACGGCGATGACAACGCGCATATTTGCGCTTCGTTCCTTGCAGAGCTTACAATATACAAGCGCGCGCCGTGGTTGAATTACATCTACCAAACCGACCATTTTACCGTTGAAGGGCTGAAAAAAGAGCAGGTAGGCTGGGTTTTGGTGGCGGCGATGCTTGCCAACACGCTTATCAACAAAAAGCCGCCGAAGGATTTGAACGAGGAAAACATTAATTCCTTCCGCGCTTACACGCAAAATTGCTATAACGTAAACGGCTATTGGGGCATTACCGAATGGCATTGGAATATGCTCGGCTCGGGCGGGTGTATGTTTATGTTCGGTATTCTTAAATTCGTGCCGAGCGTGTTTACGGGCGACTTCCCTATTATCACGAACGGACGCGAATTCGTATCGCTTGCGGGCGGCGAATTCTTTGTCGGCAAGGAAGGCGAGCTTGTAGATTGCGAAGAAAAAGCTGTGGGCAAAACCTCGTTTTACGAGGACGAAACCAAATATATCGGCAACGTTATTTCGCAAAAGGGTGTTGTTAGCCTTGAAAAAACCGAGTTTTCGAAGAGCGAATGGCACGATTTTCTGCGCGGCGGCGACCACACGATAGATATTCACATCCCCGCCAAGGTGGAATACACACCCGAAAGATTTAAGGAAGCGTTCAGCCAAGCGCTTGAATTTTTCGCGAAATACTATCCCGACCACAAAACAAAGGCGTTTGCCTGCTTCTCGTGGATACTTTCGGCACAGCTTCCCAAGGTTATGGGCGCGGAAAGCAACATTTTGAAGGTGAACGACAAGCTTCATCTTTTGCCGGTTATCGGCACGTTCGATTCCGACATTATGTTCATACGCAAGGGCTCTACACTTCAGCAGCGCATCGCGGCGGAATGCGAAAAGGGCACGGAGTTTCATTACGGCATTATGTATTCGCCTGTTTCCGAGCTTGACGATTTGGATAAGTGATTATGGATGACAAAGAATTTGTTTATATTTATCCCCATTCTAAAGAGCATTTATTTGCCAAGCTGAACGAGCGAAACGGAACTACGCTATACTGGAATGACCGTGAATATCTAATCGAGATAAAGAATGATAATTTGTTCTTTTTGGGTATAGAGAGAATAGGACACAGCGGCGGATATTGGTATATTGCCAACATAGAAGAAAACAGCTACGGCGGTTTGACCATTCGCGGTAAAATCGCGTTTAATCCCGATGAAAACGGAAACAGTCAAGAGCACAAAACAACCGTATGGGATAAAATCGAATTGGCTCTGCTTTACGTTCTTTTATTCCCTCTAGTTATAGTAATTTGGCTTTTACGTATGCTTATTTCGATAATCAAGCACACGCCGTTTGAGGTTACCAAAGAAGACAATCTTGACAAATTTATGCTTGACTTTTTATGCTGTAACAAAAAGTTATAATCGCTATTTAAATGTCGTTTGACAATCCCTCAGTCACCTCGTGAACTCGGTGACAGCTCCCTTTACACAAGGGAGCCTACCGTTGCGGCGAGATTGCTCAACTGCAACTATATTTTGCAAGTTAATTTTTTGAAAAAAAATCAAAAGCCTGCGTGATGCAGGCTTTTCTTTTAAAAGTTTTGCGGGGTTTGGGGCGCTTTTTCAAAAGCACCCCATAACCGAAAACAATATTATTTATTCAAATCCCTATGGATATGAGTGTAAACAAACACGGCGATTAGCGGGAAGAGGGCGCCGATGAGCATTCCCATTTTCATACCGAGCTGTTCGGCGGTAAGCGCAAGCGTTTGTGCAAGCGGTTGGAGCGCAGGCGAAGCCGAAACGGTATCGGTTATCACGCCGACAAGCTGTGGTCCGACAGAGGCGCCGAAATCGCCGCCCGCCGCCATCATCGCAAAGATAAACACGCCCGCATTCGGGTAATATTCCTGCGCGACGACAAGACAGCCGGGCCAAAGCATAGCGGTGCAAAAGCCGGTTAGAGCGCAGGCGGCAAGCCCGACAAAAGGAAGGTTTGAAAACGCCGCCGTGATATAGCAAGCGGTTGCGCCCACCGCGCCGAGCAGGAGTATTTTTCGGATATTCTTGCCGTATTTCGCATAAAGCGTTCTGCCGAGCCCGAGCATAAGGCCGAACATCGCAACGCCGAAAATATCGCCCCAGAGCTTTTCGATTCCGAGCGCGCGTTCCAAATAACCCGAGCTCCATTGTGACATTGTGCATTCCGCCGCGCCGCCCAAAAAGATAGCCGAAACGCAGAGCCAGAGCTTTTTATTTTTTAGCTCATTTAGCACGCGTGACACCTTTTTCGGTGTTTCCATTTTCGGGATTTTTGCGCCGAGGAAGAGCAGAAACGAGCAAATCGGAACGGCGGTGAATATAAGCGCAAGGTATTGCCAATATTTTTCGCCGACAAACAAGATGAACAGCGTGCAGACGATTATTACAAACACGGTACCCCACGCGTAGACCGAATGGAGCTTCGACATTTCGCGGTCGGGGTCTTTCGCGGGTATTGCGGCGATAACGGGGCTTATTAATACCTCGGCAAGACCGCCCGAGGCGGAAAAGATGAGCGTACCGAGCAGCAGCCCGAAATAAACGTTATTCGGGAACAGAAACGGAAAAACCGCATAGACGAAAAGCCCGATTGCCGCGATAAGCGGGGTTGCGATAACGCTTTTTTCGATATTGAATTTATGCGAAAAGAAGGAAAAGACAAGGTCGATCAAAAGCTGGGTAAAGAAATACACAAGCACCAAAAGACCCAGCCTTGTATAGCTTATTCCATAGAGCGTGCGGAAGGTTATGAACAGCACGGGCGATATATTCGCGATAACCGCCATTGTGATATTCGTTGTATAGCAGGCAAGCTTTGTACGTTTCATTTTATACCTTGGAATTCGTTACCGAATAGGGTGTGATAAGTGCGTTTTTTACCGATTCTATTGCTATTTCCTTTTCGTAATCGGTCATATCTTCGTAAAACCAATTAATATTTGAAACATCCGCGCCGGTAAGCGAAGCGAAGAAGGCAAGCGCGGCGATATATCTGCCCGCACCGAGCGAGAGGTGATATCCGTCGCGGTTAAGCGTTTTTATTTTCGAGGTACGCGCGTTCTGTATTGCCGTGCCGACAGGGGTGATACGATCGAGAAGCGGCGTTTTTGCGACGTAGCTTTGAACGATTTCGGTAATGATTTCATACATTTTATTCGTATCGCCGCCAAAGGAAACGATTTCGGGGTGGGTGTGCCACGGCTCGCCTACCCAATGCATATTAAAGACGATTTTCGACTTTTCGGGTGCGATAGCGCGTACCGCGGCGACTAACGGCGCAAGCTTATCGTAATATTGAACATCGGTATTACGGCTGCCGTCGATAGTGCCGTGCTGAAGCGCGATAAAATCCCAATCGTCGCTTACGATCGCTTCGTTACTGCTTACGCCGTTTTTACAGCTCCATTCGCCGTTTTGGGCAAAGCTTTCGTAATAGTCGTAGCCTTTTATGGCTTCGGTGATATTTGCATAGTGCTTTCTTGTTGAACAGCCGCCGATATAAAGCACGCCGATATGTATATTTTTAACCCCAAAAGCGCGCGCGATTTCGGGCAGGTGCTGTGCCGTATCGACAGAAAAGCTATTGCCGACAAAGAGTATTTTTAACGTTTCGGGAAGTTTATTCATAATCTGCATCCTTTACTTATTTTATCAACGACAGCCAGAGCGGTATCGTTATTATCGAAAAGAGGTGGGAAAGCATAGCGAGTCTTGCGCCGAGCGTGCAATCCTTATTTACCAGCTTCGGAAAGACTATCGTATTGAGTCCGCAGGGCATACACGCCATAAGCACCGCCGGAATAATTATTTCATCGAGCGAGAGCAGTTTGCAGGCGGCGAAAACGAGCGCGGGGACGATTAAAAGCCTTACCGAAACAAGAATATAGGCTTTTGCGTTTGTGAACAGCTCGCGCATTGTGAACGCCGAGAGCGTTAAACCCGTTAGCAGCATACTTATCGGCGCGACGCAGGCGGACGACGAGGATATGACCGAAGAAACAACGTCGGGGAGCGTTATTCCCGAAAGTCCGAATATTATACCGAGTATTATCGAAGCGTTTAAGGGGTTTACAAGCTTTTTGAGCGTTTTTCCCTGCCCCGTTAACATCGAATAGCCGAAGGTATATGTATATATCGCGAACGGTATGCAGAAGAGTATTAAATCGGTAAGCCCGCCTTCGCCGAAAAGGCTTTCGCAAAGCGCATAGCCCATATATGCATAATTTGAAAGCGTTAGCGAATAGCGGTAGACCTTTTGCTCGTATTTTTCCTTTGTAAGCAGCTTTGCCACGAGCAGAGAAAACAAAACGAGAAAGAGCAACAGCGCGACCGAGATAATAATCGTTTTGCCGTTTTGGGTAATATAGCTGACCGTGAAATTTTTTGCAAAGGTATTGAAAACCTTCGAGGGTAAAAACAGATTCACGAGCAGGAAGGAAAGTATTCCCGTATGGTTATTTATTTCGCTTTTCCATTTGCCGAAGGCATAGCCGAAAAACAGAAAAACATATAAAATTAAAAGCTGTTTTAAAATTATAAGCATATAAAATCCACTTTATTTTAAATTCGACTAATTTTAGCACAAATTTTAGCATAAAACAAGTAATTATTGTTGAAAGAAGCTGTTTTTAGTGATAAAATAGGTTATAGGTTATTATAATATTGACATTATGAATTAAATATTGCATAATATTAAAAAAGTATTTTCGGAGGGTTATTATGAAAAAGGTTTTGGCTTTAACGCTTATTCTCGTTATGCTTTCGATGTCGCTCGTTTCCTGCTCGGCAATTCTTGAGGGCAAATGGAAAACGACCGAGGACATAATTACAAAGGAACTCGTACTTAACGACGGCAACGTCGGCACATACACCGCGCTCGGCATCGAGCAGGATATCGTTTGGAAAATCGAGGACGGCAAGCTTACCGTTACTACCTCTGTGCTCGGAATTTCTACCGACATCTACAAGGAAGCAGATTACAGCATAAGCGGCGACGAGCTTACCATTACCGAATCGAACGGCGAGGTTACCGTTTATACCCGAATTGCGGAATAGCTTTGCGCTTTAGCGGGTTTGGTTTTCATAAGAAACTTTTGCCGTTAAATATATAATAAATTTTAAAATGCAACGTTCCTCGAAAAGAAACGTTGCATTTTTGTTGTATTTTTGTATCACTGAGGAATAGCAACAGGGGCGAATACAGAAGTGAATCGATTAACATTGTAGGCTCCCTTATGGGCATTTGCAACCACAAGTAAACTTTTACGGATGTTTTGTTGTTTCGGCATATAGGCGCAGTATTTTTATTGCGTAGTGCGATGCCTGAATTTCCTCGCCGCGCAGAGTAAGCTTTGCCTTTGACGCGTATTGATAATAATGCGTAAGCTCGTGAGCGAACGTCCAGATAATCGAAGCGAGCGCATCGTCGCGGCCGCTTTCGGAAGCAAGCTCGGCATAATCGCCCGTTGCGAGCTTTATATAGGGAATATCGCCGTAATTATCGGGGCGAAAGAAGATGCCGCAAACACGTTCACCGTCGCGCGCGGTAATGCGCGGCTTACTCTTTACATACACGTTAAGCTTTATCGGGAATTCGTAATTTGCGCGAAGCCATTTTACAAAGCGCATAAGCGCGCCCCTTACTTCGGGGTCTACTTCCCTTTCAAAGCGGATAAAAATCCCGTTTTTATTACTGCTTTTTTTATTCTGCCATATCATTTCTGTTACTCTTTATCTGTTACTCTTTATCTGTTTCACCTACACAACCGATTTCAAAATCGCTGTCGAAGGCGCGCAATTCTTCGATATATTCTTCGCGCGCGACGGGGTACGCCAAGCCGTGGCCCGCGCCTTTGATTTTTATAAGCTTTTTCTTCCGGTTAGGACAGGCATTATACATTTTTTCGCTCATAGAGAAAGGAACGAAAGCATCGGTATCGCCGTGGACGAAGATAATAGGGAGCTTTGTTTTCGTTACCGCTTCGATAGGCGAGGTTTCTTCTAAATCGAAGCCGCCGAAAAGGTATGCGCCGAGCCTAACAAAGGGATACGCAAGCTTTACGGGCAGACCCATTTCCGACATTACCTTTGAAATTATATCCTTTCCCGAGGAAAAACCGCAATCGGCAAGGACGAATTTTACGTTTTCGGGTAGCTTTTCCGCCGCAGCCATCAACACCGTCGCCGCGCCCATTGAAATACCCGTTATGCCTATTTTCACGTCGTTTCCGAAGCGTTTCACCGCAAATTCGACCCATTTAACACAATCGAAGCGCTCTTTTATGCCGAACGTAACAATATGCCCGTCGCTCCTGCCTGCTCCGCGTTGGTCGACAAGTAACGCGTTTCTGCCCAATTTGAAGCAACGCTCTATACCGCCGCTCATATCGCGTTCGGAATTGCCCTTATAGCCGTGGAAAAGTATTTCCATCGGTGCGCCTTTTTTATATTCGTAATATTTGCCGCGGAGCGTTAAGCCGTCGATTGACTTTATTTCGACGTTTTCATACGGGAGCGCGCGCGCCCGCTTTGCCCAATTTACCATATCGTCGCGGAAAACTTCATATATATCGCCGACAGGAATTTCGTATTCGTTTTCTGCCGCGGGCTTGCGCGATTTAAGCCAAAAAACCCGAAGGAACACCCCGAACGACACGGCGATTACGGCGAACGCCAAAAACGCGATTATTCCGACAAGCCACCACAAAATACCCATATTCCACCTCCGAAACGATATAGGTTTATTTTAAAGCTTTGTTTTATATTTGTCAATATTGAAATAGTATTAATAAAATGCTATAATAACGCGAGGTGTAGTAATGATTATTTTATATTGGCTTTTACAACTGACTTGGGGGCTTTTGCAAACGCTTCTCGGGTTTATATTATTTTTAATTAACGTTAAGCGCAGGCATTTTATTTACAAGGGCGCGGTTTTTACCGAATGGGCGCGCGGCGGCGGAATATCGTTAGGTCTTTTCGTTTTTGTTAAGCCGAATGCCGAAAGCGGGCTTATTTGCCACGAATACGGACACACACTGCAATCGCTCCTGCTTGGTCCGCTTTATTTACTTATTATCGGTCTGCCTTCGTTTATATGGGCGGGACTTCCCTATTTTCGCAGGCTTAGAAAAGAAAAGGGGATTTCTTATTATTCGCTTTATTGCGAGCGTTGGGCAAACGCGCTTGGAAACAGTAAAAAATCACCGTGAGCTTTAACCCACGGTGATTTCTTTTATTGCGTTATTTTATTAGTTGTAGCACTGCTCGATAAGTTCATCGAGGCCTGCCTGATAGCTGTTCTTCGATGATTCGTACTTCGAAACGATATCGGTGCTGAGCTGACCGATAAGCGAGGTATAGAAGTAGAGCGAGCCGCTGCCGGAGCCGTTGCTGAAGTCGAAGATAGTACCTAAATCGTATGTTCTGTTGCGGAAGATGAGGTCGAGCATTTCGCCCGAATCGTCATCCTGAAAACGCTTATAGGTAAGGGTACGGTCATAGTATTCGGGAGTAACGATTTCTTTTCCGTAGTATGCCATAGCTTCGAGCGCGTAGCAGGTAACGTCGAGCTTTTCAACGTTGCTGGTGGGGATAGCGATTACGGGATAGTGGTAAACGTTGATAGAGGTGGTATATTCGTCCTGAAGCTCGTCTGCTTTGGGCATAGGAAGAATACCGTAGTGGATTTCCGCATTACGGATAACCTCATTGTTTACAAGCGAAATAGAATAAGGCATAAAGAGCGCGTTACCGTTTGCGAAGATTTGGGTTTCGTTGGCATACATATCCTCCCAATGGCCGTGGCGGTCTGCGATACCTACGTTCTGTTCGTCATATACCATATTGGTGAACTTTGTAAATACCTGAATGTTACGAGCATCGTCGATACGGAACTTGGGAACGTCGCCGGTATTATCGACAAGAGTCTGACCTGCGCCCTGCATAAAGAGAAGGAAGTCGTAGGACTGCAATACCATACCCCATCTGTCGCCGACTTCGGGATCGTAGGATTTGGTAGAGCCGTGCATAAGGTCAACCTTTTTAACAAGCTCGTGCATTTTATCGAAGGTCCAATTACCGTCGCGAACGATTTGGTAGGGATCTTCGAGGTTATAGGTTTTTACAAGGTCTTTATTGAAGAAAACAGCCCAAGTAGCTTCATCGTCTTCAACTATTGCATCGCCGCTGGCAAAATAAATGTTGCCGTTGATGGCGGTATCGCGGGTGAGAGTCTGGTCCCACCATTCCTTATCGAGGTGGATATAGCCGTTGGAAAGTTCGTAAAAGTCGTACAAAACGCCTTCTGTGCCGAGGGGAGCAACCTGACCGATCTGACCCACGATAGCATCGTATTCGTTAAGACCGCTTTGCATATCGTTGCGGAAGACCTCGATCATATTTTCATCCTGTCCGGTGAAGTGAACAACGATCTTAATACCGTATTTTTCCTCGATAACAGCGTTTCTTTCATAAAACGCGTCGTTAACGGGTTCGTCCAAAAGTTCTGCGGCTGCAACCTGACAGTCGCCGAAGGTATAGGAATCCTCGTGGAAAGTAAGTATGTTTACTTCCTGACCGCCCCAATTCTTTTGTTCGTTGAGGAAGCCGTCGGTCGAAACGTTTGTAGAAACGTCGGCTTTGGATTTTTCTTCTTCGCCGTTGCAGGCAACAAGCACAAGCGAGGATGCCGCAAGAAACATACAAAGAAGAAGGCAGGTTATCTTTTTAAACATAGTGCACCTCTTTCGTAATTAGTTAAATATATTTTATACCAAAACCTACTTTATGTCAATGAATTTCAGAAAATTTGTAAACCCACGGTTGATTTTTACAGAAAATTTTAAACCGATGGTTGACAACAGCAGGATATGGCAGAATACGACAGAGGAAATGGATAGAATAAAACAAAAAAGGAGTGTTTGAATGGAAATAAGAAGCGAAAGGCAGGGCGGGACCGCCACCGCCTATATCTGCGGCGAAATAGACCACCACAACGCTAAGGAAGCGCGCGAGCGGCTGGACGCGATTATCGACAGCGAATGCCCGATAAGCTTTCGGCTTGACCTTTCGAGCGTGAGCTTTTGCGATTCCTCGGGGCTGGGGTTGGTTATGGGGCGGTTGCGCAAGTGCAACACAGTCGGCTGTACCCTTACCATACAAAACCCATCGAGCGCGGCGATGAAAATACTTGAAATCGCGGGGATGGACAGAATTATTAAAATCGAAAGAGGTGTTTAAAAATGGCAGACAAGGTTATTAACAGTATGAAAACCGAATTTTGCGCGAAAAGCGTTAACGAAAGCTTTGCCCGTTCGGCGGTGGCTTGCTTTGCGGCGCAGGCGGACCCGAGCATCGGCGTTATTGCCGACATTAAGACGGTTGTGAGCGAAGCGGTGACAAACTGCATTGTTCACGGATACGCGGGAATCGAGGACAGAGAGAGCTGTCCTATTTACATACAATGCAAGCTTTATGAAAGCGGAAGGTTGATTATTCGCATTAAGGACCGCGGGTGCGGCATCGAGGACATCGGAACGGCTATGCAGCCGCTTTTTACCACCGACCTCGGCGGCGAGCGTAGCGGTATGGGGTTTACGGTTATGCAATCGTTCACCGACGGTATAAGGGTAAGCTCGAAAATCGGAAAAGGCACTACGGTAACGCTTGAAAAGAGGCTTAATTCAAGGTGAAAGAGGGCACGGGATTGCTTATCGAGCGCGCGAAGGAGGGCGACGGCGACGCGCTGACACAGCTTGTGAGCGAGAACACGGGCTTGGTGCGCTCGATAGCTTTGCGCTTTACGGGGCGGGGTGTCGATTACGACGACCTTTGTCAGATAGGGCATATCGGAATGATAAAGGCGATACGCAATTTCGATATTACGCGCGGGTGCGCATTTTCGACATACGCCGTGCCGCTTATTATCGGCGAGATTAAGCGGTTTCTGCGCGATGACGGCGAAATAAAGGTATCACGCGAGCTTAAGCGCAAGGCGGCGATAATTATGGCGGCGCGCGAGAAATACATTTCGCAAAACGGGTACGAGCCTGCCGTTTCGTCGTTGGCGGCGATGTGCGGGCTTTCGGAAGAGGAAACGGTGGAAAGCCTTAACGCGGCAAGCGCGACGGTTTCGCTTTACGAGCAGATTGGCGACGAATACACGCTTGAGGACAAGCTCGGCGTTGACCTTATGCCCGACATTAACGAAAAAATCGCGCTGAAGCAGGCGATATCCCGCCTGCCCGATGCCGAACGCGAGATAATACTCTTGCGGTATTTTAAAAATATGACGCAAAGCGAGGCGGGGCGTGTGCTCGGGATGACGCAGGTAACCGTTTCGCGCAGGGAGCAAAAGGCGCTCGCAAAATTAAAGGACGCTTTAAAGGAATAGTAAAAAAACGAGAGAACCTCTTTTGAAAAAGCGGTTCTCTCGTGCTCTCTCCCGAAAACTTTTGGTTTTTGGGATTTTTATTTTGCATAAATTGCTCGCGGTGCGGAATTTATTTATCTTTAATACCGCGAATTAGCTTATAATATTCGTAGGCGGCGCGTTCGTTTTTATTATCGCCGAATTGGTAGAACGAGCCTTCCTTTATATCGGGGGGAAGATAGCGCTGAGCGACGTAGTGGTTGGGATAGCTGTGCGGATATTTATAGCCCGTATCTGCATCGGGACGGTGGGTATCGCGCAGGTGGGAGGGGATATCTCTTCCCTTTCCGCTGTTTATCGCGCTTACCGCCGCGGCGTAAGCATCGTGCGCCGAATTCGATTTCGGTGCGGTGGCAAGAAGCACGACCGCATCGGCAAGCGGAAGGCTTGCTTCGGGCAGGCCGACCGAATTTGCGATATCGACGCAGGCTTTAACTATAGGAATACACATAGGGTATGCAAGTCCTATATCCTCGCAGGCGATGACCATTAAACGCCTGCAGGCGGAAATAAGGTCGCCGCCCTCTAATATCCGCGCGAGGTAGAATATCGCCGCATCGGGGTCGGAGCCGCGAATCGATTTTTGGAAAGCCGAAAGCAGGTCGTAATGCTCGTTACCGTCGCGGTCGAAGCGAATGCCCGAGCGTTGCGCAAGCTGCTTTGCAAGCTCCGAAGAAAGCTCACAATCGCTTGCATAGTAAAGGTTTTCGAGCGCACCTATGCCTTTTCTTACGTCGCCGCCGCAACCGTTGGCAATGGTAAGCAAAACGCTGTCGGGGCATACTTTATTAAGTCCTTCCGACAGATTGCAGATATCGAACGCGCGGCGAAGCGCAGGCAGCATATCTTCCGGCTCGACAGGCTTAAATTCAAACACGGTGGAGCGCGAAAGCAGCGCGGGATAGAGCGAAAAGAAGGGGTTTTCGGTGGTAGAGGATATGAGCGTTACGCGCCCGTCCTCGACGTATTCAAGCAGCGATTGCTGCTGTTTTTTATTGAAATACTGGATTTCATCGATATAGAGAATAATGCCGTCGTAGGCGGTGATGGTATGCGAAAGGTTAAGTATTTCCTTTATATCCGAAAGCGAGGCTACGGTTGCGTTTATGCGGTAGAATTCCCTGTCCGAAAGCTTTGCCACTATTTCGGCAACCGTGGTTTTGCCCGTGCCGGGGGGGCCGTGGAAAACGAGCGAAGGCAGGTGTCCGCTTTCGATGATCCTGCGGAACGGCGCACCCTTTGAAAGCAGGTGCTTTTGCCCCGCCACTTCATCAAAGTTTTTTGGTCTTACTTTATCTGCAAGCGGCATAATGTCCTCCGTTATCGGAACTTAAAACGAAAATTGGTTTTGCAAGAAACTTTTTGAAAAAAGTTTCTTCCGAACTTCAAAAACTTTTATTTTTTCTTCTTCTTTTTCCTATCCGTCGCGGGGGGATAGTAGCTGTTATCCGCGTCGTTTTCTTTATCTTCCATATCCAAAACCTCTTGGGTTTCGGGCTTTTTGCGGAAGGAGAATTTCGATTCCTGATTATTAAATATACGGAAAATATTCGAGCGGTGCATATAGATTACAAGCAAGCCGACAAACAGCGCGAAGAACAGTTCGAAAAACTGCGGGCCGTGACCCGTGCGTGCAACAGACGCGATCTCGATAGATGCGGGATACATAAGCGCCGCGATTATCGAAGAGAGCGAAACGTAACGCGTGATAAGCAACACGAGCGCGAAGATGCAGAAAAGCACCGCAAATATCATCGGGTCGATAAGCAATATCATCGTAGCGGCGGTGAGCACGCCCTTGCCGCCTTTGAACTTATAGAACACGGGGAAAATATGGCCGATCATACAGAACGCGCCCGCGAGGTATGCGCCTGTTTGTCCCAAAAGGATAACGCCGAGAAGCACCGAAACGATCTGCTTGCCTATATCACCGAAAAGCGTCCAAAGCGCGCCGTCCTTGCCGTAAACACGGTGCATATTGGTAAGGCCTGCGTTGCCGCTACCGAAATTGCGTATATCCTGACCGAATTTATATTTCGAAACGATTATTGCCGAATTGAGCGAGCCGAGCAGATACGCCGCGCCGGCGCAAAGCACCCAAGCCGCAACAAAAACGATATTGCTCAAGGCGGCGTTTTCGATAGCTTCCGCCCATTTGACCATTAAGCCGAACATCGCGGGAACAAGGTTATATAAATATACCATTTTCGTTGCTCCTTTAAATAGTCTTGGGGTTTTCGCCCTTTTGCTTGATTACCAAGCGTATGGGAGTGCCCGAAAAATCGAATGCTTCTCTAAGACAGTTTTCGATATAACGCTGATAAGAGAAGTGGAACAGCTCGGCATCGTTACAGAAAAGCACAAAGGTAGGCGGGGTGACACCCGTTTGAGTCATATAATAAATCTTTAATCTTCTTCCCTTATCGGAAGGCGGCTGAACGCGCGCGGTGACATCCGAAAGGAAATCGTTAAGCAGACCTGTTGTTATACGGCGGTTTGCGTTTTCGTAAATTTCGTTGATCTTCGGGTAAAGCTTTTCGACTCTTTGCCCTGTTTTTGCCGAAACAAATGCAACCGGCGCATAGCGCATATATCCGAGCGCGGTATAGACGTTCTTTTCGAAATTCTTTACCGAGGAATTATCCTTTTCCAAGCTATCCCATTTATTAATAACGATTATGCTTGCCTTGCCCGCGTTATGTGCAAGACCTGCAATACGCTCGTCCTGCGCGGTAACACCCTCGTTCGCGTCGACCATAACAAGGCAAACGTCCGCCTTTTCGACAGCGGCATTGGCGCGAATGACAGAAAATTTTTCGATTCTGTCTTCGACCTTTGCGCTTCTGCGTATGCCCGCGGTATCGACGAAGATATATTTACCGTATTTATTTTCGACAAAGCTGTCGATAGCGTCACGCGTGGTACCGGGGATATCCGAAACGATAGCCCTCTCCTCGCCCGTGATACGGTTGATAATAGAGCTTTTGCCCGCGTTGGGCTTGCCGATAACGGCTACGCGTATAGAGCCTTCCTCTTCGGGGTTTTCGGTTTCCTCGGGCAGGTAGGATATTACGGTATCCAAAATATCGCCCGTGCCCGTACCGTGAACAGAGGAAACGGCGATAACGTCTTCGAACCCGAGCTCGTAGAATTCATAAAATCCTGCGGGAAGATCGCCGACGGTATCTACCTTATTAACCGCAACGATTATCGGCTTGCGGCTCTTTTTGAGCATCGAAGCGATTTCGCGGTCAGCCGCGGTAACGCCCGTGTGGAGCTCGGTCATAAAGATAATAACGTCTGCCGAGCCGATTGCGATAAGCGCCTGCTCACGCATTTGGCGCAGAATCGTGCTTTCGGTCGAGGGCTCTATACCGCCGGTATCGATAAACAGCATTTGCCTGCCGTTCCATTCAACGTCGCAATAAATTCTATCACGCGTTACGCCGGGGGTATCCTCGACAATCGAGATACGCTCGCCCGCTATCTTATTGAAAAACGTGCTTTTGCCGACATTCGGTCTGCCGACTACGGCAACTGTGCATTTTGCCATTTTAAATCAGTCCTTTCGTCAGAACTCGTATTTAAGCCCCGTCATCGCTTCGCAAAGCTCATATCCCCCGCGCGGGACGACGGTAACTTTTACACCGAGCGAGCTTTCAAGCTCGGAAAGCGTTACGTTATCCAAAAACATATCGCCCTCGGCTCTTAACATATTTTCGGGAATAAGCAGTTCTTCGCCTATTACCCTGCCCTTAAGCTGTTTTATTATATCGCCGCCGGTTACAAGACCGCTTACCGTTACGCTTCCGCCGAAGAAATCGTTACGGATGGGATACACGTTCACTCTTAGGGCTTTATATTTATTCATCGCGTGCTTCGCAAGCGTTTCTATAAATTCGCACGCCGCAAAGCCGGTTGCGATGCTTACCTCTCTATTATACTCTATTTCGCCGATATTTTCAAGACATTCTAAAAATTCGTCGCTGTCGCTTCTTATCATTCCGACACCGTTTTCGAGCTGGGGGTAGCCTTCGTAGTAATCGGAGGAAGGCATTTCCCTTTTCGAAAGCAGGAAAAATTCGTCCGAAGGATAAATAAGCCTTAAACCCTTTTCGCTTAGGCATTTATCGCCTATTTCGTTTGCAATATCGATAACCTCGCTTGCCGTTTCCTTATCGTAGGGCTTTAAGGGATACAAGCCCTCTCTATGCCCCGTAAGTCCGCAGGGGACAAGCGCGATGCTTTCGATATTTTCAAGGCTCGAAAGCTCGGTAAGGCTCTTTTTAAGATATTCGCCGTCGTTTATGCCGCGGCAAAGGACAAGCTGTGCGTTAATGGCGATTCCGCCCTCATCGAGCATTTTAATAAAGCGCAGGCATTCACCCGCATAGCGGTTATTCATCATTTTAACGCGAAGCTCGGGGTCGGTGGTGTGGACCGAGATATTCACGGGCGAAATACGCATTTTAATAATACGCTCGATATCGCTTTCCTTTAGGTTGGTAAGCGTTACGTAGTTGCCCATAAGAAAGCTTAAGCGTTCATCATCGTCCTTGAAATAAATGGTTTCGCGCATACCCTTTGGGTTTTGGTCGATAAAACAGAAGATGCAATTATTTCTGCAACGCTTTTTTTCGTCCATAAGATAGGTCGAAAATTCAAGCCCGATATCATCGTATTCTTCCTTTTGAATAGTAAAGGAAAGCTCGCAATCTCCGCGCTTTACCGAAAGAACAAGCCTTTTATCCATTATATAAAAGCGGTAATCGAGCACGTCGTTTATCTCGTTGCCGTTGACCGAAACGAGTATATCGTTTGCGATTATGCCGCATTTTTGCGCGTGGGAATTTTGCTCGACCGACGAGATTTTAACCATTGTTCACACCTGCTTATTACAAAAAAGCGTGTTGCGGGGCGCAACACGCTAATTCGTTTAGTCTTTATCCTTAACCTGAAGTACGACCTTTCCGCCGTAGCTACCGCAGCTCTTGCAAACACGGTGAGAAAGAATGTATTCACCGCACTTGGGGCATTTGGTCATTCCGGGGAGGTCGAGCTTCCATACAGAAGATCTTCTCTTATCTCTTCTTGCCTTGGATACTTTTCTCTTAGGTACAGCCATCGCCTTTATCCTCCTTGATAGTTATATATTTTTCTTTTTTTACAAAATTTAGTCGAAGTAATCCTTCAACACGTCCCAACGTGAATCGCGTTCACGCGTTTCGCAATTACAGGTATTTTCGTTAAGATTGATACCGCATTTAACGCAAAGCCCCTTGCAATCCTCTTTGCAAAGATAGCGGGTGGGAAGCTCTAAAATAAGGGCGGTGCGGACGATATCTTCGATATCGATAGCGAAATCCTGCATTATGATAAATTCGTCTTCATCCTCGTTGGCGAGCTTATCGGTAATTTTTGCGTTCAGCGCAATAGGCGTATTATAGGTATATTCCCTTCCGCAACGCGCACAGCTGACCTTAAGCACGGGCAGGACATTGCCCGAAAGCAATATTAAACCCGAATGGTTGGTGATTGTGCCGCTTGCAACGGCTGTGCCGCCAAGCAGGTCGTCGATAAACGAGCAATCATCGAGCGAGAGTGAAAAATCTATACTGTTTAAGCTTCCGTCGAGAAGTTTTTTTAAATCGAGCATCGTTTGACCCTTTCGCAAGACGCGCGGAAAAAATACGCGTAAAAGCGCACTATCCATTATATATTTGAAGATACGATTTGTCAATAGTTTTTCCCGAATTTCTTGTATTTTTAACTATATTCGGGCAAAAAACGGTTGAAAGAAAGTTATTTATGTGGTAGTATAACTTAAACGCTTACGATGCATAATAGCATCGAGGTGATAAATATGATGAATTTGAACAAGGCGATTGCAGGAAACAAGGCTTGCACCTGCATCGGTATGACTGCGCTCGGCGCGATTTTGGGTTGGACCACCGCAAAGATTATTATTACCCATTGTTGCTGTGCCGAAACGCTTGCCTGCAAAGCGAAAAAGGCTGTTCAGGCAGTCGAAGACAAGATAATGCCTTAAATGAATCTGACACGGCGGGTATTCCCCGCCATTGCATTTGGGAGTTACATAATGAGCTATATGGGCGAACGCCTTGAAGCGGCGGCAAGACTTTTAAAAACCGAAAACAACACCCTTTTTGCCGACATCGGCAGCGACCACGCATTTCTCGCTATTGAGGTTATAAAGCGCGGGATCGCAAAAAGCGCGATCGCGGCGGACATTAACGAGCAACCGCTTTTGAAGGGGCGCGAAAACGCGGCTATGCAGGGCGTAGATATGGATTTTATTCTTTCCGACGGCTTTAAATCGCTCGAAGGGGCAGAGGTTACCAGCGCGGCGGTTTGCGGTATGGGGGGCGAGCTTATTGCGCGCATTGTGCTTGAAAGCAACATTTGCAAAAGCGCGCTTTTGGTTTTACAGCCTATGTCCGCGCAGGAAATATTGCGAAAAGCCTTGTGGGACAACGGGTTTGACATTTTAACCGAAGCATTTGTTATCGATTCGGGCAAGCCATATACGGTTATGCAGGTTAAATATTGCAAGCAGCCCGCGCAGTACGGCTACACCGACCTTTATTTAGGCAAGGAAAGACCGCGCACCGCGGAATTTTCAGCATACTGCGAAAAGCAGTTAAATTCGGCGTTAAAGCGCAAAATCGGCATTATCGCGCGCGGCGAAAGCACCGAAGATATCGACGCACTTATTTCTTATTGTCAAACACAGATAACCAGCTTATGATCGGGCACGAATTCTTTTAAGAAGGCGACCGCTTCGATCGGAGCGATATTGATATTACGCTTGGGGACGACGATTACCGAGCGTTTTTCTATATAAATATACATCGCCTTGGGAGCAAGATAGATAAAATCTATTTCGTCGTAAAAAATTTCGTTATATTCGTTTTCCTCTTCGTTTTGGAACAAAAGCTCGAAAACGAAACCGTTTTTGCCGAACTGCACCTTTTGCTTTGCGCGTATTACCTTTGCAGATTTATTGCAGACGCGTTTTACGTTTACGTTTATCGTATAGAAGAACATTACTACGCAAAGCAGTATGGCACCCGCGGCGATCCAAAGGCTTTTATTGTTGTAAGCAAAGCCCATATAAAGCAGAGAGCCGCACAGCAAAACCAGCAAAAAGGTAAGGCAGATAACCTTTATTCGGTAATATTTTCCCTTTAAAAGGTTGAATTTTATATAAGAATTATAGTCGCGCGGGGTGACAAAGCCCTCGGCACTTAAAGGTTTTAATTTCATATTTTTAAAAGCCTTTCCATTAACATTTCGCCGCGTTCCAAGTAAATGCCGCTTGCTTTTCCGCTTTTTTCGGAATAGCAGATATTTCCGTTATCCTTTTCATCGCAGGAATCGTAAATAACAAAGGGAACGGGGGCGCGGGTATGTGTTCTTGCACTTATCGGCGTGGGGTGGTCGGGCAGAAGCAAAACGCGATAGCGTTCGCCCGAGGCGTTTAAATATTCAAGCAAGCCCGAAAGTATTAGCTTATCGATATTTTCTATCGCCTTTATTTTTTCCTCTGCCTTGCCCTGATGGCCCGCCTCGTCGGGTGCTTCGACGTGGATATAAACCAAGTCCGCACCGTTTTTAAGCTCGTTTATCGCGGCATCGCGCTTGCCCTCGAAATTCGTTTCTATCGCGCCGGTCGCGCCTTCTACGAAAGGCACGTTCATTCCCGCGCAAAAGCCGATACCCTTTATAAGGTCGACAGCGCAGACGACCGAGGCGTTAAGCCCCGTTTTTTCTTTAAAATCGGGGAGCGACGGCTTTTTACCGGGGCTCCACAGCCAAAGGCTGTTTGCCTTTTTCAAGCCTCTTTTTGCGCGGTCTATATTAAGCGGGTG